>JBOGDK010000225.1:0-7812 GCA_050701795.1 Micromonosporaceae bacterium
GTGGAGGCGTTCGACGCCGCCGGGGACCCGGAGCGCTACCGCGAGTTCGGCGAGCCGTGGCAGCCACTCAAGCTGTACTACCAGATCTCATTCTCGCGGGCCCGGATCGTGGCACTGCATGAAGCGATGCTGGCCGCTGGCCACGAGTCCCCGTACGCCGACTGGCTCGACCGGATGCAGGACTCGCGGGACAAGGGGAGCCGGATCACCACGCGAGTGCGGTGCGCCGACTACTTCCCGGTACGCGACGACGCGCTGCGGGCGCACGCTACCCAGGTCGATCCGGATGGGCAGTGGTTCTCGGTGCCGTTGGAGGTCCAGCGACAGGCCTGGCCGACGGAGGACTACGAGTTGGTGCGGTCCACCGTGGAGGCCGGGCCCGACGAGGAAGACCTGTTCGCTGGTGTACGAAGCGCGACGGTCGGGTAACCGCGTAGTCATACTTCCGGTGGCTTCTGACACCGGATGGCGCATCATGTGGTCAATGCGCGTACCGTGTAGGCATTCACAGGGCAGGGGCGAGGGGCTGGGAGTGTGATGGGGGTGCGCGACGTGGCGACGCTGTTGGTCGATGCGGCGACGCTTGCCCAGAATCCGAACAATTTCGGTGACACCCGGTCCGGCGGGCTGGCCGGCCCGATTGGCCTGTTCATCATCGTCCTGCTTGCGATCGCGACGGTCCTGCTGATCCGCAACATGAACAGCCGGCTGCGCCGGCTGCCGGATCGGTTCCCCTCACAGGGCAACGACGACCGGCCGCCCCCCGGGGGCGATCAGCGGCCCAGCGGCACTCCGGAAGGGCCCTAACTGACCGGTGGCGACGATCGCGGCGAGCTGTCAGAGCGCGTCCAGCGGGACGCCACAACGCTCACGCGAATCGTGGTCGCACTGGGTGATCATTCAACGACTTTTCGTGGCCGCAGTTCGGGCTGTTCCCGGGAAACCAGTCCGAAACGGACACCCAAAAGGGCCCTATGTCGCTCGGGTATTTGGACCCTGGATTCGCCTCGCGATTCCCGGCATCCTGAGTACTCCTATCGTCACGTGCCGCCAGGCACGCCTTCCCTCCAAGAGGAGAGGGGGTGCTCGGTCATGCGCGACACCCACTGGGGCTGATGGATTGCCACATCGACGAGAGACGTTGACGACGCCTCGGGAAGGGCACTGCGGGTGCCCACCGGGGCGACGTCTCTCGACTGCCAACCCACGCGCTATTGTCCGTCGCCCGCAGACCGCTGTATCCACCTGCCACGCGATCGGTGCCCTCGCGCACGCCTCCTCCGGAGGATCATCGACGGGGGTTGCGGCTTGAGCTGGATTCGGCAGGTCCTCAACCCCCTGCCACCGCGGCTGCGGCGGTGGGTGCTGCTGGTCGGGGTGCTCGGACTCGGTGTGGTGGCCGCCAGCCTGGCGTTCAACAGTGAGCCGCCCCCGCCGTTGGCGGCCGTCACCGCCGTGGGCCTGGTCGCGGCGGCGAGAACCGTCACGCTCCGGATCCGGATCGGCAGCGAGCGTGTCGTGTTCGCCTGGGGTGAAGCCGCCGTGGTGGTCGCCTTCGGGCTGCTGGCGCCCGGATGGGTGGCGCCCGCGGTACTGCTCGGCGTACTGCTCAGCCAGTTGCTGGCACGCGCGCCGTTGGTGAAGGCGACGTACAACGCGGCAGCCCACGCGGTGGCGGCGGCCGGTGCGGCGTCGATCGTCGCCGTCGGAGGCGCGGACGGGGTCATTCCGCTGACCCCCGCCGCCGCGGCAACGCTGTGCCTGGCTGTCGTCTGCTACGTCGCACTGACGAACCTGTTCTCGTCCGGGGCGGTCGCCGCGGCGAGCGGTAGCCGATTCCTGTCGGTCATGACGCGCGGGCTCTGGATCACCGGATTGATGATGATCGGCAACACCGCGGTTGGATTGCTGATCGTTTCCCTCGGGCTCGCCGACGCCCGGTGGCTGGTCGGCGTACCTCCGCTGCTGTGGCTGCTCAACCAGGCGTACAACGCCCGGCTCCGGGCGGGCGAGGAACGCCGCGCCTGGCAGGAGTTGGCGGCCGCGACCCACCGGCTCAACCGGCTCGACCAGTGCGAAGTGGTCGAGGCCGCGGTGCAGAGCGCGTACCGGCTGTTCTCTCCGGACGGCGTCGAGGTGGTCACCGTGAGCCCACCGCGCACCATGGTCGGGGCACCTGGTGGTGGGGTCACCGAACGGGACCTGACCCCGGAGGACATCGCCGGGGAGCCCGCCGACAGCGAAACCGTTGTGGTACGGGAACTCGCGGTCGGTGGCGAGCCGATCGGCGAGCTACGGCTGTGGTTCCACGACCGGGTGAGCCTCAGCGACCGGGAACAACTGGCGCTCTCGGCGTTCGCGGACGCACTCGGTGCCGCCCTGCAGAACGCCTCCACGCACGCGACACTGCGGGAGATGGCGGTACGGAAGTCGTACGAGGCCTCGCATGATCCGCTGACCGGGCTGGCGAACCGCACCCGGCTGCTGGAGCACGGCGAGGAGGCTCTGCGTTCTCTCGCCGACTCCGGCCGAGGAGCCCACGTGGCCCTGCTGCTGCTGGACCTCAACCACTTCAAGGACGTCAACGACGCGCTGGGCCACGCCGCCGGCGACCGGCTCCTGCAGACCACCGCCGAACGGCTCGCCGCGGCGATCGAGCCTGACGAACTGCTCGCCCGGCTCGGCGGGGACGAGTTCGCGGTGGTGATCACCTCGCTGCCGGAGACCGCCGCCGAGGAACACGCCGCGGACCGGGCCCGGGAGCTGGTCAGTACGCTCAGCACCCCGACCGATGTGGCCGGAGTGGCGCTGGCTGTCGAGGCTTCGGTCGGTGTCGTGACCGTACCTGCCGGCACCTGCGACATGACTGAACTGCTGCGCCGTGCGGACGTCGCGATGTACCAGGCGAAGCGGAGCAGCCGGGTGATCGCGGCGTACGACGGTAGCCGGGACGGCGCCAGCACCGACCGGCTGGCCCTGGTGGCTGAGCTGCGCGACGCGCTCAACAGCGACGACCAACTGGTCCTCGAAGTGCAGCCCGCCGTCGACCTGGTCTCCGGCGGCCCGGTCGGTGCCGAAGCACTGGTGCGGTGGCATCACCCGCGTCGTGGCCTGCTGTCCCCTGCGGAGTTCATCGGGGTGGTGGAACAGAGCGAGCTGGTCGCTCCGTTCACCCGGTACGTCGTGGACCGCGCCCTGGCCCTCGCCGCATCGTGGGCCGAAGAGGGGCTGGACGTACCGATCGCCGTCAATCTCTCGGCACGGAGCTTGCTCGACCGGCGGCTTCCCACCGAGATCGCCGAGCTGCTGGGACGCCACCGGGTGCCGCCGGAGCGGCTCGTTCTGGAGATCACCGAGACGGTCATGATGACCGAGCTCGACGTGATCGACGACGTACTGGGTGCGTTGCGGGACATCGGGGCGCAGCTCGCGGTCGACGATTTCGGGACCGGGTACTCGTCACTGACGTTCCTGGCGCGGTTCCCGGTGCACGAGGTGAAGGTGGACCGCGGATTCGTGACCCGGATGATCGACTCGCGGGAGGCCCGCGCGATCGTACGGTCGACTGTGGAGCTGGCGCGGTCACTCGGCCTGCGGGTGGTCGCCGAGGGCGTGGAGACGGCGGAGCAGCGATCCGCGCTTGCCGAAATGGGCTGCCACGCCGCGCAGGGCTATCACTTCTTCCCACCGATGCCGGCCGAGAAGACCAGCAACGTGTTGTGGACGCTGCAGCGTTCCGCCGAGGCACGTGGCGCGCAGGTGATCCGGTTGTCCCGGGGCCAGGGCGCCCGAGCGGAGTAACTCGCTCGCCTGGCCGATCGTGTCGGTGGTACGACTGGGCGATGCCTGATCATGGTGGCGTACTGGCCCGGGTGTTGCGCCGCGCCGGCGGTACGGAGATCCTCGACTTCCTGGCCGACCGGCTCCCGGGACCGGACCTGACCACACTGCTGTTGCACGTGATGCGGCGACGGGCGGGCCGGGCCACGGCGCCAAACGTGCTCCGCCAGTACGCCAGCGACCGGTTCACCGAGCCCGCGGCCGTGCCGTTCCGGGAGCTACGCCGTACCGAGGACGTGGTGCTCTCCGCGCTGCCGGACGAGTTCGAGATGGTCACCTGCTCCCCGGTCGCGCCGCTGGGCGCCCACTCGGTGCTCGCCACCGCTTGACCAGAACAAGGTGGTCTCCACGATCCGGCGTACCGAGGTGGCGGCCGACCCGACGAATCTGCTCGCGCTGGAGGCGGCGGTACGCCGTAGCCGGGGCGGACCGGCCGGATGCGTACGTCTGGCGACGGTCCAGCGGGTGCTTCGGGCGCAGCGCTTCGCGGACCCGGGGGCGCAGGCCCATTTCACCCTGTTCGGATTGGTGTCGGCGGGCCGCGACACCGGAAACCTGGCCTTCGAACGCCGGCACGCGGTCGAGCATCTGCGGTTTCACGCCGCCGCCGCGGTAGCGGCCGGCCACCGACCACGGGTACGGCTGACGTCACTGGGATCCAGCGTCCTGGTGCCGGCGATCACCAAGGAGTTGCCTGACGTGGCCGTGCTCGCCGATCCGGACCGGGAGTCTGGCCGCGGCTACTACACGGAGCTGTGTTTCAAGGTGGACGTCGCGTCCAGCGACGGTTGGCGAGAGGTGGCGGACGGCGGCTTCGTCGACTGGACCGTACGGCTGCTCGGCGACCGCAAAGAGCGGCTGCTGATCAGCGGGGTCGGTGTCGACGGATTGGCGGTCGGCTGAGCGATCCGCGGCGCTGCG
Organism: Micromonosporaceae bacterium; assembly: GCA_050701795.1. Classification (GTDB taxonomy): domain Bacteria; phylum Actinomycetota; class Actinomycetes; order Mycobacteriales; family Micromonosporaceae; genus WHSM01. The sequence continues at coordinate 4,762 of JBOGDK010000225.1, forward strand.
CCACCGTGGTGCTGCGTTTCCGCAACGCGGCGCTGCACTACCGGGACGGCCCTGCGACATCATCGGGTGCTGCGGCTTGTACTCGAAAGCCACGTGTCGGGCGATCCTCAATGCGTGGTCACGCCGGCCGCCGCTCCGTCACCCGGGTGTGAGCCGCCTGTCCGCGGCCCTTGAGCTCCTCTACGAGCACATACCACGGCTCGTCCTGCGCCTCGTCAGTCACCGCGCCGAGTGTGTCAGAGGCCGTCGAGCGAACCCGCCCGACTGTTCCGCGGCCTGCCAGGCTGGGGGAATGGCCAACCGGCTCGCGAACGCGATGTCCCCGTACCCGCTGCAGCACGCCGGCAACCCGGTGGACTGGTGGGAGTGGGGTGCTGAGGTCGGTGAGTAAGGCGTGGGGGGAGCAGCGGGACGCCGTACTCGGTCAGGGGCAGGCGGTCACGAAGGCGCTGCGGGAGATCCGGCCGGCCAGCGAACCAGCGCCGTTGTCCGCCGAGCTGCTCGATGCCGGCTACCAAGCGGCCGTGACCTGGTCGATGTCGCCGACTACTCTGCAGCAATGCCACACCGGGTAGCAGACGAGACCACTCTTTTGGACGGGGTCGGCGCCAGCCGCGGCTCCAGCGACATGGCCGTCGTGGAGTCACGTCGCGGCACATGGCTGGGCGTCCTCCTGGGCGTGGCGGCCATGGCGGCGCCGTTGGTCGTGGGAATCCTCGCCCCCACGAAGTCGCCACTCCCGTTCGTGGCGACAGTCATCGTGCTCGTGCTCGTGCTCGGGTACGTGATCTGGCGTGCCCGGCCCTGGATCCGGCCACGCCGTCGGGCGCGTCGCCTCGACTACGTCCTGGCTGCCGTACCACTGCTGGCGGGTGTGGTGGCGCTGTTCCTGGTACGACTGGTGGCGGACGCGTACGGCATCCAGGGCAGTGCGCTTCCGCGAGCGCAGTCGGGATGGCCCGGGGACCTCGGGTATCTGATGGCCGTGGACCTGGCGTACCTCGCGGCGACCGCGGCGACCGTCGCGGTCGTGGTGAGCGTGCTCGGGTTGGTGGTGTTGCTCGCGCGTACCCACCTGCCAGCGGGAACTGGGCACCAGCTGCTGGAGGGCGCCCGCGGACTGCCACGGACCGCGGAGGCGGCCCTCGGGCGTTCGGTGTCGAACGGCGAGGCGCCGGTCACCTACGCGACGGGCACGTCGGACAGCTTCTGGCGACGTCTCATGTCGCCTGTGGGTTGGGGGCTGCTCGCGGTCAACGTGGTCGCCCCGCCGGTGGGTCTGTGGCTGATGATCGCGGGCAGCGGAGAGGTGGGGCTCGAGGCGGGCCTGATGGTGTTCGCCGCGGCACCAGTGACCGGTTGGGCGGTACTGGAGTCGCTCTGGCGCCCGGACGAGGAGTTGGGCATCGTCATGGCTGGCCTCCGGCGGACGCTCGTTGTGCCGTTTGTGGCCGTACCGGCATCGGCTCTGGTGACCTTCGCGACCGGGCTGCTGCCGCAGGTGGGTGAGGGGTTCGAGCGGCGCTACTGGCCGCACAACTGGAACGGGATGGTGCCGACGGAGGAGTCCTCCCTGTACGGCTGGCTCGCTATGGCCACCCTGATCAGCTTCACCATGGGACTTCTCGCGGGCCTCGCTGTCGCCGTGGCCGTAGTGTTCCCGGCCGCCGCGATCTGGCGACCCCAGTACGTGATCAAGCACAACATGATGAGCCGCAGTAAGGAGCATCGTGCCTCCAACACGGCGGCGGCACGGGCCATGAGCCTGATAACGCCGCTGGTGTTCCTGATCGTGATTCTGCTCAAGTTCGCGGACGAGGGAAGCGTCTGGTGGTGGCTCGGGATCTTGCTGATCCCGGTCGGGGTGGGGGTGGTCTACTTCGTCTGGAGCCGCCAGCGGGTTGACCACGAAGCGCGTGCCAAGTCGGGACTCCAGGCTCAGATCCCCAACCCGAACGACCCGCCGCCCACGGACTCCGACCACCGTCCCGAGCGGGGTCAGCGAGGAGCGTGACAGGCTGGGGGGCATGGCCAACCGCCTCGCGAACGCGATGTCCCCGTACCTGCTGCAGCACGCTGATAATCCCGTGGATTGGTGGGAGTGGGGTGCTGAGGCGTTCGCGGAGGCGCGGCGGCGGGACGTACCGCTGTTGATCTCGGTGGGATACGCCGCCTGTCACTGGTGCCATGTGATGGCCCACGAGTCGTTCGAAGACGACGAGGTGGCGCGGTTGGTCAACGAGCACACCGTGCCGGTGAAGGTGGACCGGGAGGAACGCCCCGATGTCGACGCCGTGTACATGACGGCCACGCAGGCGATGACGGGTCAGGGCGGGTGGCCGATGACGGTGTTCGCGACGCCGGAAGGGGACCCGTTCTTCTGCGGTACGTACTTTCCGAAGCCGAATTTCGTACGGCTGGTGGAGTCGGTGAGCAAGGCGTGGCGGGAGCAGCGGGACGCCGTACTCAGTCAGGGGCAGGCGGTCACGAAGGCGCTGCGGGAGATCCGGCCGGCAAGCGACCCGGCGCCGTTGTCCACCGAGCTGCTCGACTCCGCGGCACGGCGATTGCTCGGCGAACACGACCGGGTGAACGGCGGCTTCGGCGGTGCCCCGAAGTTCCCGCCGGGCATGTGCCTGGAGTTCCTGCTACGGCACCACGCGCGTACCGGGTCGGACGACAGCCTCGGGGTGGTACGTCACACCTGCGACCGGATGGCGCGGGGCGGGATGTACGACCAGCTCGCGGGCGGGTTCGCGCGCTACAGCGTGGACGCCGCGTGGGTGGTGCCGCACTTCGAGAAGATGCTGTACGACAACGCGCTCCTGCTGCGGGTCTACAGCCACCTGTGGCGGGCCACCGGGGATCGGCTCGCCGCGCGGGTGGCGACCGAGACGGCCCGGTTCCTGGTGGACGAGCTGACCACCTCCGACGGCGGGTTCGCCTCGGCCCTGGACGCCGACACCGACGGGGTGGAGGGGGCCACGTACGTCTGGACCCCGGAGCAGCTTCGCGAGGTGCTGGGTGACCCGGACGGTGCCTGGGCCGCCC
>JBOGDK010000226.1:0-7786 GCA_050701795.1 Micromonosporaceae bacterium
CATCGGTGCCGTCGTCGGGGGAATTGGCGGGTTCGTACTCCGCGGTAAACAGTCCAACGCGATCTGGCTCGCCCCGGTGCTCAGCATCGTCGGCGCGTTGATCGCCTCCATCCTCGCGACCGCAGTCGGTGACCCCGGGTACGGGTGGAAGGAGGCGACCCTGCAGATCGTTCTCGCCCTCGCTGGTGTGGGTGTCGTCGGTTTCCTGGCCAGCCGTGGTGGCAGCCACTCTTCTGACGCGGCCAGCACCACGTCCTGAACGCACACGCCCCAGCGGCCGTCGCGGGATTGATCTCCCACGGCGGCCGCTGTCGTGAGACCGCCAGTGCCCAGGGGGGACGGCGCGCGGGGTGCCTGACAGCACCTGGTGGGCACGGAGTGCAAGACTGTTTCTTATGAGCAAGCGAGTCGACACGCACAGCCCTTCTCAGTCCTCCCCGGCCGGGCTCCGCAGCGGGGCGATCGCATGAGAGCCGACGATCCCCGGATGGCGGCTGCGGCTTTCACCCGCGGCGCCGTGGACCTCTCAGCGCTCAACGCCCGTCCCGCGCCGGCCAGCAGGCCACAGTCCGCCGCGGGCGACGATGGTGGGGGCGCGGCGCCGGCCGGATCTCCCAACGGATCGGGTGGCGGTGTCACGATCATCGACGTCACGGAGACGACGTTCCAGAGCGAGGTGATGGAACGGTCTCTGCACACCCCGGTGGTGATCGACTTCTGGGCCGAGTGGTGTGGACCCTGCAAGCAACTGTCCCCGATCCTGGAGAAGCTCGCGATCGAGGGGGGCGGCCGATGGCTGCTTGCCAAGATTGACGTGGACGCCAACCAGCGGATCGCCCAGGCATTCCGGGTGCAGGGGATCCCGATGGTGTACGCGGTGATCGGCGGCCAGCCCGTCGATGCCTTCACCGGCGTACTGCCGGAGACCGAGTTGCGCCAATGGCTGGACGCACTGCTGGATGCCGCCGAGAAGGCCGGAGTCCGCGGTGGCGCGGTCTCTGACGGCGCGGAGTCCGGCGCGCCAGCCGAGCCCACCGACGAACGTAACGACGCCGCCGAGGACGCGGTGGCCAGCGGCGACTTCGCGGGCGCGGAGCAGATCTACGAGCAGATGCTTATCGAGAACCCGGCGGACGCCGCGGCGGAGGCTGGCCTGGCCCAGGTGCGGCTGCTGCGGCGTACCGAGGGGCTCGACCCTGACCAGGTGCTCAAGGACGCGACGGCGAACCCGGACGACGTCGATCTGCAGTCCCGTGCCGCCGACATCGAGCTGATCTCGGGGATGGCCGAGCAGGCGTACGGCCGGCTGATCGACCTGGTACGCCGTACCGGCGGTGAGGAGCGGGAGGCTGCTCGCAGCCACCTGATCTCGTTGTTCGCCATGGCGGCGCCGGACGACCCGGGGGTGGCCCAGGCCCGCCGCAATCTCGCGAACGCGCTGTTCTAGGCGACACGGCAGATGCGCCGGATCGCCGTCATCGACGCGCCCTCCAACCTGGGGCTGCGCCCGCCCAGCCCCGGGACCGTACCGGGCTGCGCGAAGGCTCCCGGTGCGCTACGCGATCACGGGCTGGTGGTACGGCTCGGTGCCTCCGACGCCGGCTGCGTGGTGCCGCCGCGGTACGACCCCGAGGGCTGGCGCCCTGGGGACGGCGTCTGCCAGGCGGAGGAGATCGCGGACTACACGATGCGGCTCGCCGCGCGGATCGGGAAGATCACCGAGCGGGGGGACTTCCCCCTCGTACTCGGCGGAGACTGTTCGATCGTCCTCGGGGCGGGGTTGGCAATGCGCCGCCGCCGGGCCGCCGAGGGTGGTCGGTACGGGCTGATCTTCATCGACGGGCACTCCGACTTCCGGCACTCCGGTAACGCCGAGTACATCGGTGCCGCGGCCGGGGAGGATCTCGCCCTGGTCACCGGCCGTGGTCAGGGCGAGCTGACCAACATCGACGACCTCCGCCCGTACCTGCGGGAGGAGGATGTGGTGGTGCTCGGAATCCGGGAGCATGACGAGTACCGGATGGATCTGAGGGCGGCCGGGATCGTGTTCCGTACCGTGCCGCAGATCCGTGCCGAGGGGCCGGGGCGCAGTGCCGCCTGGGCGATCGAGGAGCTCGGCAGGGTGGACGGCTTCTGGGTGCACGTCGACGTCGACGTGCTGGACCCGGCCGCGATGCCGGCGGTGGACGCGCCGGACCCCGGTGGGATCGCGTTCGTCGAGCTGGAGCAGATGATCGCGGACCTGGTGACGCGCCCCGCCTGCCTGGGGATGGAGGTCACGGTCTTCGACCCGGACTACGATCCTGACGGCCGGTACGCGGAGGACGTGGTCGACACCCTGGTGGGCGGCCTGCGGCCGATCTGGGAGCTCAGCCAGCCCGAGCTGAGCTCCGGAGCGGATCCCGAGCCGGAACTGGCCACGGATTCTCGCCCGGAGCCGGAGCCGGAGCCGGAGCCGGATGCCCGTCCCGGGCCTGGCGCGCGCGGGTCCGACACGGCCGCTGAGCAGGACGGCGGATCCGAGTCGCAGCGCAGGCCCCGGCGACCCCAGTCGCCTGCGCTGCCCTCAGCGGCCGACCTGGGGCTGGGCTCCATCACTGTGGGTGATGGCGGTACGCGTGGTGGAGCCTCGGTCGCCCGGTTCGGCCGCGGATCGAAGGCCGCGGGCTCGCCCGGCACCGATGACAAGCCCGGCACCGGTGACAACCAGTCGGATTCGGAACGGGCGGAGCCGGGGCGATAGAGGGTTGCCGGCAGCGGGTGCGGCGGTCCACGGTGGTGCCAGCACCGGCCTGGATTGCCGTACGTAACGGACTGTCAACCGTACGGATTCCTACAGAACAGTCACTGTGACGTGCCCCAACTTGATAGCCGTGGGTCCGTAACAGCCATTCGTTCGGAGTCGATTTAGGCTGAGCGGTGTACGCACCCACGAAGGCGTGGGGGAGGGAGTGAGGTCCACATGGCGCGGCGTCGGGTAACGCGGCAGAGACCCGGCGAGCGGGCGACCAGTGACGTCGTACCGGACGGGGTGACGGGATCCGGTCCAGTGTCCGGGGAGCCCGGTGCGGAGCTGACCACCGACAGCCCTCCGACCGGTCGGAGGGTCACCAGCGCGGCCGACGCCGAGGCGGCCGCCGCGGCGGTGGCCGACGACACCGCGGAGCCGCCGGCCGGGGCACCGGGGTCCGGCCAGCCGAGACGCGTCAGGAAGCTCGACAACCCCGCCGAGGGTGAGTCCCTGCTGGATGAGGTGCCGAGCCGGGAGCGCCTGGTGGCGGAGGCGAAGCAGCTGGCTTCCGGCACCCCGCACCTGGCCGGGCTGATCGACCTCTACTGGCGGCTGGTGCCTGACGAGGAGCTGTTCGGGCGTGCCGGGCAGGACCTGCACGAGGCCACCGTGAAACACCTTGAGCTCGCCGGGCAACGCGTTCCCGGCGAGGTACGGCTCTCGGTGACCACACCCGAGGAGAATCCCGGGCATCCGGTCCACACCGTGATCAACATCGTCACGGACGACATGCCGTTCCTGGTCGACTCGGTGACCGCGGCACTGGCCAGTCGTGGGCTTGAGGTGCACCTGCTGGTCCATCCGCAGGTCGTGGTACATCGCGAGGTCCTCGGCAAGCTGATCGAGGTACGCCCCGAGGTGGAGCTGGACCACGTCGGCGGCGACGAGCTGGTCGAGAGCTGGATGCACCTGGAAGTCGACCGGCAACGTGATCCGGAGAAGCTGGAGGAGTTGCGTAACAGCATCGCCAGCGTGCTCACCGACGTCCGCGAAGTGGTCGAGGACTGGCAGAAGATGCGGCACCGGGCGTTGCAGATCGCCGAGGGCCTGGCCACTCCGGACGCCGCCACGCTGCCGGTACCGGCCAAGGACATCACCGACACGGTGGAGCTACTCCACTGGCTCGCCGCCGACAACTTCACCTTCCTCGGTTACCGGGAGTACAAGCTGGTCGACGGGGAGGTCCTGGAGGCGGAGCTCGGCACCGGGCTGGGAATCCTCCGCAACGACCAGGTCGTACCGCGGGTGCTGTCCTCGATGGCCCCCGAGGCGTACGAGAAGGCCCTGGAAAAGCGGCTCCTGATCATCACCAAGGCCAACGCCCGGGCCACCGTGTACCGACCCGCGTACCTGGACTACATCGGGATCAAGGCGTTCGACGCCGAGGGCAACCTGGTCGGCGAGAAGCGGTTCCTGGGGCTGTTCGCCTCCTCGGCGTACCTGCATTCGGTACGCGAACTGCCGGTGGTCAAGCGCAAGGTGGCCGAGGTGATGCAGCGTTCCGGCCTGTCGTCGCGGAGCCACTCGGGCCGGGATCTGATCGAGATCCTGGAGACCTACCCCCGGGATGAGCTGTTCCAGACCACCACCATCGAGCTGTTCACGAACGTGATGGGGGTGCTGCGGCTGGCCGGCCGCCGGCAGCTGCGGCTCTTCCTGCGCAAGGACGCGTACGGCCGGTTCATGTCCTGCCTGGTCTACATGCCACGGGACCGGTTCACCACCGGCAACCGGCTCAAGATCCAGGACATCCTGCTCCAGGAGCTCAACGGGGTCGGCGTCGACTACACCACCCGGGTCAGCGAGAGCATGCTGGCCCGGATCCACTTCATCGTGCGTACCGACCCGGCGAACCCGCCCCGGGACTACGACGTCGACCGGATCCAGCAGCAGCTCATCGACGCCACCCGGCACTGGGACGACGACTTCGATCTGGCGTTGGAACGCAAGCTCGGCGAGGAGCAGGCCAAGGAGCTGTTCGGCCGGTACGTCGACGCGTACTCGCAGACGTACAAGGACGAGCACCGCCCGTACGAGGCGACCAAGGACATCGCGAAGCTGGAGCTGCTCGACGAGCCGGGCGAGCTGGCGATGCACCTTTACCACAAGGGCGGCGACCCGAACCGGGTCCGGTTCAAGGTGTTCCGGTACGAGGAGCCGATGATGCTCTCCGCCGTGCTCCCGGTGCTGCACTCGCTGGGGGTGATGGTCTCCGACGAGCGGCCGTACGAGATCCGCCGCGCCGACGGCGTGACCTACCTCTACGACTTCGGCCTGCAGCCACCGGAGAACTGCCTGGACATGGCTGAAGTCCAGGCGAAGGTGGAGAACGCGTTCTCGGCGGCCTGGCGGGGCGAGTCCGAGGTCGACGGCTTCAACGAGCTGGTGCTGCGGGCCGGGTTGACCTGGCGCCAGGTGGTGGTGCTGCGCTCGTACGCGAAGTACCTGCGGCAGGCTGGTACGCCGTACAGCGAGGACTACATGCAGGCCACCTTCCACGCGTACCCGGGCGTGGCGGCGCTGCTGGTGGCGCTGTTCGAGACCCGGTTCAACCCGGCGCTCGCGGTGGACGACGAGACTCGCGCCAAGTACACCGACGACCTGGTGGGTGCGCTGCACGCGGAGCTGGACCGGGTCCGGAGTCTGGACCAGGACCGGATCCTGCGCAGCTTCCTCAACCTGGTGCTGGCCACCCTGCGGACCAGCTTCTTCCAGCGCGCCGGGCGCGGCGAGGCGGGCGGCCGGCCGAAGCCGTACATCGCGTTCAAGTTGGAGCCGCAGAAGATCCCGGAGCTACCGGCTCCCCGCCCGAAGTACGAGATATTCGTCTACTCGCCCCGGTTCGAAGGGGTGCACCTGCGGTACGGCGCCGTGGCCCGGGGTGGGTTGCGCTGGTCGGACCGCCGGGAGGACTTCCGTACCGAGGTGTTGGGCCTGGTCAAGGCGCAGATGGTGAAGAACGCGGTGATCGTACCGGTGGGCGCGAAGGGCGGTTTCGTACTCAAGCAGCCGCCACCGGCCACGGACCGGGACGCGTTCTTCGCCGAGGGGCAGGCCTGCTACAAGATGTTCATCTCCGCCCTGCTCGACGTCACGGACAACCTCGACCCGGCGTCCGGGAAGGTGCTGCCGCCACCACAGGTGGTACGTCACGACGACGACGACACGTACCTGGTGGTGGCCGCGGACAAGGGCACCGCGACGTTCAGCGACCTGGCGAACGCGATCGCGGCCGACTACGACTTCTGGCTCGGTGACGCCTTTGCCTCCGGCGGCTCCGTCGGGTACGACCACAAGAAGATGGGCATCACCGCCCGGGGCGCCTGGGAGTCGGTGAAGCAGCACTTCAGGGAATTTGCGGTGGACACCCAGGCGGAAGACTTCACCGTCGTCGGGATCGGGGACATGTCGGGGGACGTGTTCGGCAACGGGATGCTGTGCTCGGAACGCATCCGCCTCGTGGCGGCGTTCGACCACCGCCACGTCTTCGTGGACCCGTCCCCGGAGGCGGCGGCGTCGTACCCGGAGCGGCAACGACTGTTCGCGATGGCCCGTTCCACCTGGGACGACTACGACAAGTCACTGATCAGCGCCGGTGGTGGGGTGTGGCCGCGCACCGCGAAGTCGATCCCGGTGTCGGCCGAGATGCGGCAGGCGCTCGGGATCGCGGACACCGTCACCGAGCTGACGCCCCCGGAGCTGATCAAGGCGATCCTCCGGGCACCGGTCGACCTGCTGTGGAACGGCGGGATCGGCACGTACGTGAAGGCGTCATCCGAGGCACACTCCGACGTCGGCGACAAGACCAACGACCCGGTACGGGTCGACGGGCGGGACCTGCGCTGCAAGGTGGTCGGCGAGGGCGGCAACCTGGGGCTGACGCAACGCGGCCGGATCGAGTACGCCCTGGAAGGCGCTGATGGGCAGGGCGGCGCGGCCGGAGCCGGCGGTCGTATCAACACCGACTTCATCGACAACTCGGCCGGCGTCGACTGCTCCGACCACGAGGTCAACATCAAGATCCTGCTGAACCGCGCGATCGCGGACGGTTCACTGGGAGCCGACGAGCGGGCTGACCTGCTGGCGGAGATGACTGACGAGGTCTCCGCGCTGGTGCTGCGGCACAACTACGACCAGGCTGGTGCCCTGGGCAACGCTCGCCGCCAGGCGAAGCCGTTGCTGCCGGTGCATCGCCGGTTGATCAGCGACATGGAGCGGACCGGGAGGCTGGACCGGGAACTGGAGGCGTTGCCGAGCGAGAAGGAGCTGGACGCCCGGGCCGCCGCGGGTACCGGCCTGACCTCGCCCGAGTTCGCGGTGCTGCTGTCGTACGTGAAGCTGTCCCTGGAGTCGGAGATCCTCGGCTCCGAGCTGCCCGATGAGGAGTGGACCAGGGACATGCTGGTCCACTACTTCCCGACACCGCTGCGGGAGCGGTTCGGCCCCGCGATGGCCGGGCACCCGCTACGGCGCGAGATCGTGACCACAGTGCTGGTCAACGAGATGGTGAACCGGGGCGGCACCACCTTCGTGTACCGCGCGGCGGAGGAGACCGGGGCCAGCGCCGCGGAGATCCTCCGGGCGTACGTGGTGGTCCGCGAGGTGTACGGGATGACCGACCTGTGGCACGCGGTGGAACGGCTGGACAACCAGATTCCGGCCGCGGCACAGACCCGGGTGCTGTTGGAGAGCCGGCGGTTGCTGGATCGCGCCGTACGGTGGCTGGTGCAGACCCGTACCCCGATCGACGTACCGGCCGAGATCGCTCGGCTGGGTCCCGGTGTGGGTAGGCTGCTGCCCCAGTTGGACGACCTGTTCTCCGGTACGGAGCGGGACGCGCTGCTCGGCTGGGCGTCGACGCTGGTGCACGACGGTGTGCCGGAAGACATCGCCAGCTGGTCGACCCGGTTGATGTACGGCTTCGGTCTGCTCGACGTGGTCGAGGTGGCGCACGACACCAGCAGCGACGTGGACCATGTCGCCGGCGTCTACTAC
>JBOGDK010000227.1:0-7753 GCA_050701795.1 Micromonosporaceae bacterium
CGACCTGCTGCGCGCCCGGCGGGCGACGGTACGCGAGCTGCCGGGCCGGCCGCAGACACCTGGATCCGGCGGCGCCATCCATCTCTACGCCGACGGCGTCGGGTACGCCGTCGAGCTTCCTGCCCCGGACGGGGCGAGCGTGGTGGAGCGGCTCGACCATGCCGTGGTGGAGTCCGTACTGTTCCGCGACGCGCTCGGGCTCGACCCGGGCGACAAGCGGATCACGTACGTGGGTGGCGACTACCCCGCGTCCTGGCTGTGCGACGAGGTCGACGCGGGTCGCGCGGCACTCGCGGTGCTGATCGCACCGGTCACCGTGGAAGATTTCGTGGCGGTCAACCTGGACCGGCAGAAGATGCCCCGCAAGAGCACCTGGTTCACCCCGAAGGCGCGCGCCGGCCTGGTGCTCGCAGACCTTGGAGCACAGCAGTGACCTTGTTTCCGCAGGCCCGGGCCGCGATCGGGGTACAACCGAGGGTGCCGCTGACGCGGGAGACCCTGGAGGCGTCCCGGGCCAGCATGCGGGACGCGGTGGGCACCGAGGCCGGCCGGGGCGTGATGGTGCCGGTTGTCGTCGACGTGGACGCGGCCGGAGTGCCCGCTCGCCTGTACGACCCGCGCAACGGCCACGGTGCCCCGGTGCTGGTGTACCTGCACGGCGGCGGTTGGGTGATGGGGGACCTGGACACCCACGACGCGGTGTGCCGCCGGCTGGCGGACCAGTCCGGCTGCGCGGTGCTGTCGGTGGCGTACCGGCTGGCACCGGAGCACCCGTGGCCGGCGCAGATCTCCGATGTGGAGACCGCGGTGAGCTGGTTGCGCGACAACGCCGCCGAGCACGGGGTCGACACGAGCCGGTTGGCGATCGCCGGGGACAGCGCCGGTGGCCATCTCGCCACCGTGGTGGCCCGGCGGGCCAGGGACGCCGGGACGGGCTACGCCTATCAGGTGCTGGTGTATCCGGTGATCGATCCGCAGATGGCGGGGGAGTCGCACCGGATCTACACCCAGGAAGGCCTCGACGCCGAGCAGATGAGGTTCTTCTGGGACGCGTTGCTGCCGCCGGAGGTGGATCGTGAGCACCCGGACGCCGCCCCACTCGCCGCGAACCTGGAGGGTCTTCCCGCCACCTTGGTGATCACCGCGGAGTACGACCCGTTGTGCGAGGAGGGCGAGGCGTACGCCGCCGCGCTCGCCGATTCCGGGGTGCCGACGGTGCTGGTCCGCTACCAGGGCGTGAACCACGGGTTCTTCCGCAAGTTGGCGCTGTTCGACGCCGCCGAGGTGGCGGCCGACCAGGTCGCCTCCGCGGTACGCCGGGCCCTGGCGGCCGCCGACCGCTGATCCGTCCCGGGGCGGTCCACATCGCCGCGCCGATCCCGCGTGCCCGCGGGCCGTTCCGATCGCCGTCGCGCCGATCCGCCGTGCCCCGCGTGCCGGCGGCGGATCAGGGCTGAGAAGATCCCAGGCATGCGTGTTTACCTGGGCAGTGACCATGCCGGATACGAACTCAAGGGGCACCTCGCGGCACAGCTCGCAGAGCGTGGATACGACGTCGTCGACGTGGGGCCGGGCAGCTTCGACCCGGACGATGACTACCCGTCGTTCTGCCTGGCCACCGGCGCCCGGGTGGTCGACGACCCGGGCAGCCTCGGGATCGTGATCGGCGGTTCCGGCAATGGCGAGCAGATCGCCGCGAACAAGGTGCCGGGCGTACGGGCCGCCCTGACCTGGAGCGAGCAGACCGCACGACTGGCTCGGGAACACAACGACGCCAACGTGGCCGGCGTCGGGGCCAGGATGCACTCCGCCGATGAGGCGTTGGCGATCGTACGGGCGTTCCTGGACACTTCGTACTCGAACGGGGAACGACACAGCCGCCGGATCGGGCAGATCGCCGCGTACGAGAAGTCACGCGAGCTTCCGCCGCTGCCCTAGTGCGGTTGCCCTAGTGCGGTTGCCCTAGTGCGGTTGCCCTAGCGCGGTGCAGGGCCGTCCCTGCGTCGACGTTGTGGACCGCTCGGTCGGAACGGCTCCCGGGGGACCCAGTTCCGCCGCACGATGACGAGGTCCTGCTCCGCCCGGGCGAGGTCGGCAGGGGTCGGGCGAGCCGCGTCCCGGGCGCGGGTCGCCGAGCTCACCCCGACCTGCGAGGTGCCAGATCCCACCAGGCCGCGCAGCCCGCGTTCGGGCTCCCGCTCGACGGCCGGCGCCTCATCCTCCGGGTCCACCACAGCGGCCGTGCTGGCCGAGCCGGCCGGCGGCTCGGGTACGTCGCTCGCGGCCGCCTGATAGGCCCGCGGTACGGCATCGTCGGGTCCCGGGATGCCGGCCTCCCGCCGCCGGACGGCTTCCCGCCGGGCGGGTTCCGGGACGCCGGCATCCCGCCCCTGGGCGGGTTCCAGGACGCCGGCATCCCGGCCCCGGTGAGCGGCCGCGACGGTGGCCGGAGTCGGTCTGCCCGGGCTCGTCGCCGGGTCCGGGGTCTGTGGCGTGTGATGAGCAGTAGTGCCACCAGGGTCGCCGTCATCGGCGGGCGGATCGCCCGCGTCCGGCCCGGCGTCGCTGCTGTGGTGCGCGGCGGCATCGCTCGGGCCCGTGGTCTGGTGCGCGGCGGAGTCTCCTGGGCTGGTGGTGGTGCTCGCGGCGTCGTCGGGTGGTTCCTGGTGCCGCTCAGCCCGACGGGTGCGCTTACGTTGCCGGTGATAGCCCGCCATCGCAAGACCGTACCGGACCCGGATGTCCGTACGCCGGGGCCCGCGTGACAGGGTCGAGCGTGTGCCTGAAGGACACACCATCCACCGGCTCGCCCGCGAGCACACAGCGTTGCTGCGTGGCGAGCAGGTACGTACCAGTAGTCCACAGGGAAGGTTCGCCGCTGGTGCCGCCAGACTGAACGGTGCCACGCTCGTCGCGGCTGACGCGCACGGCAAGCATCTGTTCCACACGTACCGGACCTCCGGCGGAGAGCCGCTGCAACTGCACGTACATCTGGGGTTGTACGGCGGCTTCACCAGTGGTCCACCGCCCGCTCCGTCCCCGGTGGGACAGGTGCGGTTGCGGATCGTCGGGGACTCCGGATACCTCGACCTGCGCGGGCCCACCGCGTGCGAGCTGGTCAGCCCGGCCGAGAAGCAGGCGTTCCATGACCGGCTGGGAGCCGACCCGCTGCGCCCCGACGCCGACTCCGACGCGGCGGCGGTACGGGTGCTGCGCAGCCGTACCGCGATCGCCCAGTTGCTGATGGACCAGTCGGTGGTGGCCGGAGTGGGTGCGGTGTACCGGGCGGAAGTGCTGTTCCGGCAGGGGGTCGATCCGTATCGGCAGGGTCGGTCGATGGACCGTGGGACGGTACGCCGGATCTGGGAGGACCTGGTCGGGCTGATGCGTGACGGGGTACGAACCGGCCAGATCGACACGGTACGCCCAGAGCACCTTCCGGAGGCGATGGGCCGGCCACCACGGGTGGACCGCCACGGCGGTGAGGTGTACGTGTACCGCCGCGCCGGGCAGCCCTGCCTGGCGTGCGACACGCCGGTACGGGCCGGGGTACTGGCTTCCCGGAACCTGTACTGGTGCCCGAGCTGCCAGCGCCCCTGACCGAGCCCAGCCGGAGCACCGCCCGGCCACGGCAGAGTGCGCCGTGGCCGCCGGACACGCGTCAGAAGACCTCGGGCGCGTACGGCGCCACATGCCACCCGAACGCCGCGTTGCCGGCCGCTATCGCCTCGGGTCGTCCCTTGACCAGGCCCGCGGCGGCAAGCGCCCCGAGCGGCGTACCGCCGAGGTACACCGCACCCAACTCGGCGATCCCGAGGGTCAGGTCCGCACGGTCGGAGGTCCGTTCACAGGACGCCTTCTCCAGGTCCCCGGTCAGCCGCCAGCGCCCACTGTTCTCCGGCAGCAGGTCATCGGTGATCTCCAGCACCAGGTCGACAGGGGTCGGATACCGGCGACCCGCGAGCGCCGAAGCTACGTCGACCACCCGGGCGTACAGCGCGTTGCCGTAACTGCGGGACAGCCGCCGTGGCGCGTCCACGTTCTGGACCAGCGGTTCGTCGGTCGGCAGGTTCCAGGCGGAGATTCTGCGGGTCAGATCGATGTCGAACAGGAAACGCCACAGTTCGATCCGCCCTTCCGGGTCGTCACAGCACAGCTCTTCGACGATGACTTCGCCGATCGGGCCGGTGCCGTCCCACTGCTGCTTGGTACGCCACAGCGCGTATCCGGCCACCCCGCCGGCGTTCTCGTACAGCACGCACCGGCGTTCCGTGGCGCCGTCGCGGTTGCGTTCGATGTCGGCCAGCCGTACCTCCCACCACGGCTGCTGGCGACTCGGAAAGCCGGGACGGTGCGGTCGGACCCGCTCGTACACCCGGGACAGGTCTTCGACGACTTCGGTCGGCTCGGCCAGTCGGAGCCGGCCCGGGGCTCGACCCGCCGGTAGCCGCACCTCGCGGGTATCGGCGCTGATCCGGAACTGGTACGACGCAACGCCGTAGCCGTACCGGCCGTAGATCGCCTCCTCGCTGGCCCACAGCACCGCGACCGGCTCCCGGCCGTCCTGGCGCACGTCGGCCAACTGCTGGCGCATCATCCGGTTCAACAGGCCGCGCCGGCGGTGGGTGGCCAGCACCGACACCATCGTGACGTGGGCTGCCGGGAGCACTGCCCCGGGCACGCTCAGATCCCGGGTGAAGATCCCGGTGGTGGCGACCACCGCGTCGCCGTCGAAGACCGCGAGGCTACGTTCCGGTTCGAACGGTTTGCGTTCGATCTCGGACTCGTCGTCGTGTACGTCCGCGTGGAAGGTCCGCACGATGGTCCGCCAGAATCCGGGCCATTCGTCCGGGTTGATCGGGCGCATCGGAAGGTTGTCGGTCACCAGGCATGTCTATCGCGCCGATCGGGCGGCCGCGAACGAATTGTCGTGCTCCCGATCGGTACGCTCAGTTGAGGGTCGACATGCGGGAGGGCTGTCGTGGAGGGTGCGGCGTTGCTGGACCTGGTGTGCGGTCCGGTCAGTCCGCTGCCGGAGACGCATCAGCGGTACCGGCTGGTCAGTCACCTCGGCACCGGCGGCCAGGCGGAGGTTTACCGGGCGGTACGGGTCAGCGGTGGGATCAGCTCCGCGGCCGTCACCGTGAAGGTGTTCCGCCGGGCCGGCGACCGCCCGATCACCGAGCAACTGCGGTCCTGGGACAAGGGCGACGCCGTCCTGATGGATCTCAACAGTCGCGGGGTGCCGGGGATCTGCCGTCGCGCGGACGGGTTCTACGCGCCACCGCCGTACCAACCGGGGCAGCCGGCGTCCAGCGAACCGGTGCCGTACCAGGTGCTCGACTATCTGCACGGGGTGACGCTGCGGGAGTACGTCGCCCAGCGGTACGGCGTCGGTGGCTCCGCGCCACGCCTGGACGCCGTGGCGGCGTTGACCGCACTGGCGGGCGTACTGAAGGCATTGCACCTGCCGGACGACCCGCGCGCCTGCCCGGTGCTGCACATGGATGTCAAACCGTCCAACGTCATGGTGCTCACCGGCGGCGAGGTACGCCTGATCGACTTCACCGGCGCCCGCTACCACTGGCGGGACCACATCACCAGCATCGCGTACACCGCGGAGGCGGGGGCGCCGGAGGCGTTCAGTGGCCAGGTCGGCCCCGCCTACGACGTCCACGGCTTCGGGGCGGTGGCGTACTACCTGGTCACTGGCGAGTTCCCACGGATGGAGGCGGCACCCCCGGACGGTATGACCGCGCCGCCGTGGGCGGTGCTGCGCCGGCACCCGTTGCTGGACGCCAATCCGATGCTCCGGCAACACCTGCTCGCCCCGGTAGCGGACCGTCCCGAGGATCGGCCGTCGACCGCGGACCTGCCCGGGTGGGTGCGCCGGCTCGGGGAGTTGGTCGTCGCCGCGTCGAGCCCGGACGTGGGCGTGGACTGGAGCGGTGGCCGGCCCGCCGCTGGACGGTCGGCGGTGACCCCGGTGGCGGGGACCGAGACCGGGGCGTTCCAGCGGATCGACAGGCTGGAGCGGGAGCTGGTGCAGCTTCGTACCGCGCTCAGCGGGCCCGTCGCCGCCGCGGCCGGCCATGGCGGGCACCTCGCCGCCCAGGGTGCGGCGCCGCCGTACGGCAATGGTGCCCGGCCTCCCGCACCGACCCGGGTGGCGCCGTCCTCGGGGCCGCCTGGCTCGGGCAACGGGATGGCCGCCGCGCCGGAACCGACACGCCAGGCACCGCCTCCGCAGGCGCAGGACGGCGGGATCCGGGGTGTCGCGGCGGTGCCGTCCAAGCCGTCGAAGGAGCCCGAGCCGACCCTCGGAGGACCGGGCGGTCCGTGGTCGGGTGGGCAGGCCGGTCAGCACCCCGATCTGAAGCCGCCGCGCCCGGACCTGGCGACGGTGCTGAACCGCGGCTCCGAGATCACCGGCGTCGGTGTGATGTTCGTGTTCGTCTGCTGGGGCATCTGGTCGGTGGCTGACGGCCAGCGGGACGGCTTCCTGGAGAAGTTCCTGGTGTTCGTGTTCGTCCTGCTGATCGGGCTCGGCGTGTTCATTCTTGGTCGGGTGGTCGGCCGGCTGGTCTGGGAGAAGTGGATGGGCCGGATCCGGCGTAACGCGCGCGGCTCCCATGCCCTCACCGGCGCGTATCTTGCCGCCTCCGGGATCGGGTTCCTGCTGCAGACACCGTGGGTGGTCGAGCTCTGGGGGTGGCTGAAGAGCGTGTCCTGACCGGCCGCCGACGCCGATCGCGTCAGGGTCGCGGACACCTGTCATCACGGGTCGGTGTGGGCACCTGTGACCGCGGGTCCGCGCGGGCGACGGTTCGGGTCGAAGGCGCAGAACTCGTTGCCTTCCGGGTCGGCCAGGATCCGCCAGGCGATCTCGGCGTCCGGCTCTCGGAGCACCGTGGCGCCGCGTTCGGTCAACGCGTCGGGGTCGCCGGACTCGACGTCCCAGTGGACCCGGTTCTTCACCAGCTTCGGCTCGGGCACCTCGATGAACAGCATCGACTCGAACGGGGCGCCGGCGATGTCGGCAACCGACCACCAGCCGTTGCGATGCCGTACGGTGTGCCCGCCGAACACGTCCGCCCACCAGGTGGCCTGGGCGGCAGCGTCGGCGGCGTCGACGATCACGGCGTAGATCCGTTGTCGCGGCGGGTCCGGTCGTACGAAGGCGCAGAACTCGCCGCCCTCGGGGTCCGCCATGACGGTCCAGTGGATTTCCTCGTCCGGTGGCCGGATCACCCGGGCGCCGAGCGCTTCCAGACCCGCCACGCTGTCGGTATGGACATCCAGGTGCACCCGGAGTTTGCCGGTCTTCGGCTCCGGTACGGCGTTGAACCAGATCCGTTCCTGGGGCTGGGTCCCGTCCGCCTGACCGTCCCCGTCACGGTGCGACGTGAATCGGAGCCCGAGCGCGGCGCTGTAGAACTCGCCGAGCGACTGGGCGTCGTTCGCGTCGATGCAGAGGTCCTTGAACTGAGCGATCGCCACGTCGTCACCGTACTGGCGGCCCGCGGCGGGCTTCCCGGGACGGGCGGTCGGTTGGCGCGCCTTTGGCATGCTGTCGGCACACCCGTCGGTACGTCAGGTGGACGCGCCGTCTCACCGCCGTTCGTCGCCGCCGTGCTCTGCTGGTATCGACCCGAGTCCCAGAGGAGGCCCCGTTGTCCGAGGAACGCCACCCGGTGGATGAGGTGGACGCGGTAGCTCTGCGGGATGCCGTGCGGCAGGGCCTCAGGGCGAT
>JBOGDK010000228.1:0-7726 GCA_050701795.1 Micromonosporaceae bacterium
GCGGCCGTCGTACTACTGGGCGGCGCCCCCGAGACCACGGGCGGAAAGAAGACCGGAAGCCCGAAGGTGCACCCGGACTTCGCGGACCCGGAGAAGGTCGTCGACAGCTGGTTGAACGCGATGTTCGACCTCAAGGACCCCGACAAGATGCTGCGGTACACCTGTAAGCGGGAGGCCGACCGGGGTGAGGTGAACGAGGCGATCAAGACCGTCAAGGACGCCGAGGCAGACGCCAAGGACGCGAAGCTGAAGATGAAAGTGAGCTGGTCGAAGCCGAAGGCGGTCAGCACAGGCGAAACGACCACCAAGGTGACGTCCACCCTGAAGGTTGTCGTCGGGGACGAGACCAAGAACACTCCAGCGCGCTTCGACCTGGTGAACGAGGCAGGCTGGAAGGTCTGCGACACCGAGATGCCGTGACACCGCACGCAGCGACGCTGGAGCCACGACGTGCCTGAATCCAGAGATGACAGCCCGATCCATGGCTGGCACGACGCGCGCCTGCACGTGGTGACTGGTAAAGGTGGCACCGGAAAGACCACCGTGGCCGCCGCGATGGCGCTGGCGCTCGCCGCCGGTGGCCAACGAACGCTGCTGGTCGAGGTGGAGGGCCGGCAGGGGATCGCGCAGCTCTTCGACGTACCACCGTTGCCGTACGGGGACCGCAGGATCGCCGTACCGCCGGACGGCGGCGAGGTGTACGCCCTCGCGGTGGACGCCGAAGAGGCACTCCTGGAGTACCTCGAGATGTTCTACCGGCTGGGCGGGGCGGGCCGGATGTTGAAGCGGTTGGGGGCGATCGACTTCGCCACCACGATCGCCCCGGGAGTACGCGACGTGCTGCTCACCGGGAAGGTCAAGGAGGCGACCACCCGGGTGGAGAAGGGGCGCCGGGCGTACCACGCCGTGGTGCTCGACGCGCCGCCGACCGGACGCATCGGACGGTTCCTGAACGTCACCGCCGAAGTGGCCGGACTGGCGAAGGTGGGCCCGATCAAGTCGCAGAGCCAGAGCGTGTCGGCGCTGCTGCGTTCCCCGATGACGGCGGTGCACGTGGTGACGGTGCTGGAGGAGATGCCGGTCCAGGAGACCATCGACGCGATGGCGGAGGTGCAGCGGCTGGGGCTGCGGGTCGGCACCGTGGTCGTGAACCAGACCAGGCCGTCGCTACTGGACGGTACGAAGGTCACCCAAGCGGCACTGCGCCGGGGCCTGGCCACCGCGGGGCTGCCCACCGACCGCGGCACCGTGACCGGCCTGGTCGCCGAGGCCACCGACCACCAGGCGCGGGTGCGGCAGGAGCGCCGGCTGATGGCCGAGCTGGTCAGTACGGGCCGAGGCGTACTGACGTTGCCGTTCCTGTCCGACGGAGTCGACCTGTCGGGTTTGTTCCTGCTCGCCGACACCCTGGCTGACCAGGGAGTACGCGGTCACTGAACGCCCAGGTACGCCGCGCGGTTACGCTCGCAGACGTGCCACATGGTCAACCCTCACCGTCCCTTGATCTTGACGCGGTCCTCGGCGATCCCGGGATCCGGATCGTGGTGTGCTGTGGAGCCGGCGGGGTTGGCAAGACCACCACGGCCGCGGCGCTGGCGCTACGGGCCGCGGAACGGCACGGGCGGCGTACGGTCGTGCTCACCATCGATCCGGCGCGTCGACTCGCCCAGGCGATGGGCCTCACCGAGTTGGACAACACGCCACGGCCGGTGCCCGGCGTACCGGTCGGGACCGACGGACCGCGCGGGTCGGGCGACGCGCCCGAGGACGCGGGCGCTGAGGCCGAACCTCACACCGGCGAGCTGCACGCGATGATGCTGGACATGAAGCGCACCTTCGACGAGGTGGTGCTGACACACAGCAGCCCGCAGCAGGCCGAGGAGATCTTCGCCAACCCCTTCTACCAGGCGATGAGCTCGACGTTCGCCGGTACCCAGGAGTACATGGCGATGGAGAAGCTCTCCCAGCTCAGCGAGATCGACATCACCGACGGCGGCTGGGACCTGATTGTGGTGGACACCCCGCCGTCGCGTTCCGCGCTGGACTTCCTCGACGCCCCGAAGCGGCTCGCGCGGTTCCTGGACAGTCGGATGCTGCGGATCCTGCTGACCCCGGCACGGGCGGGTGGGCTCAGTGTGCTGAAAGTGCTCGGCTCGTCGCTGAACCTGTTCGGACGGACGATGCAGAAGATCCTGGGCGCCCAGCTGATCGGAGATCTGTCGACGTTCGTGGCGTCGTTCGACTCGATGTTCGGCGGGTTCGCCGACCGGTCGGCACGTACGTACCGGGTGCTGCAGGCCAAGCAGACGGCGTTCCTGGTGGTGGCGACCCCGGAGCCGGACGCGATCCGGGAGGCCGGCTACTTCGCCGGCAGGCTCGCCGCCGAACGCATGCCGCTGGCCGGCCTGGTGTTGAACCGGGTGCACGGCGTGGCCGCGGGAGGCCTGTCGGCCGAACGTAGTCTCGCGGCCGCGGAGTCGCTCAGCGCGCCGTCGGCGAAGCCGAGTTCTGAGGCCACCCTCGCCGCCGACATCCTGCTGCTGCACGCGAATCTGGTACGCCAGGTGGCTCGGGAACAACGCATCGCCGACCGGTTCCGGCGAGCCCATCCCGCGGTTCCGATGACCGAGGTGCCGGCGCAGCCGCAGGACGTACACGACCTGGACGGCCTACGGGAGATCGGTGCCGCGCTCGCGGACCAGACCCAGAGATGACCGGTGTCCCGGCCCTGACGGGCTCGGGACACCGGTGAACTTGTCTCCTCAGCCTGCCCTAGCCAGCGCGGCCGCCGCCGGCTGCCGGGACTCCAGTGCGGTTTCGAAGAGCACCCGCCAGCTAGGCACCGCAGGGTGCCGGCGCAGCAGCGCTCGTCTTTCCCGCTCGGTCATACCGCCCCAGACACCGAACTCGATCCGGTTGTCCAGCGCATCAGCCAGACACTCGTATCGCACAGGACAGCTTCGGCAGACACGCTTCGCGATGTTCTGCTCCGCTCCCTGGACGAACAGCGCATCCGGGTCACCGTCCCGGCATGCCGCCTGACTTGCCCAGTCCACGATCAGGCTCATCTGTACCAGACCCCCCTTTACTTCTCCCCCCTACAGCCCGATCAGCCCCCCGACTGCGGACCGTCCCAGTTCGCAGGCTACGAACGGGTGACCGAGTCGACAACGACCGTTCGGCCGGTATCCCCCTCAGGCGTGGGCACACATTCCTGTGTGGCCCACCCGTACATCATTGTCTGTAGTCGTCCAGCTACGCAACGTCGCAGGGGAAAACGGGTGCGACGTACCGGCCGGATGGATCTGTGTGCATTGCCATGGGACGCGACGGCTGGAGAGCAATGGCGCTGCCCCCGGATGGAGTCCACACCGCCACCGCGACGACCCGAACTCCGCTATCCGCGTACCCAACCCTCTGCCTGGACGAAACGGAATTCCCGCCACTTTAGATACGGGTACGGGGTGATCAGGAGGAAGTGCGTTATCGCACTCCATAGCTCCGAGTCAAGCTGCGCCATCGTGCGAATCGCCGGTGTCGCGTACTCTGAGCCGGTGGTTCGTCTGCGAGACCGACATTCGGTCAACAACGCCGCATCCCTCCTGCTATGTGGTCTGCTCGCCGGCCTGGTGCTCGCGGCAGCCGCTTTTCCGGCCCTGGCCGTCACCGGGCTGGCGGCCAAGGTCGGTGCCGACTCCTTCCAGGAGCTGCCCACCGACCTCGAGGTGCTGCCCCCGCCGGAGACCAGCTACCTGTACGCCGCCGATGGCAAGACCCGGATCACCGGGTTCTACGAGGAGAACCGGCAGAACGTCCCGCTCAAGGACATGTCGCCGCTGATGCGCAAGGCGATCGTGGCGGCAGAGGACGCCCGGTTCTACGACCACCACGGCGTCGACCTGAAAGGCGTGATGCGGGCCCTGGTCGCCAACAGCGGCGCCGGCGAGGTGAAACAGGGCGCCTCGACGCTCACCATGCAGTACGTACGCCAGGCGCTGACGTACTCGGCCCGCACCCCGGCCGAGGTACGCGCCGTCACCGCCGACACCCCGGCCCGGAAACTCAAGGAGATCCGGTACGCGATCGCCCTCGAAAAGCGCCTGTCCAAGGACCAGATCCTGGAGAACTACCTGAACATCGCGTACTTCGGGCACAAGGCGTACGGGGTGTACGCCGCCAGCTACGCGTACTTCTCCAAGCACCCCAAGGACCTGACGTTGGAAGAGGCCGCCATGCTGGCCGCGGCGGTCCGGGCACCCAGCGTGTACGACCCCAGCTCCAAGGATTCGAAGGAACGGGACGCGATCCTGGAGCGGCGCAACTGGGTGATGAGCCGGATGGTCGACGAAGGCTACGTCGACGCCGCGGACGCCGAGAAGGCCCAGAAGAAGGACATCACGCTCAAGCGGAAGGTGCCACCGAACAGCTGCGTCGACGTACCCCCGAAGCACCAGGACTGGGGTTTCTTCTGCGCCTACTTCGTGACCTGGTGGAAGCAGCAGAAGGCGTTCGGGGCCAACTCCGTGGAACGAGAGAACAACCTCAAACGCGGTGGCTACAAGATCATCACATCGCTCGACCCGAAACTGCAGAACATCGCGATCAAGAACATCAAGTCCAAGAAGAACGTGCACAACAAGATGGCCCTGGGCGGGGTCTTCATCGAGCCGGGCACCGGCCGGATCATGTCCATGGCGGTCAACCGGAACTACAGCAACGACAACTCCAAGAACCATCCGCACTCCGACCAGGCGCGGTTCAAGGGCAAGAAGGGCAACTACCCGAACACCACCAACGCCCTGCTCGGCGGCGACGGCGGCCTCGGCTACCAGGCGGGATCGACGTTCAAGATGTTCACCATGCTGGCCGCCCTGGAAGAGGGGCTGCCGCTGGCCACGGAGTTCCAGTCACCCCACAAGTACCGGTCCCAGTACGTCGGCGGCACCGCCAGCGACAAGTCCGCCTGCCAGGTGAACGGCGTCTACCACTGGTGCCCGAGGAACGCGAGCAAGCACATGGCCGGGATGCGGAACATGTGGTCCGGGTTCGGGATGTCGGTCAACACGTACTTCGTACAACTGGTGGAGACCGTCGGCGCCGAGAAGGCCGTGAAGATGGCCGAGAAACTCGGGCTGGTCTGGCACGCCGGCGACAAGGAACGCGCCGAGGATCCCGATCAGGCCAAGCGGTGGGGCTCGTTCACCCTCGGCGTAGCGAACACCACGCCGCTGGAGATGGCCAACGCGTACGCCACCATCGCCGCTGAGGGCAAATACTGCGAACCGCTGCCGGTACGCAAGATCACGGACCGTACCGGCAAAGAACTGCCCGGTTCGGACCCCACCTGTGAGCAGCGGCTGACACCCGACGTGGCCCGAGCCGCCACCGACGCCGCGCGGTGCCCGGTCGGCGACCCGACCCAGGGAGGGGGCAGTTGCGGCGGCAACGCGACCGGCGCGTCGGTAGGCCGCAACGTCAACCAGCCTGTGGCCGGCAAGACCGGTACCACCGACAGCAACGCGGCGGCCTGGTTCGCGGGATACACCCCGAAGCTGGCCGGAGCGATGTTCGAGACCGACCCGGACAACTTCGACAACTCGGTGTACTCCACACACGAGCCCAGTTACGCGTTCGGCGAGATCCTCCGCGAGTACCTGGGCAACCGGCACACGGCCAACTTCACGCCCCCGCCGAAGAGTCTCGCCAAGGGCGATATGAAGCGGGTACCCGGCGTCACCTGCCGGGGCGTCGACGACGCCACCCGCACCCTGGAGAACGCGGGCTTCAAGGTCCGCAAACACCCGGACCAGGTGCCGTCACGGTGCGCCCAGGGCACCGTGGCGTACACCAAGCCCAGCGGCGAGGCGCCGAAGAACGGGTACGTCACGCTGTTCATCAGCAACGGCGAGCCGCCGCCGAAGAAGCCCGATAAGCCGGACAAGCCCGGCGGCCCTGGTGGCCCTGGTGGCCCCACCAGACCGCCTGACGACGAGGAACCCTGCCGGCCGAACAACCCCTGGTGCCCGCCCGACCGGGGGGACTGAACCAGGCTGTGGCCCCCACATCACGCGGGGGCCACAGCGTCGCTCCACGTGGGGCCACAGCGTCGCGGCCAGACCCGCCCGATCGGCGTCACGCGGTGAGCTGGCGCCGTACCTCCTCGGAGAGCTTGCGACCGTCGGCCCGACCCGCGGCCTTCGCCTGCACCGCCTTCATCGCGGCGCCCATCTGCTGCATCCCGGACAGGTCATTCTCAGCGAGGGTGGTACGAACCAGCTCGACCAGCTCGGAGTCTGAGAGCTGCTTCGGCAGGTACGCCGCCAGCGCCAGCTCCTCTTCGCGCTCCTTGCTCGCCAGCTCGTCCCGCCCCGCCGCCGCGAACGCCTCGGCCGCCTCGCGCCGCTTCTTCGCCTCCTTGGTGAGCACCGCGAGCACCTCCTGATCGGACAGCTCGCGGGCCTGCTTCCCCGAGACCTCGGCGTTCCGTACGGCCGTCAGCGCCATCCGCAGCGTCGAGGTCAGCAGCTCCTGGCGCGCCTTCATGGCCTGTCTGAGGTCGTTTTCCAGTCGTGCTTTCAGCGGGGCGGTGGGTTGACTCATGGCGGAAAAACTACCCTGGGCAGCATGCGGAGACCTACAGCTTTGGCGTTGGCGGGTGGCGTGGCGCTCGGGATCGGCGTGCTCGGGTACGCGTCACTGGTAGAACGGGTGCGGTACACCCTGCGCCACTTCGACGTACCGGTGCTCGACGAGGACACCGAGCCGATCCGGATACTGCAGATCTCCGATCTGCACATGACACCTGGTCAGCGCGGCAAGCAGGACTGGGTGGCATCGCTGGCCGCACTCGACCCCGACCTGGTGGTGCTCACCGGCGACAACCTGGCGCACGCCCACGCCGTACCGGCGGTCGCGACGGCGCTGCAGCCGCTGCTGGACCGGCCAGGCGCGTTCGTCTTCGGCTCCAACGACTACTACGGGCCGGTGTTGAAGAACCCGTTCACGTACTTCAACCCCGATCGTCCTCGGCTGCACGGGCCGGAGCTGCCCTGGCGTGAACTGCGGGATCTGCTGCTCGCCGCCGGCTGGGTGGACCTGAACAACGCCCGCTCCGTCGTCAAGACCGCCGGACGCGTGATCGAGCTGGTCGGCGTGGACGACCCACACCTGGAGCTGGACTCGTACCCGGGGGCCGCGCCGTCGCCGGAGGCCGAAGTGCACCTCGGGCTGACCCACTCCCCCGAACCGCGAGTGCTGGACCAGATGGCCGCCGACGGGCTCGAACTGATATTCGCCGGCCACACCCACGGCGGCCAGGTGTGCGTGCCGTACTACGGGGCCCTGGTGACCAACTGCGACCTCGACCGCCGGATGGCCCGTGGACTGCACCGGTACGCCGCCGGCTCCTGGCTGCACGTCTCCGCCGGCCTCGGCACCAGCCCGTACGCCCCGGTACGGTTCGCGTGCCCACCGGAGGCGAGCCTGCTCACCCTGATCCCACGGAGTTGACCGGGAGGCTGGCCCCTTGCTGACCGCGGGAGTGGGGCAGCCAGCCGCTCGGTGGTGCGGGGGCATCCTCGGCGCCTGCCGTGTGCCCGTCGGATACCCCTTCGCAGCCGATACGCACGATCGGCTACTATGGCCCGGCAGTACCTCGGGGTGTGGCGCAGCTTGGCAGCGTGCTTCGTTCGGGACGAAGAGGTCGTGGGTTCAAATCCCGCCACCC
>JBOGDK010000229.1:0-7726 GCA_050701795.1 Micromonosporaceae bacterium
GGGGTCCCACGCAGATCCGCGGCCGCTCCGGGCGGCCGGTGCCGGCTACGGCGGGCAGCGACCTCGCGCGGGCGGCGTTGGCGGCGCTGGATTTCCGCCGCGGCCTGAGCGTCTTCGCGATCGCCGGTGACCACGACGGTGTGGTGATGGACCTGACCAAAGCCCGGGAACTGCTGGGATGGCAGCCGACGTTCCGGCTCGACGACTAGCGCCTGCTGAGAACCCCGACCGAGAGGACAACTATGTCACCGTCTGTCGCCACCGCGGACCGGGTGGGACGGGACGCGCTGCTGGAGTTCCTCCGCCCGAGACACCGGGCGGTGCTCGTGACCACGCGCCTGGACGGACGACCCCAGCTGTCCCCGGTCACCTGCGGCGTGGACTTGGGCGGCCGGCTCGTGGTGTCGACGTACCCGGAGCGGGCCAAATCGGTCAACGCGAAGCGGGACCCGAGGGTGTCCGCGTGCGTGATGTCCGAGGACTGGAACGGCCCGTACGTGCAGGTCGACGGTACGGCCGAGGTGATCGACATGCCGGCGGCGGTGGAGCCGCTGGTGGAGTACTTCCGCTGCATCTCCGGAGAGCACCCCGACTGGGACGAGTACCGCGAGGCGATGCACCGGCAGAACAAGTCGCTGATCCGGGTCGAGATCGAGCGGTGGGGTCCGATCGCCACCGGCGGCTTCCCACCCCGTCTCGCCGCAGACTGACCGCCCCCGCAACCGGGGGCACCACACGAACCAGGACCACCCGGAACCGGGACCACACGGCGGACAGTGGGCTCGTTTCATGAGCCACGCCCGGGCGTGTTCAGGGATCGGGTCCAGTGTTCGGATTGCGTGAAGGCGCGGCGGGCTACGCGCTGGGGAATTCGCCGTGCCGGCCGGCGCCGGCCGCGAACCGCGCCGCACCTTCCAGCGCCTGCGCCAGCGACGCCTCACCGTGCCGCAGTTCGTTCGCCATCGCGTCGGGTTCGGCGAGTGATTCCTGTTCCAGTAACGAAAGCCGGTCGTGCAGCAGGCAGGTCTGTGGGAACGCCGCGATCTCGGCGGCGAGCCGTTCCGCCTCATGGCGAGCCTCACCGGGCGGCACCACCCGGTTGACCAGACCGATGTGGTACGCCTCGTCAGCCGGCACCGGGCGGCCGGTGAGCACGAGGTCCATCGCGCGGCTGGCGCCGATCAGCCGGGGCAGCCGTACGGTGCCGCCGTCGATCAACGGCACCCCCAAACGGCGGCAGAAGACCCCGAGGACGGCGTCGGACTCGGCGACCCGCAGATCGCACCACAGCGCCAACTCCAGGCCACCGGCCACGGCGTACCCGGAGATCGCGGCGATCACGGGCTTGCCGAGTCGCATCCTGGTGGGACCCATCGGCCCGTGGCCGTCCGCGGCGACCCGGTTGCCGCGCTCGGTGCCGACCGCGTGCAGGTCCGCGCCGGCGCAGAACGTACCGCCGTCGCCCCACAACACCGCGACAGCGGCGTCCGGGTCGGCGTCGAAGGCGGCGAACTGCTCGGCGAGCGCCCGCGCTGTGGGACCGTCGACGGCGTTGCGTACCTCGGGCCGGGACAGGACGACCGTGGTCACCGGGCCGTTACGTTCACTGCGTACCGACATGGCGTCACGGTACGACGTCCGGCCCTCAGGTTGCTCCGAACGGGTCTCAGGTGGTCGCCATCGGCACCGCCGACCACTGGGTGGCACGAACCTGCTGCATCCGGAATCCGCTGCGGGGCATCGTCGGTATCCGGTGCAACCCGATCGTCAGGTCCTGCGGCGGTAGTTCGTAGCTGATCCCGGAGAGCACCCGGGCGGCCTGCCGGATCACTTCGACGGTGATCCGCTCCCCCGCACACCGGTGTCCGCTGTCGGGATGACCTGCGCCCTGCGGGATCAGATCGTACGCACCGATGTCACGGCCGACGAACCTGTCGGGGTCGAAATTGTCGGGGTCCGGCCACAGCCGTGCGTCGTGGTTGATGCCGTACACGTCGAGCAGCACCAGTCGGCCCTGGGGGAACCGGTGCTCCCGCCATTCGAAGTCCCGGCCCACCCGCGCGGCGACGAACGGCGCGAACGGGTAGAGCCGTCGTACCTCCTGGGCGAAGGTCTCCAGGGTCTCGTCCCCGTCTCCGGAGATCCGGGCCCGCCACTGCGGGTGCTGGTGGAGCGCATGGGCGGCGAAGGTGACGTACCAGGTGAGCGCGACCGTCGGGCGGATGATGTTGAGCAGCTCGACAGCGGCGATGTCCCGGGACAGAGGCTCACCGTCCCACTCGCGGTGCTCGGCGACCATCCGGGCCACGGATCCTTCCCGTACCGGGAGCGTGCCGTTGCGGATGTCGTCGATGACTCTCCCCGCCCACCGCTCGGTGTGGGTACGCGCCTGCCGGGCTTTCCAGTGCCGTGGCCCGAGCGTGGCGAACCCGTCCACCATGGCGACCAGGTTGTGCGCCAGGATGTCCGTACCGACGACAGGAACCGGTACGTCGGCCCACCGGCACACCGCCCGGGTCAGGAGCTCACTCACCTCGTCGAACAGCACGACCTTCTCCGAGCGCCCCCAGTTGGTCACCGCACGCGCCCATTCCGCGCCGGTGGCCTCGAGCAGCTGGTTGATGCTGTCCGGGGTCATCATCGACATGAACAGCGCTTTCCGGTGGTGGTGAACGTCGCCGTCCAGACCCTGTACGCCGCCTTCTCCCATCAGCGTCTTCCGGACCGGCCCGGGCAGTGCGGTACGCCGTTCGAACCGGTCGGAGTCGTAGAAGGTCTCGGCGACGCCAGGTCCGGTGAGGCAGGTCACCCGGTGACCGAGGAGTTGGCTGTCGAATATGTCGCTGTCGTGCTCGCGGCGCAGCACGGTGATGAACTCGTACCCGTACAGGGGGAGTTGCAGAGTACGGTCCGGCGAGGAGCCAATCATGTGTGCGTAATAACCCGGGCGGGCCTGGTGAAACCCTGCCCGCGGCCGTGACCGGTGTGGCCCGGATAACCCTCTCGGTGCCTGAGTGCACACAAACTGTGATGATGCCGGGCGACGCCGCTACCAGGCACAATCCGCCCGATAACGCGTAGCGGCGCCGCAACCCGGCGATGCCGGTCGCGTCAGCGGCGTCGTCCCCAACGGCCGCGCCAGGTGGTGCCGACACCGGCCAGGTGCAACGCGACGCACAGCAGGCCGGCGGTGGTGAGGGTGGCGACTTCCAGTACCGGGCCGAACTCGTTCCCGGCGAGCTGCAACAACAGCGCGATTCCGAACAGTACAGCGGCGATCACAGCGAGCATTGGTGCCCTCCGGGGGGTGAATCGGACAGGTCGCCCTAGCTATACCCAGATTCCGCTCCGGAAACGTCCGGCCAGCCGCACCGTCACAGCGGCCGCTTGAAACCGACGTGCGAGGGCACGAACCCCAGTCGCTCGTAGAACCGATGGGCATCGGTACGGGTCGCGTCCGAGGTCAACTGCGCCACCTGACATCCCCGCCGCCGCGATTCGTCGATCGCCCAGGTGATGAGGTGGCCGCCGAGTCCGGCGCCCCGTTCCGTGCTGGCGACCCGTACCCCTTCTATCTGGGCGCGGGTGGCGCCCTGCCGGGGCAGACCGGGGATGAACGTCAGTTGCAGCGTGCCGACCACGGTTCCCTCCCGCTCGGCGACCACGAGGAGTTGGTTGCGGTCCGCGGCGATCGCCTGGAACGCCCGGTGGTACGCGGCGAGGTCGCCAGGTGTCTCCCGGGTGGCCCCGAGCGGGTCGTCGGCCAGCATCGCCACGATCGCGGCGACGTCATCCGCGACCGCACTCCGGATTTGGTAGTCCGCCACATCCCCGGCCATGCCGCACCTCCGTCCGGCCGGAGCCTACCGACTGCGGAACGCAGTGTTCCCCGGCTTGCCGGGCCGATGCACGCCGTCCCGTGAGTCGGATGCGCATCAGCGCAGGGCGCCTCGCCAACCAGTTTCGTAAGGACCGCAGGTCAGTTTCGAAGCTGTCCGTCCACATCGAACTGGTTCGTACGCTCCAGGAGCGGTACGACCAGCCGATACCGACCGCACGGCCAGTCCTCGTCACAACCCGGCGCGATGCAGCGGCGCGTGAACAGCGATGGGATGTGCAGGGCATAGTCATCCCGGGCCGCGCAAATCTCCTCGGGTGTCGGCTGCATGTGTCGCGGTGCTGGCTTTCTTGGGAACGCTTCAGCCATTCGTAGTCCCTCCACACTTCTCCCCTGACTGCACGCCCTGATGAGGTGCCAGCCGGACGTCGGAGGCAACAGCCGAGTACCCGACGCCGGGGCATATGGGCGGCCAGCACGGCCAATGCCGACCCCTCGGCCACCTTCCGTGCCGACCGCTTCACACACGCTACACTCATCTAGATGAGGCGTCTAGATGAGTGATGCAGCAAGGTTGTCTGTACCTGACGGTTGTGGGAGTACCGTGGACAACGTGCCGACCCCGCACCCCTCACCACCGCGCTACAGACAGGTCGCCGACGAGCTACGCCGACGGCTCCGCTCTGGCGCGATTCCACCCGGCCAGCTCCTGCCGTCTGAAACGGCGTTGATGAACGAGTTCAACGTTTCCCGAGGCACCATCCGGGAGGCCGTGGCTGCACTCCGTACCGAAGGGCTGGTGGTGACAGAACATGGCCGAGGGACGTACGCCAGATCAGCGCTCCCAGTGCGACGCCTCGGCTCAGAGCGATACCGGCGCGAGCTGGAGCAGCTTGACCAGAGTCGCCCACCGGAGACTTCGTTCACCGCCGACCAGGCCATCGACTGGTCGGCGTACCAGCTGGACCGGGACTACCACGAGGTGGTCGCCTCCCAGGAGCGGGCTGAGTTGTTCGGAGCAGAACCGGGAGCGATGC
This sequence comes from Micromonosporaceae bacterium, assembly GCA_050701795.1. Classification (GTDB taxonomy): domain Bacteria; phylum Actinomycetota; class Actinomycetes; order Mycobacteriales; family Micromonosporaceae; genus WHSM01. The sequence continues at coordinate 4,876 of JBOGDK010000229.1, forward strand.
TGCTCGAACGCCGGTTCCTGTTCCGGGCGAACGGCGTACCGCAACAGATGTCGATCAGTTGCTACCCGCTCGCTCTTGTTGCCGGCACACCACTGGCAGACCCCGCGAACGAGCCTTGGCCCGGCGGGAACACCGGACAACTGCATTCCCTCGGAATCACCGTCACGAAGATCAGGGAGCGGGTACGCGCTCGGATGCCTACCCGGGACGAGATCGACGCCCTCCGGATCCCTTCCGGTGTCCCGGTCCTGACGATCACCCGTCAGACGTACGCCGGGGAGCGGGTGGTCGAGATCGCAGTCGACATCGTGCTACCCGCTGACCGCACGGAACTCGAGTACGACATAGACCTTCGGTAGGTCGCGCAACGACGAGGTCGATCTTGGGCGTCTGTGCCACCTGAGGAATACCGACGCCCAAGATCTCCCGCAAGTGTCGTCAGCGCAGGGCGCGGAAGAACGTACGGATATCGCCGACCAGCAGGTCGGGGGTCTCCATCGCGGCGAAGTGGCCACCAGTGTTGAAGTCGGTCCAGTGCACGATGTTGTTGCCCGCTTCGGCGTACCGCCGGATCGCCACATCCTCGGCGAACACCGCCACCCCGGTCGGTACGGTCGCCGGCGGCTTACCCCAGCCACCCGAGCTGTGCATGTTCTCGTAGTACAGGTTGCCGGCGGAGGTGGCGGTGCCGGTCAGCCAGTAGAGCATCACGTTGGTGAGCATGTGGTCGCGATCGACCTTCGCCTCAGGCAGGTCCGCCTTCGGGTGGGTCCACTCCTTAAACTTCTCCACGATCCAGGCCAGCAGCCCGACCGGGGAGTCTTCGAGCCCGTACCCGATGGTCTGCGGCCGGGTCGCGTGGACCTTAAAGTACGCGTTCATGTCGGCGAGGAAGGTGTTCCGGCGCGCCAGGCGCTCCTTCTCCACCTCGGAGAAGGTCTCCGACTCCTCGGGCGACACCTCGCCGAACGGAATGAACCCGAACGTCGCTGCGTTCACGTGCACCCCGATCAGCTGGTCGGCGGCGACCCGTCCCAGCTCCGGGGTGACGAACGCCCCCCAGTCCCCGCCCTGCGCGCCGTACCGGTCGTAGCCGAGGCGGCGCATCAGCTCGGCCCATGCCGCCGCGATCCGCTCCGTGGTCCAGCCGGTGTCGCCGGTCGGGCCGGAGAAGCCGTAGCCGGGCAGGGACGGGATCACCAGGTGGAACGCGTCCGCGGGGTCACCGCCGTGTGCCACCGGATCGGTCAGCGGGCCGATCACGTCCAGGAACTCGGCCACCGAACCCGGCCAGCCGTGGGTCAGGACCAGCGGCGTCGCGTCCGGCTCCGGGGAGCGTACGTGCAGGAAGTGGATGTTCTGCCCGTCGATCGTGGTGGTGAACTGCGGGTACGCGTTCAGCTTCGCCTCCCACGCCCGCCAGTCGTATTCATTCCGCCAGTGCTCGACCAGCTCTTTCAGGTAGCTGACCGGAACCCCGCGGTCCCAGTCGGTGCCCGGCAACGGGGCCGGCCAGCGGGTCTGGCCGAGCCGGCTGGCGAGCAGCTCCAGCTCACTGTCCGGGATCTCGATCCGGAACGGCCGGACCTCAGTCCCGCCGCCGGCCGCCGGGTGGGTGCCGGTCGCGGGACCGGTGTCTGTGCTGGTCACGGGGCTGTTCTCGGATGCTGTCTGGTTCGTCATGCCCGCCACGCTACGGAGGCTTCCGGTCAGGTTCTGACCTAAGGCCGTGGCAGACTTCGGACCATGTTGGAGACCTCGGCGCGGCTGCTCCGCCTGCTCTCCCTGCTCCAGGCTCGTCGCGACTGGAGCGGTATGGCGCTCGCCGACCGGTTGGGCGTCAGTGCCCGCACCGTACGGCGCGACGTGGACCGGCTACGCGACCTCGGCTACCCGGTGCACGCCAGCCGGGGCACCGACGGCGGCTACCGGTTGGGGGCCGGCGCCGCGATGCCGCCGCTGCTGCTCGACGACGAGGAGACCGTGGCGGTGGCGGTGGCGCTGCGTACCGGTGCCCGGGGTGCGGTCGCGGGGGTCGAGGAGACCTCGGTACGCGCGCTCGCGAAACTCGAACAGGTGCTGCCGTCCCGGCTCCGCCGCCGGGTGAACGCGCTACAGCGCTACACCGTGGCGGTGCCGCCCGACGCCCCCGGGCCGACCGTGGACGCGGCCGTGCTGACCACCCTGTCGGTCGCCTGCCGGGACCAGGAACGGATCCGGTTCGACTACCGGTCACATGGCGGTGACTCCAGCGTCCGCTCCGTGGAGCCGTACCGGTTGGTGAACTGGGGCCGCCGGTGGTACCTGGTCGGCTTCGACGTCGACCGCGACGACTGGCGCACCTTCCGGGTGGACCGGATCGAGCCCCGTACGCCGTCCGGGCCCCGGTTCACGCCCCGGCGACCGCCGGAGGACGACATCGCGGCGTACGTCTCCCGCCGGGTCTCCGCCGCCGCCTGGCGATTCCAGGCCCGGATCCGGGTGTCCGCCTCCGCCGAGCTGGTCGTCGCCCGGATCAACCCCGCCGTCGGGGTCGTGGAGCCGGTCGACGACCACACGTCGATCCTGGTCACCGGGGCGGACTCGATCGACACCGTCGCGGTATATGTGGGCCTGCTCGGGTACGACTTCACGGTGATCGATCCGCCCGAGCTGGCCGAACGGCTCCAGGAGATCGCCGACCGTTACCACCGTGCCGTCACCCCGTGAAGCAGACTGGTGCGATGAGCACACCCCATGAGAACGCGCAACGCCTCGCCGCCGAATCGCTAGCCGAAGGCGACTCCACCGGGTGGTTCGAGCGGTTGTACGCCGCCGCCGAAGCCGGGGAGACCGGCGTTCCCTGGTCCCG
>JBOGDK010000230.1:0-7665 GCA_050701795.1 Micromonosporaceae bacterium
CTCCAGTACGGCGATGCCCCGGGAACCGAACCGCTCGAAGAACGCGCTCTGCGGCTTCAGCACCGCCACCTGGCCGGCGAGCGCCTCCACCACCGTACGACTGAACCGCTCCACCCCGGCGGCGTCCGTGGACAGACCCCAACTGCTCAGCAGCTGACCGTGCGGATCGATGCCGACGCAGAGTGGGCCGCGCTGGTCCATCGCGCGCCGCAGTCTGGCGCCGAAGCCGAGGTCTGCCATTCAAGCCTCCAGTGATGTCTCATCCGTGCCGGGCCGGCCCGTCGCCGTCCGGTGGCGTACCCGCGCTGGCCGAAGTTGCCTCAGTTACCTGTTTGAGACCGTTCGGGTCGGTTGCCGGTTCCCCGCCACGGCGGGCCACCGCGCGATTCAGGCCGCGCACCAGACCCGGCCCGCGGTAGATCAGACCGGTGTAGAGCTGGATCAGACTGGCACCGGCGTCCAGCATCCGCAGCCCGTCGTCGACGTCCAGAATTCCGCCGACCCCGATGATCGGCAGGGCACCCCCGGTTTCCCGGTGCACGTGCCGCACCACGTCCCGGGCCCGTACGGTCAGCGGGCGCCCTGACAGCCCCCCGGCTTCGGCCGCCCGTACGGCATCAGCGGTGGCGACCCCGTCCCGGGTGATGGTGGTGTTGGTGGCGATCACTCCGGCCACCTGATGGTCCGCGCAGACCTGCAACAGCTCGCCGATCGCCGAGTCGGTCAGATCGGGCGCCAGCTTCACCAGCAGCGGCTTCGGCGTACCGTCCCCGGCCAGGATCGCGGTCTCCGCCCGCAACGCGCCGATCAGCTCCGCGAGCTGGACCCGATCCTGCAACTGCCGCAGCCCCGGAGTGTTCGGCGAGCTGACGTTGACGGCGAAGTAGTCGCCGTACGGGTACAGGGTCCGCAATGACGCCAGATAGTCGTCCACCGCCTCCGGCAACGGTGTGACCTTCGACTTGCCGATGCTGATCCCGAGTGGGGCGGGCAACGGCCCCAGAGCCGCCAGCCGCTCCGCGAGCGCCTGCGCGCCGTGGTTGTTGAAGCCCATCCGGTTCACGATCGCGTCGCTTCCCGCCAGCCGGAACACCCGGGGTCTCGGGTTGCCCGGCTGAGGATGCCAGGTGACGGTGCCTACCTCGGTGAAGCCGAACCCGAGCGCCGGCCACGCGGGCAGCGCACGGCCGTCCTTGTCCATCCCCGCCGCCAACCCCACCGGCGAGCCGAACCGCACCCCGAACACCGTCCGCGGGGCGGTGCCCGCCGCCTGAAAGCGACGTAGCGCCCGCAACAGCGCAGGATGCCGGGACAGCACCCCCAACCGCCCCAGAGTCCACTCGTGGGCGGATTCCGGATCTCCGCCGCCGACCCGGAACAGCAGCGGCCGTACCAGCCGCTGGTACGGCCTCACGCCTGCGGCCCAGGCCGTATCTCGAAGTCCCCGGTCGAGCGAGCCGAGGCGCAGCCAGCCAGCGGGGCTTCGAGTCACGGCCGAGCCCTGGTGTGCAGCTCCTGTAGCGGCCTGACCCGTAGGTCGCCCCGGATCAGCGCCTCGATCCCCATCACCGCGGCCGCCGCGCCCTGCACCGTGGTGATGCACGGGGTGTCGTTGCCGACCGCGGCGCTACGGATCTCGTACCCGTCGATCCGGGGGCCGGTGGAGCCGTGCGGGGTGTTGATCACCAGGTCGATCTCGCCGGCCTGGATCAGCTCCACGGTGTTCCGCTCGTCGGCGGCCTGGAAGTGCTTCGGGACCGTCTGGCAGGTGATTCCGTGCCGGCGCAGCAGGTGTGCCGTACCGGAGGTGGCGAGCACCTCGAAACCGAGATCCGCGAGTCGTTTCACCGGGAAGATCATCGAGCGCTTGTCCCGGTCGGCGAGGGTGACCAGCACCTTGCCGCTGGTCGGCAGGGAACCGTACGCCGCCGCCTGCGACTTCGCGTACGCGTGCCCGAAGGCGAAGTCGATCCCCATCACCTCGCCAGTGGACTTCATCTCCGGGCCCAGCAGCGAGTCGATCCCCCGCCCCTCGGTGGTACGGAACCGCTTGAACGGCAGCACCGCCTCCTTCACCGCGATCGGCGCGTCGTCGGGCAGGTCGCCACCATCACCGTCCCGCGGCAGCATCCCTTCGGCGCGCAGCTGCGAGATCGTGGCGCCGAGCATGATCCGGGCAGCGGCCTTCGCCAGCGGCACCGCGGTCGCCTTGGAGACGAACGGCACGGTACGACTCGCCCGCGGGTTGGCCTCCAACACGTACAGCTGGTCGCCTTTGAGCGCGTACTGCACGTTCAGCAGGCCGGTCACGCCGATGCCGTGGGCGAGCCTGGCGGTGTAGTCGCGTACCCGCGCGATGTCGGCGTCGGTCAGCGTGATCGGCGGCAGCGCGCAGGCCGAGTCGCCGGAGTGGATCCCGGCCTCCTCGATGTGCTCCATCACGCCGCCGAGGTAGACCTCGCCGTCGGAGTCCCGCAACGCGTCGACGTCGATCTCGATCGCGTCGTCGAGGAACCGGTCCACCAGCACCGGGTGCTCCGGGCTGACCGCGGTGGCGCGCCGGATGTACCCCTCCAGGGACTCGTCGTCGTAGACGATCTCCATGCCGCGACCGCCGAGTACGTACGACGGCCGTACCAGGACCGGGTAGCCGATCTCGTCGGCGATCGCCTTCGCCTCGGCGTACGAGGTCGCGGTGCCGTGGTCCGGCGCCGGCAGCCCCGCCCCGGCGAGCAGCCTGCCGAACGCGCCGCGTTCCTCCGCAAGATGGATGGCTTCCGGCGTGGTGCCGACGATCGGCACCCCAGCGTCGGCCAGCCGCCGGGCCAGCCCCAACGGGGTCTGCCCGCCGAGCTGCACGATCACGCCCACCACGCCGGGGCCGCCTGCCGCCGTGCCCGTGCTGTGCTCGGCGTTGATCACCTCCATCACGTCCTCGAAGGTGAGCGGTTCGAAGTAGAGCCGGTCGGCGGTGTCGTAGTCGGTGGAGACGGTCTCCGGGTTGCAGTTGACCATCACGGTCTCGAAGCCGCCGGGCGGCTGGGGAGCTGAGCGCAACGCCATTACCGCGTGCACGCAGGAGTAGTCGAACTCGATGCCCTGGCCGATCCGGTTCGGCCCGGACCCGAGAATCACCACCTTGGGGCGGTCACTGCCCGCGACCTCGGACTCGAAGTCGTACGACGAGTAGTGGTACGGGGTCTTCGCCGCGAACTCGGCGGCGCACGTGTCCACCGTCTTGTAGACCGGGCGGAGCCCGAGCTCGTACCGCCGATGCCGCACTTCGGTCTCGGTGCGGCCGAGCAGTTCGGCGAGCTGCCGGTCGGACAGGCCGGTCCGCTTCGCACGGCGTAGCGCGGCCTCGTCCAGCGTGTCCAGGTCACGGCCGGCGAGCTTGGCCGCCACCTCGTTGACCGACAGGATCTGGTCGACGAACCACGGGTCGATCCCGGTCGCCTCGTGGAGTTGCCCGACCGTGGCACCGGCGTACAGGGCCTGCTGGACGGTCTTCAACCGGCCGTCGTGCGGTGTACGAGCCGCCTCGACCAGGGCGGCGGCGTCCGCCGGACCGAAGGCGAACTCCCCCGCTGTCTTCTCCGCCGAGCGCAGCGCCTTGCCGAGCGCCTCGGGGAAGTTACGCCCGAGCGCCATCGCCTCGCCGACCGACTTCATCGTGGTGGTCAGCTCCGGGTCCGCGCCGGGGAACTTCTCGAACGCGAACCGCGGCACCTTCACCACCACGTAGTCCAGGGTCGGTTCGAAACACGCCGGGGTGGCCTGCGTGATGTCGTTGTCGATCTCGTCGAGGGTGTAGCCGATCGCCAGTTTCGCCGCGATCTTCGCGATCGGGAAACCGGTGGCCTTCGACGCCAGCGCGGACGACCGGGACACCCGGGGGTTCATCTCGATCACCACGAGCCGGCCGGTGTCCGGATGCACCGCGAACTGGATGTTGCAGCCCCCGGTGTCGACCCCGACCTCGCGCAGTACGGCGATCCCGAGATCCCGCATCCGCTGGTACTCCCGGTCGGTCAGGGTCATCGCCGGTGCCACCGTGACGCTGTCGCCGGTGTGTACGCCCATCGGGTCGACGTTCTCGATCGAGCACACCACCACCACGTTGTCGTGGTGGTCGCGCATCAGTTCGAGCTCGTACTCCTTCCAGCCGAGCACGCTCTCCTCGATCAGTACCTCAGTCACCGGACTCTCCGCGAGCCCGGCCCCCGCGATGCGTTCCACGTCCTCGGCGTTGTGCGCCATCCCGGAGCCCAGTCCGCCCATCGTGAAGCTGGGACGGATCACCACCGGCAGCCCCAGCTCGGCCACGGTGGTACGCACCTCGTCCATCGAATGGCAGACCGCGCTGCGGGGCACCTCGCCGCCGACCGCCCGTACCGTCTCCTTGAACTTCTGGCGGTCCTCGCCGCGCTGGATCGCGTCGATGTTCGCCCCGATCAGGCGTACTCCGTGCCGGTCCAGCGCGCCGGACTCGTGCAGCGCGACAGCGGTGTTCAACGCGGTCTGACCGCCCAGGGTGGGCAGCAGCGCGTCGATCGGGTGTCCCTGCTCGGCCTCGTTGGCGATCACCTTCTCGACGTACTCGGCGGTGATCGGCTCCACGTACGTAGCGTCGGCGAACTCCGGGTCGGTCATGATCGTCGCCGGGTTCGAGTTGACGAGGGAGACGCGTACCCCCTCGGAACGCAGCACCCGGCACGCCTGCGTGCCCGAGTAGTCGAACTCGCACGCCTGACCGATCACGATCGGACCTGATCCGATCACCAGGACGTGGTTGATGTCCTCGCGCCTAGGCACCGGCGTGCCCCCCTTCCACCAGCTCGCCGCGTCCCTGCTCGACAAGGTCGACGAGCCGGTCGAAGAGGTAGTCCGCGTCGTGCGGCCCAGCCGCCGCCTCCGGGTGGTACTGCACCGAGAACGCCGGTACGTCCAGACACCGCAGCCCCTCGACCACCCCGTCGTTGAGGCACACGTGGCTGACCTCGACCCGTCCGAACTCCGTGTCGGCGTGCCCGTCATGGGGGGCGTCAACCGCACTGCGCTCATGTTCGCGGCCCGGCAAGCCGACCGCACTGCGCTCACGTTCGCGGCCCGGCAAGCCGACCGCGAAGCCGTGGTTGTGGGCGGTGACCTCGACCTTGCCGGTCGTACGGTCCATCACCGGCTGGTTGATGCCGCGGTGGCCGTACCTGAGCTTGTAGGTGCCGAAGCCCAGTGCCCGGCCCAGGATCTGGTTGCCGAAACAGATCCCGAACAGCGGAATCCGACGGCGCAGCACCTCCCGGGTGAGCGCCACCTGATCGTGGGCGGTGGCCGGGTCGCCCGGTCCGTTGGACAGGAACACCGCGTCCGGCCTTCTCGCCATGACCTCCTCGATCGTTGCCGTGGCCGGCAGCACGTGCGTGGTGATACCCCGCTCGGCCATCCGCCGGGGCGTGTTCCGCTTGATCCCCAGGTCGATCGCGGCGACGGTGAGCCGGTGCTCCCCCTCGGCGGCCACGGCGTACGGCTGCGACGTGGTCACCTCGCCTACCAGGTTCGCACCAGCCATCTCGGGCTGGTCCAGCACCCGCTTCAGCAACGCATCGGGGTCGGCGTCGACGCTGGAGAGGCCCACCCGCATCGCGCCGCGTTCCCGCAGGTGCCGGGTGAGTGCCCGGGTGTCAACGCTGGAGATCCCGGCGATCCCCTGCCGCCGCAGCTCGGAGTCCAGCGACCGGGTCGCGCGCCAGTTCGAGGGGGTACGCGCGGGGTCGCGGACCACGTACCCGGCGACCCAGATCCGGTCCGACTCGTCGTCTTCTGAGTTCCAGCCGGTGTTGCCGATGTGTGGCGCCGTGGCCACCACCACCTGCCGGCGGTACGACGGATCGGTCAACGTCTCCTGGTAGCCGGTCATCCCAGTGGCGAACACCGCCTCGCCGAAGGTCTCCCCCACCGCGCCGTACGCCTCACCCCGGAAGACCCGGCCGTCCTCGAGAACCAGGATCGCGTCCGTCATTTCTGGGCCTTCCCGTCCAGGACGGTCGGCTCGCCGCGGAGGAACGTAGCGACCACCGTCGCCGGCAGCTCCATCCCCTGGTACGGCGTGTTCCGGCTGCGACTCGCCAGTGCCGTCGGGTCCACGGTCCAGCGCGCCGCCGGGTCCACCAGCGTCAGGTTCGCCACGGCGCCCGGCGCGGGGTCCTGCCCGTGCTCGTCCAGCCCCGCGATCGCCGCCGGGCGGCGGGACATCCGTTCCGCGATGCCGTCCCAGGTCAGGGCGTCACCGACGGCGTGGCGTACCACCGAAAGGGCGGTCTGGAGCCCCAGCATGCCGGGCCGGGCGTACGCCCACTCACATTCTTTGTCCTCCACCGCGTGCGGCGCATGATCGGTGGCGACCACGTCCACCACGCCGTCCACGAGGGCCTGCCGCAGCGCCGCGACATCCGCCCCGGTACGCAACGGCGGGTTCACCTTGAACACCGGGTCGTAGCTGCCAGGGCGCCCGTCGTGGCCGCACCCCACCGCTACGTCGGAGAGCAGCAGGTGGTGCGGCGTGACCTCGGAGGTGATCCGGGTGGTGGCCCACCCTTTGGCGCGCAGGCGGGCTTTCGCCCAACGCAGGATCTCCACACTTCCGGCGGTGGAGACGTGGCAGATGTGCAGCCGGCTGTCGACGTGTTCGGCGAGCAGCGCGTCCCGGGCGATGATCGCCTCCTCCGCCACCGCCGGCCACCCGGTGAGCCCGAGCCTCGCCGACTCCTCGCCTTCGTGCATCTGGGCGTCGACGGTCAGCCGTGGCTCCTCGGCGTGCTGGGCGACGACCCCGTCGAATGCCTTCACGTACTCCAGGGCACGGCGCATCAACCGGGCGTCGGAGACGCAGTGACCATCGTCGGAGAAGATTCGTACCTTGGCGGCCGAACTCGCCATCGCCCCGAGTTCGGCGAGTCGCTCACCGGCCAGCCCGATGCTGACCGCGCCTACCGGTTGTACGTCCACCAGCCCGGCCGCCTGGCCGAGCCGGTAAACCTGCTCCACCACTCCGGCGGTGTCCGCCACCGGGTCGGTGTTCGCCATCGCGCACACCGCGGTGTAGCCGCCGAGCGCCGCCGACCGGCTGCCGGTCTCCACGGTCTCGGCGTCCTCCCGGCCCGGTTCCCGCAGGTGGGTGTGCAGGTCGACCAGGCCAGGCAGCGCCACCAACCCGTCCGCGTCGACCACCGTGGCACCGGCGGCCGAGAGCCGGTCGCCGACCTCGGCCACGTGGCCGTCGGCGACCAGGATGTCGGTGGCGTCCCCGTCGAGGATCCGTACCCTTTTGATGAGCGTCTTCACTGGTTCTCCTCCGGGCGTCCGCCGAGCATCAGGTAGAGCACCGCCATCCGTACGCTCACCCCGTTGCTGACCTGTTCGACAATCGTGGAACGCGGTGAGTCGGCCACCTCGGGGGTGATCTCCATGCCGCGGTTCATCGGTCCGGGGTGCATCACGATCGCGTGTTCGGGAAGCAGTTCGAGGCGGCGGCCGTCGAGCCCGTACCGGCGGGCGTACTCGCGGGCCGACGGGAAGTACGAGTCGTTCATCCGTTCCCGCTGCACCCGCAGCATCATCACCACGTCCTGTTTGCCGAGCACCTCGTCCAGGTCGTAGGACACCTCG
>JBOGDK010000231.1:0-7639 GCA_050701795.1 Micromonosporaceae bacterium
GGTCGGGGTGGCCATCAGCGTCGCTGTGGTCGCGGCCGTGGCGCATTTCGCGCTCGGTGTGGATTGGCAGCTTGCCCTGCTGTATGGAGCGGTGCTCTCACCGACCGATGCCGCCGCCGTGTTCTCCACCCTGCGCCGACTCCGGTTACGACCCCGACTGGTGGCTGCGCTGGAAGCGGAGTCCGGCCTCAACGACGCGCCGGTCATCCTGCTGGTGGTGCTGCTGTCGACCGGTTCGCTGTGGGACCGCCCGGCGGCCGTACAGGTGCTCATCGTGGGCTACGAACTCGCTGCCGGCGCGATAGTCGGCGCGGTCGCGGGTGCCCTCGGGGCGTGGCTGTTGCGTCGTGCCGCATTGCCAGCGTCGGGCCTCTACCCGCTGGCAGCCGTGGGCCTGACCGTTCTGGCGTACGCCGCGGGGACCGTACTGCACGCGTCGGGGTTTCTCGCGGTGTACGTGGCCGGGGTGATCCTGGGAAACTCGCGACTGCCACACCACCGGTCGGTGCTCGGCTTTGCCGACGGCCTGGCGTGGATGGCGCAGATCGGGTTGTTCGTACTGCTCGGCATGTTGGCGAGCCCGGCGCGACTGGGAACCGCGCTACTTCCGGCGTTGGCGATCGGGTTGACCCTGGTGTTCCTGGCGCGTCCGGTCTCGGTGTTGGGGTGTGCGTTACTTCCCGGCACCGGGCCGATGCTGGGGTGGCGGGAGCAGGCGTTCCTGTCGTGGGCCGGGCTGCGCGGCGCGGTGCCGATCGTGTTCGCCACGATCCCGCTGTCCACCGGGCTTGCCGGTGGCAGCCAGCTGTTCGACGTGGTGTTCGTGCTGGTGGTGGTGTTCACCGTGTTGCAGGGCAGTTCCCTGCCGTGGACCGCCAGGAAGCTGGGGGTGACCGCGCCGGCCGAGCCGACCGAGTTGACGGTGGAGAGCGCGCCTCTCGGAGAGGTCGGGGCGGACCTGCTCAACCTCGAGGTTCCGGAGGGGTCGCGGCTGGTCGGCGTGTACGTCGACGACCTCCGGCTGCCGGTCGGGGCCGTGGTGACGATGGTGTCGCGGGAGGGCGGGCGATTCGTACCGGGTTCACACACTCGGTTACGGGCCGGCGACAGCTTGCTGATCGTGGCCACGGTTGACGTACGGGATCTCACGGAGCGCCGGCTCCGCGAAGTGGCGCGTGAGGGACGGTTGGCGCGGTGGTCTCGGCGTACCGCTGAGAAGGATTTCTAGATCTTGGGAGTGTGAACGCCGCTGCGGCCGGGTACTGCGTCGCCGCAGGTAACGCGTTGTAGGAATCAGTGCGCGTGGCGCATTGTCGCTGGGTGACGGGGTACGTATCCTTGACCACTCCGGAGTGCGCGGCAGGCGGGCCGCGCGCCCGTTTTTGCATATGTAGGGAGGTCGAATGGCCGAGCGGGCACGTGCTGCGCGGAAGGCCGCGACCAGGGCCTCACCCAAGACCGCAGCGAAGAAGAGCACGGTGTCGGCCACCGGGAAGTCGGCCACCGGCAGGAAGACCGGCGCCAGAAAGTCGGCGGGCGCATCCAACAGCCGGACGACGAAGTCGACAAAACCGTCCAAGCCAACGGCGTCCCGTGCCAAGGCTGACAGGTCCAGCAATGCCGACAGTTCCACCAAAGCTGGCGAGTCGAGCAAGGCTGCCCGACCCACCAAGTCGGGCGCCAAGGCGTCGACCCGTAGCAAGCCGGTGAACTCGACCGCGAATGCCACCAGATCGACGACCAGGGCGAGTCGACCGGCGACGAAAGCAGATCGATCCGGCGGTCGGGCTGCCCCGAAGACCGCGACCAGGAAGACCACTAAGCCAGCCGCCAAGGCGAATGCCGGAGCCGCGACGAAGGTGCCGAAGACCGCCAAGGCCGCCACTGCCAGTGCGACCAGGGAGGAGAAGGCCATTACACGATCAGCGCCGGCAAAGCGGACCAGATCCGCCGCCGATATGGAGAAGATTCGAGTTGCCCTCACAGATCGACGTGACGAACTGCGCGCCGAGTACGATCAGACCCTCGTGGAGATCGCTGATCTCCAGCGGGAACGGCTGACCGACTCGGCAGGCGACGACCAGGCCGACACCGGGACCAAGACGTTCGAGCGGGAGCAGGAGATCTCCCTCGCGAACGGCATCCTGGAACGGATCAACCAGGTGGAACGTGCCCTGGAGCGGGTGGCCGAAGGCAACTACGGCAGTTGCGAGCGTTGCGGTAACCCGATTCCGGTGGAGCGGCTGGCGGCGTTCCCCTCTGCCACGCTGTGCATCGCGTGCAAGCAGCTGGAGGAACGGCGCTGAGCAACGACGAAAAGGGCGGCGCAGTGGGTGAAGCGACCGACGACGATGCCGCCGATACCCCGGCGTCGCACGAAATGCCCACGGCGTCGGCGCGTACCGGTGTGATGGGGTGGTTGTTGAGTGCGGCGGGGATCGTACTCGCCGCCGACATCGTCACCAAGGTGATCGCGGTCTCCACTCTGGAGGGCCGCGAGCCGCTGCGGTTGCTCGGTGGTGCGGTCTATCTCGTACTGACCCGCAACAGCGGAGCGGCGTTCAGCCTCGGCGAGGGCTTTACGGTCGTGTTCACCCTGATCGCGGTGGTGGTGATCGCGGTGATCATCCGGTACGCGCGACGCCTGGCCTCCAGGCCGTGGGCGGTATGTCTCGGCCTGGTCCTCGGCGGGGCAGCCGGCAATCTGGTCGATCGGCTGTTCCGGGCGCCCGGCCCGCTGCGCGGAGCCGTGATCGACTTCGTCAGCGTGTTCGACGACTCCGGTGGCGTCTGGCCGGTGTTCAACGTCGCCGATTCCGCGTTGGTGATCGGGGTGGTGGTCGCGGTGCTGCTCAGCTGGACCGGCCGCCAGATGGACGGCACCCGGTCGGAGGCGGCGGGGCCCGGACGGGAGGCATGACGGCGTCGGCGTCGACGGGTGCGACACTCGCGTGGTGACGATTCCGAACGCTGACACCGGACCTGACCGTGGCGAGACCAGGGCGCTACCCGTCCCGGAAGGGCTCGAGGGAGAGCGGGTCGACCAGGCCGTGGCCAGGTTGTTCGGGCTCTCCCGTACGGCTGCCGCACACCTGGTGCAGTCCGGGGCGGTACGGGTGGGCGGCGCCGTACCGGCCAAGTCGGAGCGGGTGACGGCGGGTACCTGGTTGGAGGCGGACCTTCCCGCACCCGAGTCGGCGCCGCCGCCGGCGGAGCCGGTCGCGGTGCCAGGGCTCACGGTGCTCTACGCCGACGACGACATCGCTGTGGTGGACAAGCCCATCGGGGTTGCCGCACATCCGAGTCCTGGCTGGACCGGCCCCACCGTGATCGGTGGTCTCGCCGCTGTCGGCCACCGGATCTCCACCAGTGGCGCGGCGGAACGTCAGGGTGTGGTGCACCGACTGGACGTCGGCACCACCGGCGTGATGGCGGTGGCCAAGAGCGAGCGTGCGTACACCGCGTTGAAGCGGGCGTTCAAGGCGCGTGAGGTGGACAAGCGCTATCACGCCGTGGTGCAGGGGCACCTGGACCCGCTCCGCGGAACCATCGACGCACCGATCGACCGGCATCCGCGGCATGACTACAGGTGGGCGGTGGTCTCGGGCGGCCGGCCGAGCATCACGCACTACGACACGATCGAGGGCTTCCCGGCTGCGAGTCTGGTCGATGTCCGATTGGAGACAGGACGCACCCACCAGATCCGGGTGCACTTCTCGGCGATGCGCCATCCGTGCGTGGGTGACCTGACGTACGGGGCGGATCCGACCCTCGCCGAGCGGCTCGGATTGTCCCGGCAATGGCTACACGCACGCTCCCTCGGGTTTGTCCACCCAGGAACGGGGGCTTACGTAGAGTTCACAAGCGACTACCCTAATGACCTGGCGCACGCACTCGACGTGTTGCGCGGCGAAGGCTGACGCCGCGACGAGGCCAGGTGGGACAGCCTGAGGCTGTCATAGGGGAGGGTCAGTGGGTGCCGGTGAGCTACTGCGGCAACTGGACCGCCGCGTACTGCCGCCGATCGGCCGCGTCCTGGCGTGGAGTTTGCGAGGGGCGATCCGCCGGCGGCTGGTGATCGGCGTGGGGGTGCTCGGCAGCACGGCGCTACTCGCCGCGTCGGTGTGGGCCGCACACGAGCCGCCGACCAGCCCGGAGGGCGTGGGTCACGTGGTACGCGTGGGCGTCGCGAATGGACAGTCGGTGGAGTCGTACGAGTCCGCGGCCGGCCGGGAGTTGGAGAAGCTGACCGACGGCGACGGTGCCTCACAGTCGTACGCTCTGGTGTCGTTCGCCGCGTACCTGGCGCCGGGACGATTCGTGGCGGCGCTGCGTGGCGCGGCGACGTATCGCGGGTACGCCCGGGTTCCGTTACCGAACCACACCACAAATGTGGCGGAGATCACTATTCAGGGAAAGCTGGGCGATCTGCGTGCCGAGATGGCCAAGGTCGCCGACCAAAAGGCGGCAGAGGCGGGGTCGTACCAACGTGACGCGGACAAGCTGACCGGCTCCAGCGACGTGGAACGGGACCGCCGGGAGAGGTACCGCGCCAGGGCCGACGTGGCGGACGCGGAAGCGAAGGCATACCGGTCTGGCTGCTCGTGCCTGTTCGCCGCGGTGGTACGCGCATCCCCCTCGGTGTTGGGTCGGTTGGCGAATACTCCGGGTGTCCGTACAGTGGACCCGGCGCCAGAGGTCACGACGTTGAAACGCGCCATCTTTATGCCGCCCCTTCCGGAAAGTCCTGATAATCCGGTGCCCGCGCCCGCCACCTCGTCGCTATCGCCTTCCCCCTCCGAATCTCACTCCGGGTCATCGATGCCCAGTAGCCCGGCTGGATCCGGCTCGCCGTCGCCGGATGGCTCGGCCAGCACAGGATCGTCCTTACCGAAGGCCCGGGGCGCCGGGTGAGGGTGCAGACTCGGGGCGGTATCGGCCCCGTACGACCCGCGGTCGGCGTACCTCGACACCGCGGTATCCCGCTGACACCGCTGGACCCGTACCGGTGTCCGCTCGTTAGGAGTGGTATGGGTAGACGAATCGCGCAACCCCCGACCCCCGGCACTGTGGGAAATGGGCCGGTGTCCGTAGCCTGTGCGAAGCAGGTCTTCGTGGGAGGCAGACTTTGGAGCGGACTGACGGTGGCTACCCCGCCACACAGACAGGGCCGCAGCGGCACCAGGTGCTCAATCGTGCGGCCAATGGCGCAGCGGCGGACTATCCGACCGGAGTCGGCCGGGGGTACCCCGACTATCCGCCGAATGGGGCTTCGATGGCGCCGGCAGCCGTAGAGCCGATCGGAGACGGCCGCAACCGACTCCGGCCCGCCATGTCACGCCCGGCCGCGCCCGCCAACCCGGTCGACCAGCTGATCGACACCTTGCGCTGCGATCTCGGCGGCTCCCGGGTGATCGCGTTCGCCAACCCGAAAGGTGGCGTCCACAAGACGACGGCGTGTGTCCTGACGGCCGCGACGCTCGGCAGTGCCCGCGGCAAGGGCGTGCTCGCCTGGGACGACAACGAGCTGCGGGGCACCCTGGGGTTGCGTGCCGGCACCGCGCGGCACGCCCGGACCGTCCGCCACCTGCTGGCCGACCTTCCCGAGGTGGAGGCCGCCGGGTCGCAGCTCGCCGAACGGCTGGACGAATACCTGCGGTACTCCGCTGACGGATCGTTCGACGTGCTCTCCGGCGACGAAGATCCGCGGGTCGCCCGCAAGCTCGATCCCGAGTCGGTACGCCGGATCCTCGACATGCTCACCCGTACCCACGAGATCGTCTGCGTCGACACCGGCAACAACGTGGAGAGCCCCAACTGGCTCACCGTGCTGAACTCCTGCGACCAGTTGGTGGTCACCACGGTGCCCCGGGAGGATGCCGCGTTCTCCGCGGACTGGATGCTCGACCTGCTCCACGAGGAGGGCCTCGGCAAGCTGGTGCAGGACGCTGTGACTCTGATCAGCTGCCCGACGCCGAACCGTACCGAGTTGCACGACGACCTGGTGGCGCACTTCTCAATGCGTACCAAGCAGGTGGTCGTGGTGCCGTACGACCCCGCCCTGGAGCCGGGCTCGATGATCGAGTACTCGGCGCTGCACCCCGCCACCCGGATGTCCTGGCTGCGCGCGGCCGCGGCGATCACGGAGAAATTCGTCCAGTAGTACGGCTCGCCGGGCCGGTCGAAGGACTTGTCGGCCGGCGGCGTTAGTGTGGCTCCCTGACGAGTTCAGGGGAGGTCGAAGCGGCGGTGCCGGGCGACAATTTCGTGCATCTGCACGTTCACACCGAGTATTCGATGCTCGATGGCGCGGCGCGGCTGAAGGACCTGTTCAGCGAGTGCGGCCGGATGGGCATGCCGGCGCTGGCGATGACCGACCACGGGAACCTCTTCGGGGCGTACGACTTCTACCAGCAGGCCACCGCCGCGGGGGTCAAGCCGATCATCGGGCTCGAGGCCTACCAGGCTCCCGGTAGCCGGCACGGTCGGGAGCGGGTGCGCTGGGGTGACGGCGGCGAGAACGACGTTTCCGGTGGTGGTGCGTACCTGCACCTGACGTTGCTGGCGTACAACGCCGAGGGTCTGCGGAACCTGTTCGCGTTGTCCTCCAAGGCGTGGCTGGAGGGTTTCTACCGTTCGGCCCGGCTGGACAAGGAAATCCTCGCCGAGCACAGTGCCGGGCTGATCGCCACCACCAGTTGTCCCTCCAGCGAGATCCAGATCCGGCTGCGCCGCGGGGAATACGATCTCGCGCGCCAGGCCGCCGCCGACTACCGGGACATCTTCGGCGAGGAGAATTTCTTCTGCGAGTTGATGGACCACGGGATCGGGATCGAACGGGCGGCCCGGGACGGACTGACCAAGCTGCGGGACGACCTACGCCTTCCGCCACTGGCCACCAACGACCTGCACTACACGTACGCCGGCGACGCCACCGCCCAGGAGGCGCTGCTGTGCGTACAGTCCGGCAGCACCCTCGCCGACCCCAACCGGTTCCGGTTCGAGGCCCAGGACTTCTACCTGAAGTCGGCCGAGGAGATGCGCCAGGTGTGGCGGGAGGTCCCCGAGGCCTGCGACAACACGCTGCTGATCGCCGAACGGGTCGGCAGTTACGACGAGGTGTTCGCCTCCCGGGATCTGATGCCGGCGTTCCCGGTGCCGGAAGGGCACACGGCGGAGAGTTGGCTGCGGGAAGAGGTCTCTCGCGGGCTGGCGCAGCGCTACGGCGGCGATGTCCCCGCCGAGCACCAGAAGCAGGCCGAGTACGAACTCGACGTGATCTGCCAGATGGGCTACCCCGGCTACTTCCTGGTGGTCGCCGACCTGATCCGGTACGCCAAGGAGAACGGCATCCGTACCGGCCCGGGGCGCGGCTCGGCGGCCGGCGCGCTGATCGCGTACGCCCTCGGGATCACTGAGCTCGACCCGCTCAAGCACGGTCTGGTGTTCGAGCGGTTCCTCAACCCCGAGCGGGTGTCCATGCCCGACATCGACATGGACTTCGACGAGCGTCGGCGCGGCGAGATGATCCGGTACGCCACGGAGAAGTACGGCGACGAGCGGGTCGCGCAGATCATCACGTACGGCACGATCAAGGCGAAGGCCGCGGTCAAGGACGCCACCCGGGTGCTGGGCTACC
>JBOGDK010000232.1:0-7632 GCA_050701795.1 Micromonosporaceae bacterium
GCGATCGCCAAGGAGATCCGCGACGACGTGGGTGCGGCGTACCTGGAGCACATGATCGGAGAGATCCACCTGCGGCGCCGGGGTTGGCGGGACGCGGCAACATGGCTCGACCGTGCGCTGGTACGTCACGAGAAGCACCGCAACTCCGAGGGCATCGCGGAGGTGACCCGGCTGCTCGCCGAGCTGTCCATGGCGCAGGGAAGGCCGCGCGATGCCTTCCCGGCACTGCGCCGCAGTCTCGGGATCTGGCGGGAGATGGGCACCGTCCTCGAGGTGGCACGCACGCTGCAACGGCTGGAACTGGCGTACCGGGCGGTGGGTGACGGCTCTGCCGCGGACGACCATCGCCGGCGGTGGCAGGCCATCCTGGGTGAGCTGAAGCTTCCTGAGTCCTGCCTGCGGTCGCCCGATCACCTGACCGGCTGAGCCCGGTACCGGGTGGCTCGCCGCCCTCGACCGCCGACGCCTGACCGCCGATGCCTGACCGCCGACCCCTGACCAGTGATCGCCGGATGCGGGTTGTGAGCGGGTTGTGAGAGCCGTCTGCGCACAATGCTGCCTCGCGGCGTCCCTGCGGCTGTTGCCGTGCGGGACGCGTGTCATGCCGCGGGCCAGATGGCCGGTCGTCGTAGGTCGGGGGCGGGCCGCACCAACACGTGGGGAGAAGCGATGTTCAGGAAGAAACGTCTGCTGTTGGCGACGGCGGCGGCCGTCGCGGTGGGGGTCGCGGCCACGGTCGCGGTCACCGCGCAGGCGACGACGCAGACCAACGCGCGTCTCACCGCGCGGCTCGGCGCGACATCCGTCGAGGCGCAGGACCCGGGATACCAGTACCGCGCCATGCCCGCGTTGCACTACGCCGTGTGGAAGGACCGCGCCGGCAAGACCCACAAGCGGTTCGTACGCAGCTTCCAGATCAGCCCCGACGGGGACATCCGCAAGCACCCGCAGGCCACCAGGCTCCAGTACCACGTCGGCGGTGCGCTCACCGACTTCAGGAACTGGCGGCACGCGACGAAGGCGGGCAGCAGCAAGCGGCTGGCTGACTCCCCGGAGGTGTACGGCCGGTTCGCGAAGCTGAACAACATCTTCACCGCACGGGACGGTTCCCTGGTGATGCTCGACGAACAGGCGATGAAGGACGCCACCAACGGCCGGTACCTCTGGCGCCGGGTCTCCCGGGACGGCGGCGCGTCGTGGAGTTCCACCAAGGCGAGGGTCGACCTGGCGGGCACACCGGTACTGCCCGGGGCGTACGGACACGCCTTCCAGGGTGTGCAGCGGCTGCCCGACGGCACGCTGGTGATGCCGTTCTACGTGACCCACGCGGACAAGACCGACATCGGGTCCGACGCCGGCACTGAGACGTACATGGCCGCTCACCTGCTGATCAGCCGCAACGACGGGGTGAGCTGGAAGCGGGCCAGTACGGTCTTCAAATCCAACCGGAACAACTACAACGAGTCCACGGTGGCCCGCCGTTCCGACGGCCGGCTGATCATGATCACCCGGTACGACGTGATCCAGAACGGGAACACGTACAGCAAGCTGGCGTACCGGGTGACCAACAAGCCGGTCCGCAGCGGGGCGGAACTGGCCACTGCGACCTGGGGGAAGTTCACCCCGGTACGGGTTCCCGGTGCCGCCGACGCGGCGGTCACCCGCGGCGTGGCTCCGGTCCTGAAGACGATGCAGAACGGCATCCTGATGCTGGTGTTCGGGCGGCCCCGTAACAAGATCGCGTTCAGCTACGACAGCGGTCGGACCTGGACCACGGCACGAAACTTCTACGACAACATCCCGGCCTCGTGCGGCCGCGGTGTGCCGAGGGGCACCAGGCCGCAGACGTACGTCCCCTGCTCCGACCTGGGTTCCAGCGGGTACATGGGCGTGGCGGTGACCTCGCCGCGGACCGCGTACATCCTGGGTGACAGTTGCCAGGCCGGCTGGGGTTGCAGGTCCGGGTACGGCAGGTACCCGAAGGGCAGCTCCGACAAGCTGTGGTACGCCACGGTCCGGCTCGCCTGAGCACGGCGTGATCATGGCGGCCGGGGCTTCGGGAGGGAGCCCCGGCCGCTCCACGTCCAGCGGATGTCGGGCGGCACGGGTCGTGCCTCCGGGGCGCCCTGGTAGCTCCGCGCCCGGCCCGTGGCCGCCGTGGTTGCTCCGCCCCGCCCCTTCCCGCCGCGACAGTGAGCGAGCACACCTGCTGATCATGGGTTGACGTGCGGTTTCGGTGCCTAAAATGGAGGCAGCGATGCCTTCTCTACCCTCTTCCGCCGCCGCCCCGCCATCCGGCCGGGCGGCATCTTTCGGACCGTCCCGTCCCTCCGGTGCGGCCTGGCTGGTGTGGGGAATCGGCCTGGTGGCGTACCTGGTGGCGATCTTCCACCGGTTCTCCCTCGGAGTCGCGGGCATCGACGCGGCCGAGCGGCTCGGTGTCAGCGCCGCCACGCTCGCGCTGTTCCCCGTGTTGCAGCTGCTGGTGTACGCCGCGATGCAGATCCCCGTCGGTGTCCTGCTGGACCGGTACGGTTCCAGGCGCCTGCTGCTGGCGGGGCTCGCCCTGATGACGACGGGGCAGGCGGCGTTCGCCGTGGCGCAGAGCGTTCCGGTGGGGCTCGCGGCCCGGGTGCTGCTGGGTGCCGGTGACGCGATGATCTTCATCAGTGTGCTCCGGCTGGCCGCCGTGTGGTTCCCGTCCCGCTGGGTCTCCGTGGTGGTGCAGCTGACCGGCGTGATCGGGCAGCTCGGAGCCGTGCTGTCGGCGGCCCCACTCTCCGCGGCGCTGGGTCACTACGGCTGGACCGCGTCGTACCTGGCCGCCGCCGTGGTCGGTGGCCTGGTGATGGTGCCGGTACTGCTGGGCGTGGTGGACTCGCCGCACCGGGATGCTCCCCGCCCCGCGGCGATGCCGCTGGCGGCGTTGCGCCGCAACCTCGTCGCGGCCTGGCGGGAACCGGGCACCCGGCTGGGGCTCTGGACGCACTTCACCACCCAGTTCTCTGGCGTGATTTTCGCGCTGCTGTGGGGGTTCCCGTTCCTGGTTTCCGGTGAGGGCCTCTCCCCGGGTACCGCCAGCGCCCTGCTGACCCTCTACATCCTCGCGGGAATCGGGATCGGCCCGATGCTGGGCCACCTTGCCGGGCGGTACGCGTTCCACCGCTCCCGGATGACGTTGACCGTGATCGGGCTGGCCGCCGCGGGCTGGACACTGGTGCTGGCCTGGCCCGGACGGGCACCGCTGCCCGTCCTGGTGTTGCTGGTGCTGGCGATGGCGCCGTGCGGGCCTGGTTCGATGATCGGTTTCGACCACGCCCGTACCTTCAACCCGGGAAACCGGCTGGGCAGCGCGACCGGCATCGTCAACGTGGGCGGCTTCACCGCGTCGCTGCTGTCGATTCTGGCGATCGGCGTCGTACTGGATCTGCTCGGTGGTGCCGGCACCCAGTCCTCCCTGGGGGCCTTCAAGGTGGCGTTCGCGTTCCAGTACGTGTTCTGGCTGCTCGGCGCGGTGCAGATCCTGCGTTACCGGTCGCGTGCCCGGGCGACACTGGCGGCGACGGATCCGGAGCGGTACGCCGCCCTCCGCCGGGGCGAGCCGCTGGCTGCCGCCGCATAGCGCCGGCCCGCACGGCGCTGGCCCGCACGGCGCCGGCCCGCATGACGCCCCGGGCTTAGCGGATTGGCCGGCGGGTAAGGATTCAGGTATGGACGAACCCCGCACGCCCACCGACCTTCGCCCCCGGTCGTGGTGGGGGGTACTGAAACGTACGGTACGGGGGTTCGGCTCGAACAACCTCACCGACTGGGCGGCGGCGTTGACGTACTACGGCGTGCTGTCGCTGTTCCCAGGGCTGCTGGTGCTGGTCTCCCTGCTGGGGCTGGTCGGCCAGTCGGCCACCCAACCACTGATCGACACCATGACGCAGCTGGCCCCAGGGCCCGCGCGCGAGCTGCTCACCACCGCGATCAGCAACCTGCAACAGAGCCAGGGCGCCGGAATCGCGGCGATCGTGGGTCTCGCGCTGGCGCTGTGGTCCGCGTCCGGGTACATCGGTGCGTTCATGCGGGCGAGCAACGCGGTGTACGACGTACCCGAAGGGCGGCCGCTCTGGAAGACCATCCCGATCCGGATCGTTGTCACCGTGATCACCGCGGTGCTCGTCGCGGTGAGCGTCCTGGCCGTGGTGCTCACCGGGCCGGTGGCCGAGCAGGTGGGCCGGTTGATCGGACTGGAGTCTTTCGCGATCAGGGTGTGGGACATCGCCAAGTGGCCGGTGCTCATCGGTTTCGTGATCGTGATTCTGGCCCTGCTGTACCGGGCGTCCCCGAACGCGCGGCAGAGCGGGCTGCGCTGGATCAGTCCGGGTGCGGTACTCGCCGTGGTGCTCTGGCTGGTGGCGTCGGCGGGGTTCGCGCTCTATGTGGCGACCTTCGGTGCGTACAACAAGACCTACGGGGTGCTCGCCGGGGTGATCGTGTTCCTGATCTGGTTGTGGATCAGCAACATCGCGGTGCTACTGGGCGTGGAGTTCGACGCGGAGTTGGAGCGCGGCCGGGCGATCGAGCAGGGGCACCCCGTGGACGAGGAGCCGTTCGTGGAGCTGCGGGACACCCGGGCGGTACGCGAGGATACCGACCCTGATCTCGGCTGACCGGCTGACCGGCTGACCGGCTCCCGGGCCCCGCCTGTCGGGTGGTTCCCTTCATCGTCCCAACCGCGGATGTTATCTTCACAGCGAGTTAACACGCCGTCGACGTGGGGGAGTGGGTGTGGCATGGGGCAGCCTCGTCGGGCGGGAAGGCCGGCGTGGCTCGGCATCGATCTGGGTACCCAGAGTGTTCGTGCCGCCGTGATCGCCGACGACGGCACCCGGCTCGGCACCGGCAGCGTGCCGTTGACCAGCCACCGGACCGACGGGCGACACGAACAGCAGCCGGAGACCTGGTGGCAGGCGACCGCGGGAGCCTGCCGGCAGGCACTCACCGCGGCCGGCCCGGTGACCGTACGCGGACTGGCCTGCTGCGCCACCTCCGGCACCGTGCTGCTCGTCGAAGACACCGCCGCCGACCCCGCCCGCCCGGTGACTCCGGGACTGATGTACGACGACGCCCGCGCCGTGGACGAGGGGCGCCGGGTGAGCGACGAACCCGCCCCGGTGTGGGCGCAGCGTGGGTTCACCCCGCAACGCTCGTGGGCACTGCCCAAGGCGCTCTGGCTGGTACGGCACGCCATGCCGGACAGCGTCCCCGGCCCCGACACCGGCACTGGCGTGGGCAGTGGCACCGGCCCCGGCACTGGCAGCGGCGCCGGCAGGGTGCGTCTGGCGCACCAGGTCGACCTGGTCACCTCGCGGCTGATCGGGCGCCCCGCCGCCACGGACACCAGCCACGCGTTGAAGACCGGCGCTGATCCGCTCACCGGGCAGTGGCCGGTGTCCGACCTGCGGCGACTCGGGCTCGACGAGCGGTACCTCCCGGCGCTGGTACGGCCAGGCACCGTACTCGGTGAGGTGTCGGCGGTGGCCGCGGAACGTACCGGGATCCCGCGGGGGGTACCGGTGGTCGCCGGGATGACCGACGGCTGCGCCGCGCAGCTCGCCGCTGGAGTGTTGCGGCCGGGGCACTGGAGTTTCGTGGTCGGCACCACCACCGTCCTCAAAGGGGTGTCGACCGACCTGGTGCACGATCCGACCGGCGCGTTGTACTCGCATCGTTCCCCGGACGGGCTGTGGTGGCCGGGTGGCGCCTCCAGTGCCGGCGCGGGGGTGCTCAGCCAGCAGTTCGACACCGCCGACTTTGCGCGCCTTGAGCCCCTGGCTGCCGCCCGGGAGCCGGCCGGCTGTGTGATGTATCCGCTGGTCAGCGCGGGCGAACGGTTCCCGTTCCGGCAGCCGGACGCACGCCTGCTGACCGTCGGTGAATCGGTCGACGAGGTGGACCGGTTCGCGGCCGTGCTGCAGGGCGTGGGGTTCGTGCAGCGGCTGTGTCTGGACCACCTGGGGACTCTGGGCGCGTCGGTTCAGGGACGGGTGACGGTCACCGGGGGCGCGACCCGCAGCGGGTACTGGACCCAGCTGCAGGCCGACATCCTGCACCGCGAGGTCGCCGTCCCCCGGTACGCCGAGGGGGCCCTGGGGATGGCGGT
This sequence comes from Micromonosporaceae bacterium, assembly GCA_050701795.1. GTDB lineage: Bacteria > Actinomycetota > Actinomycetes > Mycobacteriales > Micromonosporaceae > WHSM01. Next base: position 6,152 of record JBOGDK010000232.1, read on the forward strand.
GCTCGCCGCCGCCACCGAGTACGGACTGACCGCCGCGGCCGCACGGATGACGGGTACGGCGAAGGTGTACCAGCCGCGGAGCCATGCCAACGCTTTCGACGAGCCGTACGCCCGACTGGTGACCGAACTGGCGGGCAGGGGCTGGATCGACCAGCGCCTGGCTGGCGCCGCACTCGCTCAGGCGGCGCGGTGACCGTCCTGTACCTGGTACGCCACGGCGAGACCGCGTGGCACACGGACAACCGCTACTGCGGACGTACCGATCTGCCCCTGACCGGGCGTGGCCTCCGGCAGGCGCAGGCACTGGCCACGTGGGCGGCCGGGGCAGGGCTGGACGCGGTGTTCAGCTCCACGTTGCTTCGCGCCCGGGACACCGCGGTGTTGGCCGCGCAGGCGGCCGGGGTCGCACACCGTACCGATGAACGGCTTGTCGAGTTGGATTTCGGGCTCGCCGAAGGGCTCACCTCGGCGGAGATGGCGCAGCGGTGGCCGGCGGAACGCGCCGCGTTCGAACGGGACCCGGCGGGGCACCCGTTGCCCGGCGGTGAGGACCCCTTCGCGGCGATCGCACGAGGTCAGGCAGCGGTGGGGGAGATCGTCGGCAGGCATCCCGACGGCGTCGTACTCGTGGTCTGCCACAGTACGTTCCTGCGCCTGCTGACCTGCCACCTCACCGCGATAGACCCGTCCCGGTACCGCACCGAGTTCCCCAAGGTGGCGAACACCAGCGGCGCGGTGCTGCGCCACGACAGCGACGGCTGGCGGCTGCTCGACTTCAACCCCGCCCTGGCCGGGTGACACCGTCGTCATTCCGACTGAGGGCTGCCGTCGCGTCCCGACCCGCCGCGCCGACCACGGCGTGCCGGGCCTGGCCTGGCCACGTGGTGGTCCGCTATGCCGATGGTTACCTGAGGTATCCTTTAGGGTATGACTATTACGACGATCAAGGTGCCTGGGCCGGTACGCGACCGGCTCAAACGCGCCGCTGAGCAAGACGGCGTCTCGCTTGGCGCAGAGATCGCCCGGCTCCTCGACGCACGGGACCGCCGCCATGCCGCCGAACGCGACGCCAGCCTCTACGCCGCACACCCTGAGACCGGCGACGACCTGGAGGAGTTCACCGCCGCTGCGGCCCGCACCCCGATGCCGGACCTCGGCTGATGCGGCAGATACGCATCGCCGAACTCGACGAACGCCGGCCCGTCCTGCTGCTAACCCGCGACGTCGTGATCCCACACCGTGCCAGAGTCACTGTCGCTCCGATCACCTCCACGATCCGCGGCCTGGCCTCCGAAGTACCCGTCGGGCCCGACAACGGCCTCGACCACGAATCCGTGGTGTCCTGCGACAACATCGCCACCATCCACAAAGACGCGCTCGGCCGCGTCGTCGGCCACCTCCTCGCCCACCAGGAAAATGAGCTGACCAACGCGATCCGGGCCGCGTTCGATCTGGAACCGGCACCCTGACAACGCGTCACC
>JBOGDK010000233.1:0-7612 GCA_050701795.1 Micromonosporaceae bacterium
GCCAGGCGCTGCGGGTCGGCCCGGAGCCCGACCAGCACGGACACCGACACCGATTCTGGAAGCGCCACCTCGACCCGGCCGGGCGCGGCCGCGTCACGTTCGGCGAGTAGCAGGTCCACCTCGTGCGCCCAGCGGCGTTCCTCCTCCGACACCGGCTCGGGTTCCGCTGGCTGCTCCGGCTCCCCGCCCGCCCCGGACTCCACGTCAGCCTCGGGCCGCCCGCCGGACACCAGTCTCGCCGGCTCGGTCCCGGCCACCTCGTCACCGGGCGCGGACCCCGGCAGTGACTCCAGTGCGGCGGCGACCATCGCGGCCGCCTCGTGCCACACCGGGCGCCGCGCACCTAGCGGGTCGATCGGCCACTCGGCGGTACGCGCCTGCTCCCGCAGCGGGTTCTCCGCGTCCGGCTCCGGCTCATCCACCCAGGCGTCCACCTCCCCTGCCCCGTCCCAGCAGTGGTTCCGGATCTCGGTCAGGAACTCCGACGGGCCACGGCGGCGTACCGCCACGTCGTCCCACCAGTACCCGGAGCACAGCAGCAGCCGGCGGGGCCGGGTGACGGCGACGTACGCCAGCCGCCGCTCCTCGGTACGTGAGTGCTCCCGCCACCCCGCCTCGAACTCCTCCAGGGCGTCGCGTACCGCCTTCTGATCCCGCGCGCCGCTGATGTCCAACTCCGGAAGGCCGTCCGAGTCCCCCCGCAGCGGAAACGGCAGGATCCCCGGCTGCGCCACCCAGTGGTCGGCCTGCTGCCGGCTCGGGAACACCCCCGCGCACAACCCGGCCACCGCGACCACGTCCCACTCCAGACCCTTCGCCGCGTGGACGGTCAACAGCTGCACCGCGCCCTCGGTGACCTCGACCTTCCCCGGCTCCAGGCCCCGTTCGGAACGCTCCGCCGCCTCGCAGAACGCCAGGAAGGACGACAGCGTCGGGGTCTGTGAATCCGCCGCGAACTGCGCCGCGACATCGGCGAAGGTGTCCAGATGGCCACGCGCCAGCATCGCGTCCCCGGGGCGCGCCGCCACCTCCACGTCAAGCCCGACCGTACGTTCCACATCGGCCACCAGGTCCGGCAACGACTGGTCGGACCGGGACCACAGGCCCTGCAACTCGGCCCCGAGCAGCCGCAGTCGCCGGTATGCCTCAGGCGAGTACGCCGAGGCCGGCCCGAGATCCAGCAACGCCTCGGTGAGCGCCGCCTCGTCCAGCCGGTGCGGCACCGGCGCATCCTCCGCCTCGGCGAGCCGCCGCCGGTGGGCCGCCAGGGCCCGCGCCCGCTTGTGCAGCGTCACCAGATCCCGGGGGCCGATCCGCCACCGGGGTCCGACCAGCAGCCGCAGCAGCGAGGCGCCGTCAGTGGGGTCGGCGAGCGCCCGCATGGTGCAGACGATCTCGCGTACCTCCGGGGTGTCCAGCAGCCCACCCAGGCCCACCACTTCGACCGGCAGGCCACGCGCCCGTAGCGCCGCCTCCAGCAGCGGGATCTGGCGCCGGGTGCGTACCAGCACCGCCGCGGTGGGACGTGCCGTGCCAGCGTCTCCCGTCGAGGTGGGCCGCGTGGTGCCGCTGCCGGCGTCGTGCCAGGCATCGGCGATCCGGCCGGCCAGCCACTCCGCCTCCTGCAGTACGGTGCCGAGCAGCGCTGCCCGTACCACGGCGCGACGCGGGGAATGCCCCGACCGGGCGGGCGCGGCGCTGAGCACCGGAACCCCGTACCCAGTGGTACGCAGCTCCTCGGACAGCCCGTTCGCCACCCGCAGGATCTCCGGTCGGTTCCGCCAGCTGACACTCAACGGCAGGACCGTCGACGACGCACCCGCAGAGGTCGGGAAGTCCGTGCGGAACCGCTGCAGCGTGCCGGCGCTGGCGCCGCGCCAGCCGTAGATCGACTGGCACGGATCGCCCACCGCGGTCACGGGGTGACCACCGCCGAACAGCGCCCGCAGCAGCACCACCTGGGCGTGGCTGGTGTCCTGGTACTCGTCCAGCAGCACCACCCGGTACCGGTCCCGCTCCACCTCGCCGACCTGCGGGTGGTCCCGGGCCACGATCGCGGCCCGCGCCATCTGGTCGGCGAAGTCCATCGCGTCGGCGTCCCGTTTGCGCTCCGCGTACGCCTCCACCAGCGGCAGCAGCTGCGCCCGCGCCCGTTGCCGGTTCAGGAACTTCTCCACCGGGGCGAACACCCGCCCGGAACGGCTGACCACCTCGGCGGCGTGCTGCTCCGCGAACTCGGCCAGCTCGGCCGGGGTACGCAGGTGCTCGGCCAACCCGGCGGCGAGGTCCAGCACCGCCTTGGTCACCGTCGCCACCGCGAAGCCCACACCGGACATGTCCCCGTCGTACGAGCGGACCACGGAGTCGGCGAGCTGCCAGGAGGCCGCCTCGGTGAACAGTCTGGTGCTCGGCTCGTACCCGGAGCGGACCCCGTGTTCGGCGACCACCCGGGACGCGTACGCGTGGTACGTGGCGATCGTCGCCTCCCCGGCCAGCACGCCGCCCCGCAGCTGCGCGAACTCCGGCGTGGCGACCAGTTGGGCGAGCCGCTGGCGTACCCGCTTCGCGAGCTCCCCCGCCGCCTTCCGGGTGAAGGTGAGACCGAGGATCTGGTCGGGACGCACCAGCCCGTTGGCGACCAGGTAGATCACCCGGGCCGCCATCGTCTCGGTCTTGCCGGAGCCGGCGCCGGCCACCACCAGCACCGGTTCGAGCGGGCTCGCGATCACCTCGGCCTGCTGGCGAGTCGGAGCCGGCAGGCGGAGCAGCGTCGCGAGGTCGGTGGGGGTGTACCGGACCGTGGTACGAGGTGGCGCCTGCAGCTCGGTCATCGGCCCGACTCCCGGTCCGGCTCGCCAGTGGCGCCATCATTCGCGTCCGGTTTCGGGTCGGTGGGTTCGACCATCTGGCGGCCCTGCTCCGACAGTGGGCACGAGGTCCGTACCGCGCACACCATGCAGTACGAGTTGGCCCGTGCCGTGAACCGGTCAGCGGACATCTCGGACGCGGCCGAACGCACCATCTGGTCGGCCCATTGCGGGTCTTCGGCCGCGCCGAGTGGCTGCTGTCGCTGCTCCGGGCCGTCCCGCCGGTCCCGCCCGAGCTGCACCAGCACCGCCCCACCCGGCACCGTGTCGCTCACCGGGCCAGCGACGGGAGCCGGGCCAGCGACAGGAGCCAGGTCTGAGGCGGGAGCCGGGTCTGCGACGGCCTCGACCGCCGGGTCGACGCCGAACTGCGCGAAGCCACCAAGCGCCACCGCCAACTGGTACGTGCCGAGCTGCGGATGCTGCGCCACGTCGTCCTGCTTCGGGATCGTCTTGCCGGTCTTGAAGTCGATCACCACGAGGCGGCCTTCGGCGTCCCGCTCGACCCGGTCAACGGTGCCGACGATCTCGATCCCAGGGCCAGCGCCGATGTCGGGGCCGATGTCGGGGCCGGCGCCAGTGCCGGGGCCAGGGCCGGTGTCCGGAAGGCGTATCTGGAAGGGCTGCTCGGTGGCGACCAGGCTCCGCGGGTTCGCGGCGAGCCACCGTACCAACCGGTCGACCATCTGCCGCGCCTGATCCTGCTTGCGCCCCTGCTCCCAACGGGCGGCCACCTCCACCACGCCCCAGTTGTCGTCGAGGTAGCGATAGAGCTCCGGCGCGGTGAGCGAGTCGGCCCGCTCGGCGGCGGCGTGCACCAGGTTCCCGATGGTCTGCTCGGGACCGGGTGGAGACGATCCACCGTGGCGTTCCAGCAGCCACCGCAGACCGCAGCGTTGCACCTGCTCGACCACCGACGGGGAGAGCTTCAGGATCTCCTCCGGCCCCACCACGGGCCCCGGGTCGGAGAGCGTGCGCAGACCCCACCATTCGTCCGGATGCGCCCCGGGCACCGTCGCCGCGGCGAGCCGGGCCAGTTGCCGGGCGGCCGCCCGCCGGCGCGGCATCGCGACATCGCGGTCAGCCACCACCGTACGCAGCTGCGCCACCAGCGCCGGAAGCGTCAACGCCCGCGGCGGATCCTGGTACGACCGGGGCGACCCCGGCGTCGGCGGCTCCACCTCGGTGGCCAGCTCGTCGGTGGCCAGCTCGTCGGTGGCCAGCTCGTCGTCTTCGTACCCGTCCAGGTCCCCGGCGACCTCCACACCGCCGGATTCCAGCTCGTCCGGGCCCAGCTCATCTGAGCCCAGCTCCTCCAGGAACCGGCTCGGCTGCTCCTCCCCGTCACCGGCCGCCACCGCGCTGACGATCAGTCGGCGGCGGGCCCGACTGACCGCGACGTGGAACAGCCGGCGTTCGGAATCCAACGCCGCCGCCACCAGACCGGTACGGTCCCCCGGCACGGCACGCCCCGCCACCGCGTCGACCAGCAGCTCCGACCCCAGCACACTGCCACGGAGTCGCAGGTCGGGCCAGCGTCCCTCCTGGACACCGGGCACCGCGACCAGGTCCCACTCCAGGCCCTTCGCGGAATGGACCGTGAGCAACCGCACCGCATCCCCCTGGTCGGCGGCGGGAGCCAGCGTGTCGGCGGGGATCTGCTGCCCCGCCACGTGGTCGGCGAACACCTCGGGACCCGCCCCGGGAAGCCGGTCGGTGAACCGGGCCGCCGCGTCGAACAGCGCGAGTACGGCGTCCAGGTCGCGGTCCGCCGCGGTGCCGCGATGCCCGCCGGCGGCGCTGGCCGCGGACCAGCGTTCGGCCAACCCGCTGGCTTCCCAGATCGCCCAGAGCACCCCTTCCGCGGTGGCTCCTGGTGCCGAGACCGCTTCCCGGGTGACCGCCAACAGTCGCGCCACCCGCCTGGCGGGCTCAGCCCACCGGTGTTCCACCGCCGCCAGCTCAGTCGGGTCCGCCACCGCCTCTGCCAGCAACATCCCGGACGGACGCCTGTCCCCCGCCGCCAAGGCAAGCCCACGCAACCCCTGTCGCAACCGGCGTTCCGCGAACGGGTCCGCCCCGCCCAGCGACGAGTGCAGCAGTGCGACCGCGGCCTCCTCGTCCAGCCGGTCCGGATCCAGGGCGCACCGCAGCACCAGCAGCAGCGGCGCCACCGCCGGCTGGGCGGCCAGCGGCAGGTCATCGGCGGCGACCCGTACCGGGACCCCGGCGTGCACCAGGGCACGGCGCAACCCGGCGAGCTGGCCGGAGGTACGCATCAGCACCGCCATCGCCGCCCACGGCACCCCGTCCAGCAGGTGGGCGGCGCGCAGCTGATGCGCCAGGTGCGCCGCCTCCTGGGTCACGGACCGGAACAGCTGTACCTCGACCTCCCCGGGCGGTGTGTCGGGCGGGCTGGCCAGCTCGGCCGGCGGAGTCCGGTGCCGGGCCGGGCCCCGGAGCCGGGAAGCGACCCGGCCGGCGGCGGCGACGAGCACCGGGCCGGATCGCCAACTGGTCCGCAGCCGTACCGTCGGCGCTGGATCCCCGGCGACGGTACGGAACCGCTCGCCGAACTCCAGCACCCCGCTCGGGTCCGCACCCCGGAACGCGAACATCGACGAGTCGTGGTCGGCGAACCCGACCAGATGCCTGCCGCCTCCGGCCACCAGCTCCAGCAGCCGCCACTGCGCCGGGTCCACATCGTGCAGCTCGTCGACGTAGACGTACCGGGCGCGGGCATGCGCCTGCGCGTGTGCCCGCGGGTCAGCAGCCAGCTGCCCGGCGGCGGCGCGGATCAGCTCGGCGGTGTCGTACCCCACCGGACCGCGGGTGGTGGCGTCCCGGAGTGCCAGAACGTCGGCGTACTGCTGCGCGAACCGGGCGGCCGCCATCCAGTCGGGACGTCCCAGCTGCCGGCCCAGCGCCGCGAGCCGGTCCGGTGGTACGTCCCGCTCAGCCGCCCGCAGCAGCAGATCCCGCAACTCGGCGGCGAAGCCGCGGGTACGCAACGCCGGGCGCAACTCCGTCGGCCAGCCCACATCATCGGAGGCGAGCAGCTCCCGGATCACCAGATCCTGTTCGGGACCGTTCAGCAGCCGGGGTGGTGGCTCGCCGCGCCCCGCCGCGACACTGCGCAGCAGCGCGAACGCGTACCCGTGGAAGGTTCTCACCGACAACTCGCGGACAGCCCCGGCACCCAGCCTGGCCGCGATCCGGTCCCTCAGCCGTGCCGCACCGCGGCGGCTGAACGTGAGCACCAGCACCTGCTGCGGATCGGCCCCCTGCGCGACCCGGGCGAGGACGGCCTCGACCAGCGCGGTGGTTTTGCCGGTGCCGGGACCGCCGATCACCAACAGCGGACCGCCGATGTGGTCGACCACCGTGCGCTGCGACGGGTCGAGCTGGCGGCCGGCGGTCTCGAGAGGCCGGCGGACCAGACGGTACGCCGGCCGGCTCGGGGTGCGGTTCACCCGGACATCAGACCACGCTCGTGCGACGGATTCGAACACCACCGCCAGCGGGTTTCCGCCGGATCCCGGCCAAGGCGGACCGATCGACTGCGACCATGGCGACAGGGCTCTCACCGGAGGTGAACCCCGGCATGCGCTCCGCGCCACAACGGAGATCATGCCGCAGGCAGACATCGGATTCAGGAGGCGACCAGGGTGGCTGCCGGCGTAGCTGCCGGCCACCCGGCGACGGCACGGGCCGGCATCGAGGTCCTCGCCGCGGGAGGTTCTGCGGCGGACGCGGCCGTCGCCGCGGTGCTCGCCAGCTGTGTGGCGGAGACGTTGCTGACCGGCATCGCCGGCGGCGGGTACGCCACGTACTACGACGCCCGTACCGGCACGGTCAGTTGCCTTGACTTCTTCGTCGCGGTGCCCGGCCTGGACGGTGGTACGGCAGCGCCGATGACCGCGATCGAGGTGAACTTCGGCGGCGTACCGCTGCGGTACGCGATCGGCGGGCCCAGTGTGGCGGTCCCCGGGGTGCCCGCCGGGTGCCGCGAACTCCATGCCCGGTGGGGTCGGCTGCCGTGGCGGGACGTCGTGGCACCAGCGATCGGGATGGCCCGGCAAGGCGTGGAGCTGCCCCCGGCGCAGGCGCGTACGTTGACGTCGCTGGCGCCGGTGATGCTGCGCGGGGACGGGGCCGCCGCGTACGCCCCGGGCGGGCGTCTGTTGCTCGGCGGCGACCTGCTCTTCCACTCCGGGCTCGACCAGGCACTGGAGCTGCTCGCCGAGCACGGCCCCGACATCTACTACACCGGAGTCCTCGGTCAGGCGATCGCGACAGCGGTACGCGATGCCGGTGGCGTGCTCAGCGACGTCGATCTGGCGGCGTATCAGGTGGTGGAGCTGCCGGTGACCTCGGCCGGGTTCGCGGGTCACCGGGTGTACGGCCGTACCGACCTGAACCGTACGATCGCGACGGTGGCGGCGCTCCCGCCGCTGGCGGCACTGCCCCGGCCCGCCAGGGCGGTCGGCATCGCGGACACGCTGCGGGACGTGTCCCGGCGCGTCGGTGAGATCGCCGTCGCGGACCCACCGCCGGACGTGTCCCGGCACCGGACCGGCGAGACCACCAACATCGCCGTGGTGGACCCCGAAGGCAATGCCTGTGTGGTCACCACGACTCTCGGCCTGGGCGCCGGGGTGTGGTTGCCGGGGTTCGGAGTCCACCTCAACTCGATGCTCGGGGAAGCCGAGTTGATCATCGAGGGCAGCGTCCCTGGGCAGCGG
>JBOGDK010000234.1:0-7604 GCA_050701795.1 Micromonosporaceae bacterium
AGGGGTCGGTATGTCTGACGGTGAACGGGTCAGCAGGTACAGCGATGTGTCGAACGCGTTGGCGTTGCGCAGCGACCGGCAGCTGGGCGATGTGGTGGCACAGGGACAGGTGCTGAGCCGCGGTATCGGCGGTACGTCGGTGTTGCTGGACGTCGAGGGCGTACCGGTGTTCGCCAAGCGGGTCCCCCTGTCCGACCGGGAGCGCCTCCCGGAGAACGTCAGGTCGACGGCGAACCTGTTCGGCATGCCGCCGTCTTGTCAGTACGGGGTCGGCGGCCACCCAGGTTTCGGGGCGTGGCGGGAACTGGCCGCCAACGCGCTGACCACCAGTTGGGTGCTGGCCCGCCGGACCGAGGCGTTCCCGCTGATGTACCACTGGCGCGTGCTGCCCGGCGCGCCGTCGCTTGCCGACGAACTCGCCGACGTCGACCAAGCGGTCAGCTACTGGGGCGGGTCCCCTGCCGTGCGGGAGCGGATCGACGCGGTGGCCGCGGCATCAGCGAGCGTCGTGCTGTTCCAGGAATACATCCCGCACAACCTCGGTGACTGGCTATCCGCCCAAGTCGCCGCTGGTCAGGACGCCGTGGCAGCGGCGTGCGCGATGGTCGAGTCATCCGTGCTCACCGATGTGGCGTTCATGAACACCAACGGGCTGATGCACTTCGACGCCCATTTCGGCAACATCGTCACCGATGGCCAACGCCTGTACGTCGCCGACTTCGGGTTGGTGACCTCTCCGCAATTCGACCTGTCCCCGCGGGAGGCCAGTTTCCTTGCCCGCAACCGGACCCATGACATCGGCTACGGGCTGATGCGGCTGGTCAACTGGCTCGTCACCGATGTCTGCGGGGTGGCGGTGCCGCAGCACGGCGGGCCAGCACAACGCAACGAGTACATCCGCGCGTGCGCGGCCGGCAACGTCGAACCAACCGACGCCCCGCCCGGCATCGCGGCAGTGATCCACCGGTACGCACCCGTCGCGGCGGTCATGAACGACTTCTACTGGGACCTGTTCGGTGTCAGCCGGGCCACGCCCTACCCCACCGAGAAGGTCGAACGCGCCCTGAGCGCCGTCCCCGATCTTGAGTCCTGGGGGTCCAGCAGGAGCGGAACAGCGGACATGGTGAGGTAGGCGTCGAGTTGGGCCGCGCCGGCGAGAAGGTTGCGGCTGCGCGTGGTCAGCCGGTCCTGCCAGGAGTCGAGGAAGGCACTCAACGCGTCGGACCCGCCCGCCTCGCGCAGCGACTCGACGAACTGCGCGACCTGGCGCAGCGGGTACCCGCCTCGGCGCAGTTGTCGTGCGATCTCGGCGTCGCGCACGCAGTTCGGTCCGTACTCGCGGTAACCGGTTGCCGGGTGGCGTTCGGGGCGCAGTATGCCCTCGGTCTCCCAGGTGCGCAGGGTCGCCGGATGCACGCCGAGTCGACGCGCGAGCTCGCCCACGGTCAGCGGCCGACTGTTGGCGGCGGTGGGTGCCGTGGTCGACAAGGTGCCTAGGGCCATCGCGACCTCGGTCCGGGTGTCGCGTTCGGCGAGCAGCGCGCCGTGCGCTGTGTCGATGAGCCGGTAGGCGGACTCGGTGTCGCCCCGATTGGTCGCGCGCATGATCTCCATCGCCTGCTGGTACCCGTGGCCGCGGCGCAACGCGAGGAAGGCGCGCAGGGCCTGCGCGTGCAGGGTCGTGTAGCGCCGGTAGCCGGTCTCGCTGCGCTCGGCCGGCGGGAGGATGCCCACGTCCTCGTAGTTGCGGATCGCCTGTGCGGACAACTGGTGTTCCCGGGCAAGGTCGATGGGCCTCAGCTTGCACCTCCAATTGAGACTTCATCCTACTTGTACGAGGTAGAAGGCGTAGAAGCCTCAACCGAATCTTCAACGATAGCGTTGAAGGCTGTTCCTTCCGGAAGGGGTGTTCATGTCCACGACCGCATCACTGCGTGGGATCGGCCGCCAACTCGACGACCCGGCAAGCCTGGCCCGTGCCCTCGACGAGCTGCTCGCCGCGCGGACCGAGCCGCCGACCCTGCTCGCCCTCGGCGAACCGACACACGGGATCGAGGCGTTCCCGTTACTGCGCAACGAACTCCTCGGTCACCTCGTCGAACGCGGGTACCGGTCAATCGTGCTGGAGACCGATGTCTTTGCCGCGGCGGTTGTCGACGACTACGTGGCCGGGGGAACGGCGGATGTCGACAAGGTGCTCGCGACCGGGTTCAGCCACGGGTTCGGCGCCGTGCCGGGCAACCGCGAACTCGTCGAATGGCTCCGCGCGCACAACGCCGGCCGCGGAGCGCAGGATCGGGTTCGCTTCCACGGCTTCGACGCGCCGTTGGAGTTCTCCGGTGCGCCCAGTCCGCGAGACGCACTGTCCTCGGCTAACCACTACCTGCCCGTCGCGCTGCGGCCAGAGTCAGCCCGCGACCTCGACGCGCTGCTCGGCGAGGACGAGGACTGGACGAACCAGGCGGCCATGTTCGATCCGGCAGCGTCCATCGGCGACTCCGACCGCGTTCGCGCCCTGCGTATCGTCGCGGACGACCTCGCCAGCACGCTGCGCCGCGCGGCACCAGGCCTGCGCCCCGCCGACCCGGCCGGCTATGCCCACGCCGTCGCGTACGCGCGCACCGCCCAGGGCCTGCTGCGCTATCACACGGCCATGGCCAGCCCCACGCCGGATCGCATCGCGACCTTGCTCAGCCTGCGCGCCGAGATGATGGCCGAAAACCTGCTCGCGATCGTTGCCCAGGAGCAGCGACGCGGACCGAGCCTGGCGTTCGCGCACAACGTGCACCTCCAGCCGGTGCAGTCCCACATGCCCGTCGGCGAGGACGAGGTGACCTGGGGGAGCGCTGGCGCGCTGGTCGGGCTCACCCTCGGCGAGCGCTACGCGTTCCTGGCAACCGACGCCAACCCGCACAGCGATCCACGTACCTTCCAAGGCGCGTTGGCCGAGGCGACCACCCGCCGCGCCCTGTTCCCGACACAGGCCTTGCGCGCCGCGCTCCCCCCGTCGATCGGCACGGGCGAACCGATCGTGCGCGGCCACCTCCCGCTGAACCCGGCAGAGCTGGACGGCGCCGACGCAGTCATCTTCATCGCAGACACCGACGGACAACGGCATCAGTACTGGTAACGGCACATCCCCGTTACCGGGCGTGGTCGGCCGGCCCCGAATTTGCCGGTGTGTCAGGCGGTTCGCGTACCGGGTCGGCGGGGTGGACGCCGGAGACGACGGTCAGCCCGGCGTCGGTGGCCGTGGCGTAGGCGTCGTCGATGTTCACGACCTGGCGTCCGGCGCGTTGCAGCAGGCTGGCTGCGATCGCCGCGCGGTATCCGCTCGAGCAGTGCACCCAGACCGCACCCGGCGGTACGGCATCGAGACGATCCGGCAGGTCGGGCAGCGGAAGGTGTACGGCACCGTCAAGGTGACCGTCGCGCCACTCGTTGCTCATCCGTACGTCCAGGACGACATCCGGATGGGGGAGCCGGTGCGGCACGCCTGAAGGACCAGCCACTCCCGCGGCGGCTGCCCCCGGCTGGTCAACAACACCCGCCCCGCCAGCCGCACCTGAGTGGGCGTTGGCGAGGTCAGCGAACGTCGCCGTCGGCAGCTGACCGAGGCGGCTCTGATCACCGGCCGCCCACTCGCCCGGCTCACCAGTGGTGGCGGCGGCGGGCCGGTCGATCCCGATCCGAGCGAGTTCCCGTTGTGCCTGCGCTACCTGCTCGCCGGTTTCGCCGAGCAATATGATCGGCCCGTTCCGCGGCGCCATCCAGCCGAGCCAGGTCGACATCCGTCCATCCAGGCCGAAGCTGAGTGTGCCGGTCAGGTGCCGGTGCGCGTACGCCTTACGGGTACGCAGGTCCACCACCCACTCGCCGGCCGAGATCCGTTCCTGTAGCTCCTCGGCGCCGGCGGGACGGGGTGGGCTCAGGTCGATCATGTCGGCGCCGTCGACGTTGCGCACGCCCACGTGCGCGTAGTACGCGGGATACGCGTCCAGACCTGCCAGCGTGTCCGCGACGAAGTCGTCGGCTTCAAGACGCAACGCCGGGTTCACGTCACGTTCGCGTCCAAAGGTGGAGGCCGTGGCATCGGCCTGGGTGGCGGAGCAGAAGCTGCCGAAGCCGTGGGTGGGCCACACCTGCGCGCCGGGAGGTACGAGATCGGCCAGCCGCCGTACGGAGGCGTGCTGTTGCAGGGCGAGCGGGCGAGCGTGTCGGGCGCCGAGCAGGTCGGTCCGCCCGGTGGTACCGAACAGCAGGGAACCGCCGGTGAACACCCCCAGCGGGCCGCCCGGGCCCCGCAACACGTACGACAGGTGGTGGAAGGTATGTCCCGGGGTGGCCACCGCCGAGAGGGCCATCCGCTCGGACACCGCGATGCGGTCGCCGTCGTTGACCGGCACACGTGAGAAGGACACCGGGTCGGCGGCCGCGACCAGATACCCAGCACCGGTCAGCTTCACCAGGGCCAGGCCGCCAGAGACGTAGTCGTTGTGCAGGTGCGTCTCCGCGACGTAGGCGATCCGTACGCCGAGCCGGCCCGCCAACGCGAGAATCCGATCGATGTCGCGTTGTGGATCGACCACGACGGCCACCTGCCCGTCATGGGCCAGGTAGCTTCTGTCACCCAGCGACGAGGTTTCCACCACTTCGACGGCAACGTCGCTCATCACCAACTCCGTCCGTCGTGCTGCCGGCTCCCTCGCCCTGTCATACCCACAGCGGTACGGCCCGCGCAGCCGTTGCCCCACGTCATTGCCCGCACACCACTCAGGACAACGCGAGAAGCAGTTTCTCCAGCTGTTCTTCGGTCAGCGGCGGCTGCTCGCCACGCTCACGGGCGGTCTGGCACTCCAGCAGCCCGGTTGAAATGATCTTGAATCCGGCCTTGTCCAGGGCTCGCGACACCGCAGCCAACTGGGTCATGACCCGCTCAGAATCATCACCGTTTTCGATCATGCCGATCACTGCGCCGAGCTGACCGTGTGCTCGCTTCAGCCGGGTCACGGCCTCTGAGAACGCCTGTGTCTGCATCTCCATGACGTCAACCTCCGAAGCCACCATACCCCCGGGGGTATGCGTAGCGGCCGCCGTCTCCTCGTCCCCCAGTTACGAACACCGCAGGGTGGGCGCAGGCTGGAGGTCGTGAGCGAGCCCGAGCTGGAGCGGCTGGACCGTGCGGTCATCGAAACGGCCAGCGGGGCAGGGCGAGCTGCTGGTGACGGCGCGGGAACGCGATCACCAGCACGACGTCGGGCACGGTGATCGCGTTCCGCTAGCCGATGCCCAGGACGGACAGGCACTCCTCGACGCCGGTCAGCTCGATGTCGTCCCGGCGGACCCGTTCCCACGCGTCCCGAGTGAGCCGCCACTGCTGGATCCGCGCGGGCTCGCCGCGGCGGGTGTCCCAGTCCGTGCCGTTCGGTTCGTAGCCCAGGCCACGGGAAACGCGGTTGGACGCTTCGTTGTCGACGAAGGCGTCGCTGCCGGCTTCGCGTGCGCCCAGCCCGGCGAAGGCCAGCTGCAGGATCGCCGCCCGCATTTCCTTGCCGAGCCCTTGTCCGCGGCTACCGGGGGCCAGCCACGAGAAGCTGGACACCGTGCCGAATCGCGTGAAGTTCGTGCCGATGAGGTCCTGCATGCCGACCGGTTCGCCGTCGACGAGCACGGCGAAGTACAGCCGCCACGAATCCGGGGTCACGCGGGCGCGGCCGGCCCAGATGCCGCGCAGCCATTGCCATTCGCGTTCGGGGCTGTCGGCGTAGAACGAGATCGGGTCGTCGAACGGCCACGGCTCGGCGTCGGCGACCCCGGCCCGCACGAGCGGCACGAGACGTTCCAGCAGTTCGTCGGACGCACCGGCCAGCGTCAGGCGGGGCGCGCGGACTTCGACGTTCATGCCCCTCGGCCTCGTTCACCACGATCGGTGGCGTCCCGACGGGGAAGATCCGTTACGACAATCTCAAGTAGGCGGTGTCGCCGGTGCTGCTGGGCCGCAACCGCACCGAGTCCTACCACTGGGTCGAGAGGAACCTATTTCCAGCGCCTCGGCTGTTAGCCTGCGCGCATGTCAGACCTGGGGCCCGTCGCCTGGCCGCCTGAGCCGATCCGGACCGAGAGGCTCGTGCTCCGTGAGCCCGAGGCCCGGGACCGTTCGGCGTTCATCGCGCTGCTGGCGTCGCAAGAGGTGCACACGTACCTCGGCCGCGTGACGAGCTTGAGCGCGAGATGCTCGGGGTACCCGAGCGGTGGCCCGGGAGTTTCGTCGTTGATCTCGACGGCGCGATGATCGGCCAGATCCTGCTAAGGAGAGCAACGGGGCAGCGTCGCCCGGCTGCTGCGGGGAAGGCCGATCTCGGCTACCTGTTCCTGCCGCGGGCGTGGGGATTCGGGTACGCCGCCGAGGCCTGCGCGGCGGCGCTCGACTGGTTCGACGGCGTCCTTCCCGGCGAGCCGGTGATGCTCACCACCCAGACCGCCAACGTCGGCTCGATGCGCCTCGCGGCGACGCTGGGGTTCACCGAGGTAGAGCGGTTCCATGCCTGGGACGCCGAGCAGTGGCTCGGCCTGCGTACCCCGGTAGCGCCGTCCGCTTGAGCCCAAGGTCGCCAGGTCGGGTAGCCCGAGGGTGAGACTCCCTCGGGCGCCAGATGCCCGTGGTTGCGCTGGTCGCCACCCACGGACCGTACGAACCCGACCCTCAGCCCCGCGGCCGTCACCGGCCAAGATCAACGGAATCGTTGTTTTTGCGCTGGAAGCTACGGCGACCCCTTAGATCGGGAACCACGATGCGGTCTGCATACAGCGATCGGATCTCCGGAGGTACGGTCGGCCCCGCGCGGGGGCGGAAAACGTCACTGTGACGATTGCTTTTGCCGGCGGGCGAGTTCGCCGGCGACGGCATATCCGGGGGAGCTGTCCAGCGAGTCTCGGTCGTCCTGGTAGAGCAGCGTGGTACGAGGATCCTGGTGGCCGACGGCGGCCTGCACCCGCTCCAGTGGCGCGTGCCCGAGCGCCACCGTCACGAACGTACGCCGCGCGGAGTGTGGCGAGAGCCGGTCGGCCGTCGGCAGACCGGCGGCTCGGGCGATCCGTTGGAGCACGTTGCGGGCATCCCGCCCGGTCAGCCGCCGGCCACCGCCCCGCCCCCGGTACGGCATGGTCACCAGCAGTGGGCCGGAGAGCGTACCGGTCGCGACCCCCTCCCGCGCCGCACGGCGCATCAGGTACTGATCCAGGATCGCGGCGCAGTGCGGCGGGAGCACCGCCCGCTTGGCGTGGCCGCCCTTGTTGACGTACCGCAACACCCGGTGCCCGGAGTCCTGGCCGACCGAGGCCACGTCGGCGTTCAGCAACGAGCCGACACGGACTCCGGTGTCGAAGAGGATCCGCAACAGTACGGCGTCCCGCAACGCGGCCTCGCTGCCCAGACGTACCGCCGCGGCGTCAGCGGCGTCCAACAGCACCGCCGCTTCGGCGACCGTGAGACCGACGGTCGGGGAGGTGTCGCGGTGCACCGTGGGACGGCTGACCCCGGCGAACGGGTTGCGTTCGGTGAGATCGTTGTGCGCCAGGTACGTGTACCACGACGAGACTGCGGC
>JBOGDK010000235.1:0-7564 GCA_050701795.1 Micromonosporaceae bacterium
CCGGGGCACCTTCTGCACCGGCCCGGCGCGACTCGTGGGCGACGTAGCCGTGGAGCGTTCCTGCTCGTACGTGGCGGACGGGGCCGGTGCGGTGGTCGCCGTGCTGTTCTGCGTACTCACCATCGGGGTGCTGGCGCTGTCGGTGCCCACCCTGACCGGCGACCGTGGCGGCGTTGCATTGCCGGCCGGGGAAACGGTGCCAGCGGGGGAGACGGTGCCAGCCGGGGAATACGTGTTCCTGCTGCTGTGCTCGCTGACCGGCGGCGTGGTGCTCGGCTACTCCCGGGATCTGATCACGCTGCTGGTCGCCCTGGAGACTCTGACCCTCCCGCTGTACGTCCTGGTCGGGCTGCGGCGGGGTGTGGTGGCGAGCGTGTCGGGGGCGATCAACTTCTTCGTGGTGTCCGTGGTGTCCACCACGGTGACCCTGATGGGCGCGGCCCTGCTGTACGCGCTGACCGGAGCGGTCCACCTCGACCGGCTGGCCACCGCCCTGGCCGGGCGCGACGAGCTGCGGGAGGTCCCGTTGACCGCCGCGGCCGTGGTCCTGGTGCTGGTCGGACTGGCGTTCAAGGTGGCCGCGGTGCCGTTCCACGGCTGGGCGCCAGGCACGTACGACGGTGCGCCGCTGCCGGTGGCGGCGTACCTGTCGACCGCGTCCAAGGTGGGAGGCGTGGTCGCCCTGCTCTACGTCGGAGTGGCCGCGCTGCGTCCCTGGTGGGACGTCGTCGGGCCGGCGTTCGCGCTGCTCGCCGTACTGACCATGACGGTGGGCAACCTGGTGGCGTTGCGGCAGACCCGGATCGTACGGCTGCTCGCCTGGTCGTCGGTGGCCCAGGCGGGGTACATCCTGGCGCCGCTCGGCGGCCTCACCGTGGCGTACGCCGACGAGGCCGCGGTGGCCACCGTGGTCGCCGCCGCGATCGGGTACACGCTGTTCTACGTACTGCTCGAACTGGCCGCGTTCGGGTCGCTGATCGGACTGCGAGGCGCCGCCGACGGTGGTCCGATCGAGGCGTACCGGGGGGTGGCGCGGCGTTCCCCGTGGTGGGCGGCCGGGTTCGGGTTGGCGCTGGCGGGGCTGGCCGGGCTGCCGCCAGGTCTCGCTGGCCTGTTCGCCAAGATCGTGGTGGTACGCGCGCTGCTGGAAAGCGGCACCGGGTGGCTCGCCGTGGTGGTGGCCCTGAACGCGGTGGTCGGCCTGGCCTACTACGTACGCCTGGGTGCCCTGCTGTACCGCCCCGCGGAGCAGGCCGTGACAGCGCGACCCCCCGCGGCTGCGTGGTCGGTGGTGGCGGCGGTCGCCGTGGCGACGCTGATCGCTCTGGTGGTCGGCTTCGCCCCCCAACTCGTCCTCGACGCCGCCACCGCAGCAGCCCTCTTCTGAGAGCCGGCAACCGGACGCGCGAGCGGGTCAGCCGATTTCGAGTACGGCTACGCCGGTTATCTGGTTGGACGCCAGGTCGATCAGGGCACGGTGCGCCATGTCGAACGGATACCGCACGATGGACAGTTCCGGGCGTACCGCCGCGGTGAGCGCGAGGAATTCGGTGCCGTCTGCGCGGGTGTTCGCGGTGACGCTGCGCACCTCGCGCTCGTGGAAGAGGTGCCTTTCGTACTCCAGCCGCGGTATGTCGGTCAGGTGGATCCCGGCGATCGCCAGCACACCGCCCCGGTCCAGGGCGGACAGTGCCACCGGCACCAGCTCACCGACCGGCGCGAACATGATCGCGGCGTCCAACGGCACCGGGCTGTCGCCGTACACCCCTTGTGCCGTGGTGGCGCCGAGCCGGCGGGCGAGCTGCTGGGCGGCGGCCGCCCTGGTGAACACATGGGTCTGGACGCCGCTCGCGACGGCGAGTTGAGCGGTGATGTGGGCGGAGGCTCCGAAGCCCCAGATCCCCAGCCGGCCTCCGGGCCCCACCCCGGTACGCCGTAGCGCCCGGTACCCGATGATGCCGGCGCACAGCAGCGGGGCGAGGGTGACCGGGTCCGCGGCCGACGGCAGCCGGTAGGCGAAGGCTTCGGGGACGGTGGCGTACTCGGCGTACCCGCCGTCGGCATCCCAGCCGGTGTATTTCGAGGCGGGGCAGAGGTTCTCGGCGCCGCGGGCACAGTAACGGCAGGTCCCGCAGGTGCCGCGGAGCCACCCGACGCCGACCCGGGCACCGATCGGAATCCGCCCGCGACCGGTACGCGCCAGCGCCGCGTCGCCGTTGCCGGGCGCCCGGCCGCGTGGCAGGTCTGAGCGGGGTGCGTCGGCCGGTGCCGTACCGGGCAGGTCGCCGCTGGTAGCGGCCGGGCCACGCTTGACCACCTCCCCGACGATCTCGTGCCCCGGCACGGTGGCGGGCCGGTGTGGTGGCAGGTCGCCTTCGGCCAGGTGCAGGTCGGTACGACACACGCCGCAGGCGTGTACCCGGATCAGCACTTCGCCCGGTCCGGGTTCCGGGACCGGCCGTTCCACCATGATCATCGGCCCGGACCGTACCGGTCCTGGGGCGCGTACCACCCATGCCTTCACGTGTCGCTCCTGTCTGGTCGCGCGGTGGCTGATCTACGGCGGCACCTTGACCATAACCGCGGTACGGAGGTCCGGACGGGATCCGGCATTCATCGTGGGTCAGGTCTTGACCAGACGGCGCAAACGGCTGTAGCTTTTCTTCAGAAATCGATTACCCGTACAGAACGGTGCCGCCTCCGGGCGTTGTCAGTCCGGTAAGGACAATGCGCCGCGGTTCCACCCATACCTCTCCAGCTCCACGCCATAGCGAAGTACTCCTGACGAGCACCTCGTCGGTCCTCCGGACTCCGGTCGGACCGTGCGGGACGGCAGACACCGCCGCCCCGGTCAGATAACGGCACTCGCGTACGTGGACTTTCAGGGGAGGCAACGAATGGACCAGACACCGCTAGCACCGGATCGCAGCCAGCCACCACGACGACAGATCGTCCGGATCGCACGGACCGTGACGGTCGGCCTGCTTCTCGCGGCGTCGGTGGCAGTGGCGGGGGCGCCCGCGCGGGCGGGGGACACCGAGTGGGACGACCCGGACCCCGGCGACGACTACGCGATCGAGGCGTGCGACTACATCCCGCCCGACCGTGATCTGTGGGTCACGAAGATCGTTTACCGGGTCGGGCGGCATCACAACGTCAACAGCAAGGTGATGCTCGCCGGGTTCGAGGCCGGGTGGGTGGAGTCCCACATGAACAACCTGCCGTGCGGGGACAAGGACTCCCTCGGTGTGTTCCAGCAGCGTCCCAGCTACGGCTGGGGCACCCCGGAACAGATCATGGATCCGGTGTACGCCGCCACCCAGTTCTTCACCCGCGCGATCGTGTGCGACCGGAACAACCCGAGCTACAGCCCGGGCCAGGTCGCGCAGTGCGTACAGCGGTCCGCCTTCCCCGACCGGTACGACCAGTCGGCGGCCAAGGCGAACGCGATGATCGCCGAGGCGGCCGAGATGACCACCATCTACGGCGGTTCACCGGCCGACTTCAACGGTGACGGCAAGGACGACGTCGTCACCTTCACCCACGGCCCCAGCGCCGACGTGTACGCCGCCCTCTCTTCCGGTACCGGGTTCAGCGGCGACGGGGTGAAGTGGAACGACTTCTTCGCGATCGGCGGCGAGACCCCGTACACCGGGGACTTCGACGGTGACGGTAAGGACGACGTCGTCACCTTCTCCCACCACGACACCGGGGACGTGTACGTCGGTCGTTCCACCGGCACCGGCTTTGCTGGTGGCGCCAAGTGGCACGACTGGTTCGCACCAAGGGCCGAGATCGGCGCGGTCGGCGACTTCAACGGCGACGGCAAGGACGACATCGCGACGTTCACCCACGACAGCAAAGCCGACGTGTACGTGGCGCTCTCCAACGGCAATGGGTTCGTCGGCACGGAACAGAAGTGGCACGACTGGTTCGCCCCGACCGGTGAGTATCCCGCCGTCGGCGATGTCAACGGGGACGGCAAGGACGACATCGTCACGTTCACCCGAGGGTCCACTGGCGACGTGTACGTTGCGCTGTCCACCGGGACCGGGTTCGTCGGTACGGAGCAGAAGTGGCACGACTGGTTCGCCCCCGGAGGTGAACAGCCCCGGATCGGTGACGTCAACGGGGACGGCAAAGACGACATCGTGACCTTCACGCGGGGAAGCGCCGGCGACGTGTACGTCGCGCTCTCCACCGGCAACGGGTTCGGCGCCGGTACCAGGTGGCATGAGTTCTTCGCCCCGCACGCCGAGTTCCCGTACCTCGGCGACTTCGACGGGGACGGCAAGGACGACATCGTCACCTTCACCCACACCACCAGCGCCGACGTCTTCGTCGCGCTCTCCAGCGGTACCAGCTTCGGTGCCGGGGCCAAGTGGCACGACCACTTCGGGGTGCCGGGCGAGACCAGCCTCTAGTGCGGACACCCGGGCCGACCGGTCTCCGGCCGGTCGGCCCGGCACCTGACGCTGGCTCGACCCCAGCCGGTCGGCCCGGCGCCCGACGCCGGACCCCCAACCCCACGACTCGTCCGGCGTGCCGCCACACCCGGTGGCGCGCCACCAGCACCACGATCCGATCACCAGGGGAGGAACCGTGAGACACGCCAATCGGGCCCGGAGAACGGGACTCGTCTTCGCAGGGCTGCTCGCTGTGGCCCTCAGCGCCGGTGGCCAGTCCGCCCAGGCGGGCGTACCGGCGCAGCCGCAGGGCACCATGAACGCCGCGTTCGCCGCCGCCGCCGACGAGTACGACGTACCGCGCGATCTGCTCGTCGCCGTCGGGTACGGCGAAACCCACCTGGACGGACACCGCGGCGAACCCAGCCACGCCAACGGATACGGCGTGATGCACCTGGTGAGCAACCCGCAACGACGCGACCTGGAACGGGCGTCCCGGCTGACGGGCACGTCACCGGCGAAGCTGAGGACCGACACCACCGCGAACATCCGGGGTGGTGCCGCGCTGCTCTCGGCGTACGCGGACACGCTGCTGGCCGCCGGTGACCGGGACCGGCTCGGTGCCTGGTACCCGGTCGTCGCGAAGTACGGCGGCGCGAAGGACCCGCAGGTGGCACGGCTGTACGCCGACACCGCGTACGAGCTGCTCAACACCGGAATCTCGACCACCGTGGCGGGCGGCGAGAAGGTGACGATGCCGCGTCGTGAGGTGACCCCGCAACGCGGCCGGTACGCCAAGGTCGGCCCGGTCGGCACCGGCGCGCCGGCGGCGGATCGTGACGCACCGGAAGCGGGCGAGATCGGGATCCAGAGCGAGGACTACCCGCCCGCCCGCTGGATCCCGGCGCACGGTGGCAACTACTCAGCCGGTCGCAGCGCCGCGATCCGGTACGTGATCATCCACGTCACCCAGGGCTCGTACGCCGGCACCATCAGCTGGTTCCAGAACCCGTCCTCCGGGGTCAGTACCCACTACGTGATCCGTTCCTCGGACGGCGAAGTGACCCAGATGGTGCGCGACCGCGACACCGCGTACCACGTGCGTTCGTACAACTCCTCGTCGCTCGGTATCGAGCACGAGGGGTTCGTCAGCGATCCGAAGTGGTTCACCGACGCGATGTACCGCTCCTCCGCGGCGCTCACCCGGCACCTCTGCGACCGGTACGGCCTGCCGAAGACCCGGGACTACGTCAAGGGCCACAACGAGATGCCCGGCAACGACCACACCGACCCTGGTCCGCACTGGAACTGGGCGTACTACATGCAGCTGGTCAACGCCGGTGGTGGCGGCGTCTACGGCGGGTCCCCGACCGACTTCAACGGTGACGGCAAGGACGACATCGTCACGTTCACCCACGGCTCATTGGCAGACGTGTACGTGGCCGGATCGACCGGTACCGCGTTCGGTGCCAGCGCCAAGTGGCACGACTGGTTCGCCCTGTCCGGGGAGACCCCGCTGACCGGCGACTTCAACGGCGACGGGAAGGAGGATGTCGTCACGTTCACCCACGGCACGAACGCCGACGTGTACGTCGCGCTGTCCACCGGCTCCGGGTTCGCCGCGAGTGCGAAGTGGCACGACTTCTTCGCCCCGGCGGGTGAGGTGCCGGCGGTGGGGGACGTCAACGGTGACGGCAGGGACGACATCGTCACGTTCACCCGCGGCGCCGCAGGGGATGTGTACGTCGCGTTGTCGAACGGCTCCGGCTTCGTCGGCACCGAGCAGAAGTGGCATGACTGGTTCGCCCCGCACAGCGAGTTCCCGGCGGTGGCCGACGTCAACGGCGACGGCAAGGACGACATCGTCACGTTCACCCGCGGCACGGCTGGTGACGTGTTCGTCGCGTTGTCCACCGGATCCGGCTTCGGCGCCGGTGCCAAGTGGCACGACTGGTTCGCCATCGGGGGCGAACAGCCCAGGGTCGGCGACGTCAACGGTGACGGCAAGGCCGACATCGTGACGTTCACGCAGGGCACGACGGCAGACGTCTACGTCGCCACGTCCACCGGCACCGGATTCAGCGGTACGGAGCTGAAGTGGCACGACTGGTTCGCCCCCGGCGGCGAATTCCCGTACGTCGGCGACTTCAACGGTGACGGAAAGGCCGACATCGTCACCTTCACGAAGAACGCCAACGCCGATGTGTACGTCGCCACCTCCACAGGTACCGGGTTCACCGGCACCGAGGCCAAGTGGCACGACTTCTTCGGCCTGGCGGGGGAGACGACGCTGTGAGCCGGGCTCTGACGAGGCCGCAGGTCGCGGCGCTCGCCGGCACGCTGGCAGTGCTCGCGGCGGCGACGGTCGGGGCGGCGGCCACGGTGCTCGTGGCCACCGCCGCGTCGGCGGCCGGGGCCCGCCCGAACTACGCGGCACCGTGGCCGTGTGGCGAGTGGCGGGACTACTACCACCACTCCAGCGAGGTGTCGAACGCCATCGACTACAACCTGCCGGGCGACGCGGACAACGGCACTCCGGTGCTGGCGTCCGCGGGCGGGCGGGTGGTGTCCGCGAAATACAACGGTGGGTACGGAAACGAAGTGGTGATCGACCACGGCGACGGCTGGGCGACCCGGGTGGGCCACCTGTCGGCGTTCTCCGTGTCGCTCGGGCAGGGGGTACGGCTCGGCCAGGAGGTCGGGAAGGTCGGCACCACCGGCAACTCCACCGGACACCACCTGCACTACGAGCAGATCGCCGACGGTGGCCGGGTGCCGATCGTGATCGACGGCGTACCGATGAACTACGACGGGAACAGCCGCCGGCACACCAGCCGGAACTGCTCGTCAACGTACTTCGGCGGCGCCTCGACGGACTTCAACGGTGACGGCAACGACGACATCGTCACGTTCACCCATGGTCCGCAGGCCGACGTGTACGTCGCCACGTCCACCGGCTCCAGCTTCGGCGCCGGTACGAAGTGGCACGACCTGTTCGCCCCGATGGGCGAGACCCCGATGTCAGGGGACATCAACGGCGACGGTCGCGATGACATCATCACGTTCACCCAGGGCGCGAACGCCGACGTGTACGTCGCGCTGTCCACCGGTTCGGGCTTCGGTGCGGGCGTGAAGTGGCACGACTGGTTCGCCCCAGC
>JBOGDK010000236.1:0-7543 GCA_050701795.1 Micromonosporaceae bacterium
GGACGGGGTGGCGCCGGCGGGCGAGGGGTCAGGCGGCCGACGGCGCTGGTACCGGGTCAGCCACGCGTCCGCCGCCACCCCGGGTCTGGCGGCGGAGGTGCCGTTGACGTCGATCGGCTGGACCACGCTGGACGACCTGCCGGCGCCACTCGCGGCCGGGCTGGGTACGGCGTCACCCGGCGAGCTGGTCGGGCCGGTCGAGTCCCCGCTCGGGTGGCACCGGGCCCGAGTGGACGAGGTCGCCGACCGGGCGGGACCCGACGACGGAGCCCGGCGGCGTACCGGGCAACGCCTGGCGGAGTACGCCCGCTGGCTGGACCGGCGGCGTGCCGAGTCACTGCGTACCGCCGAAGGGTTCGAACACCCCGGTGATCCGTCCCAGCCGGACAACACGCACCGCCACTGAACCCGGCGCGAAGCGCCGCGCCGTACCGTCACAGTCGTGGACCGGATCGAGTGGAGGAACGATGGAACGCACAGTGCTGGTCACAGGCGGCTCGGGTGGTCTGGGCAGCGGGGTCACCCGTGGGTTCCTGGACGCCGGCTGGCGGGTGGTGGTGCCGTGGATCGCCGAGTCCGAACTGGAACGGCTGCCGGACGACCCGAAGCTGGCCACGGTACAAGCAGACCTTTTCGACCCCGACTCGGTACGCCCCGCGGTGGATCTCGCCGCCGGTGACCCCGAGGCGCCGCTGCGCGCCGTGGTGAACCTGGTGGGCGGGTTCGCGATGGGCGGCAAGGTGCATGAGACTCCGATCGACGAGTTCGAACGGCAGGTACGGCTGAACCTGCGTCCCACCTACCTGACCTGCGCCGCGGCACTGCCGCACCTGGTCGCGGGCGGTGGTGGCGCGGTGGTCTGCGTCTCCAGCCGGGCGGCGGTACGCCCGTTCTCAGGAGCCGCCGGCTACGCCACCGGCAAGGCCGCCGTACTGGCCCTGGTGGACGCGATGGCCGTGGAGTACGCCGCCGACGGCGTACGGGTCAACGCGATCCTGCCGAGCGTGGTGGACACCCCGGCGAACCGGGCCGCGATGCCGAAGGCGGACCACGGCTCGTGGGTGAGGCCGGAGCAGATCGCGGGGGTGATCCGGTTCCTCTGCGAGGACGGCTCCGGCGCGATCAGCGGAGCCCACGTCCCCGTGTACGGCAACGCCTGACCCCGCTCCCCTCGGCGGCGTCGAACAACCTCCGGCGGACATTGGGCCGGAATCATGAGACACGCCGGGGTGTTCCATGATTCCGGCCCAATGTCGGTGCCGCTTGCCGGGAGCCGGGTGCGGATCAGCTCGTCGGGGGGTTCTTGCAGCTGGGCTTGAGGACCGCCTTGACCTTCGGGTCGTCGATGTTGTCCTTCGTGACGAAGGTGACCCCGGTGTCGGCCGACGTCACCGCCTTCCCGTCGCGGATCATCGACACCGCCGCGTTGACGCCGTCGAAGCCCATCCGGAACGGGTTCTGCACCACCAGGGCACTGATCACGCCGTCGCGTACGCCCTTCAACTCGTCCGGTGCGGCGTCCCAACCGATGATCTTCACCTTCCCGGTCTTGCCGGCACGGCGTACCGCCTCGGCGGCACCGAGCACGCCCGGCTCGTTCGCGGCGAAGATGCCCTTGAGCTTCGGGTTGGCGGTGAGGATGTCCTCGGTGACCCGCAGCGCGGTGTTGTAGTCGCTCTGGCTGGACTGCTCCGCCACCAGCTTGAGGTTGGTGTGCTTCTTGAGCCCGTCCTTGAAGCCCTTGGCGCGTTGGTCGTTGGTGACCGTACCCGCCTGGAACGGCAGGAACGCGATCTCGTGGTCGCCCTCACCGAGCGAGTCGGCGAGCAGGTCAGCTGCCTCTTCGGCGGCGGCCACGTTGTCGGTCGCCATCACCGGTACGCCCTTCGGCTGCGGGTCCGTACCGGAGTCGATGTTGACCACGGCCATGTCCTTGTCCAGCGCCGCCTCGGTCACCTTGGAGAGCACCTTGGCGTCGGTGGCGGCGTACACCATGCCGTCCGCGCCCTGGGTGATGAAGTTCTGGAGCAGGTTCACCTGCCCGGTGACGTCGGTTTCCTGGGACACGCCGTCCCACTTGACGGAGACCTCCGTGTGCTTGCCGGCGGCGCATTCAGCGCCTTTGCGTACCGACTCCCAGAAGTCGAAACCGACCGCTTTCGGCACCACGGCGAGCTGGATCGGGCCCTGCTTCTTTCCCTTGTCGTCGCCGCCTTCGCCGCGTACCTCCACGCCGCATCCGGCGGTGGTGAGTACGGCCAGCGTGGCCAACCCGGTGAGCAGCCTTCGCACGTGAATCACTCCTTCGTCCGTGGCACCGGCAAGGCCGGTACCTTGGTGGCCCCGACTTCCAGTACCTAGGTGGTGCCGGCTTCGAGCCGGCGGCGCCGGAACTGGTCCCAGTAGACGGCCAGCCAGATCACCACGCCGATGATCACGCTCTGGTAGAAGACGTTGACGTCCAGCAGCACCGAGCCGTTGCGGATCAGCGCCATCATGAACGCGCCGATCAGGGTGCCGAAGATGCTGCCCTGACCGCCGAACAGGCTCGCCCCGCCGATCACCGCGGCGGCGATCACGTCCAGCTCCAGGCCGAGCCCGAAGTTGGGCTGCCCGGAGTTGATCCGGGAGGCGGCCATCATGCCCCCGAATCCGGCCAGCGCGCCGGAGATCACGTACGCGGAGGTGAGCGTGGTGCGTACCCGGATCCCTGACAGCGTGGCCGCCTCCGGGTTGGAGCCGATGGCGTAGCAGTACCGTCCCAACCGGGTACGGGTCAGCATCACGTGACAGGCCAGCGCGATCACCACCAGCACCAGGATCGGCAACGGCAGTACGCCCATCTGCCCCTGCCCGAGCAGCCGGAACGCGTCCGGCAACCCGAACACCGCGACCGCCCCCGTGATGATCATGACCAGGCCACGGGCGACGCTCATCATCCCGAGGGTGGCGATGAACGGGGCCATCCGGGCGGCACTGACCAGTACGCCGTTGACCAGCCCGGCGAGCGCGCCCACCGCGGTGCCGGCGAGGATGGCCAGCAGCGGGTCGACTCCGTACCGGCTCATCAGGATCGCACCGGAGACACCCGCGAGGGCCGCGACCGAACCGACCGACAGGTCGATCCCGCCGGTGATGATCACGACCGTCATGCCGATCGCGATGATCGCGGTCACCGCGGTCTGCACCCCGATGTTGAACAGGTTGTCCGCGGTGAGGAACGCTGGTGAGGCGAAGGACAGGTACACGAAGATCACGATCAACGCGCCAGCGGCCGCGAGCTGCGACACCGCGGCCGAGAGCCGGTCCCGCGTCGCGGCGCCGCCCACCAGCCGCCGGACCGTATCGGGCACTACCGTCACTGGGGCACCTCCGCTGTCGGGGTCTGGGCTTCGGCGGCTTCGGCAACTCCAGCGGTTCCGGCCGCGCCGGTCGCCAGCGCGATCACGGCTTCCTCGGAGAACTCGGTCCGGGCCAGCTCGCCGGCGATCCGGCCCTCCCGCATCACCACGATCCGGTCGCACATGTTCAACAGCTCCGGCAGGTACGAGCTGATCAGCACGACCGCCCGCCCCTGCTTCGCGAGATCACCGATCAGGCCGAACATCTCCGCCTTCGCCATCACGTCGATGCCGCGCGCCGGCTCGTCGAACAGCAGCGCCCGGGCGTTGGTCTCCAGCCACTTGGCGACCACCACCTTCTGCTGGTTACCGCCGGAGAGCTGCTGCACCTTGCGCCGTAACGAAGGGGTACGGATGTTGAGCTCTTTGCGGCGTCGCTGGGCGACCGACCGCTCGGTGCCCAGTCGCAGGAACCCGGCGAGACTCGGCAGGTTCGCCATCGTGATGTTCTGGTCGACCGGGAGCTGCAGCGCCAGGCCCTCCCGTTTCCGGTCCTCGGTGAGGTAGCCGATGCCGGCAGCGACCGCCGCGCGGGGGGACGAGAGGCGTACCGGGGTGCCGTCCACCTCGACGGTGCCGGTGCGTACGGTGTCCGCCCCGAACACCGCCCGTGCCAACTCGGTACGCCCGGCGCCGACCAGACCCGCCAGCCCGACCACTTCTCCGGCGCGTACCTGCAAGGAACAGCCGGTGACCTTGGCGGTGGTCAGGTCGCGTACCCGGAGTACCGGTGCGCCGATCTCCGTCTCCGGTTTCGGGTAGAGGTTGGCGATGTCGCGGCCCACCATCAGGCGTACCAGCTTGTCGTGGTCGAGGTCGGCGATCGGCAGGCTGTCGACCACCGCGCCGTCCCGCATCACGGTCACGGTGTCGGCGATCCGGAAGATCTCGTCCAGCCGGTGCGAGATGTAGAGCACCGCCGTGCCCGCTCCGGTGAGGCCGCGGATCACCTCGAACAGGTCGTCGATCTCGGGCTCGGTCAGGGTCGCCGTCGGCTCGTCGAGGATCACCACCCTGGCGTCGATGGCGAGCGCCTTGGCGATCTCCACGAGCTGCTGCTCGGCGATCGAGAGGGTGCCGGCGGCGCGGTTCGGGTCGATCCGGAGCCCGACCCGTTCCAAGAGGGCCACGGCGGCTCGCCGCTCTTCGCGCCGGTTGATGAACGGGCCGCGTACCGGCTCGCGTCCCAGGAACAGGTTCTCGGCCACCGACAGGTGGGGGGCCAGCGCGAACTCCTGGTAGACCATGGCGATCCCGAGGCTCTGCGCGTACCGGGGGCCGGCGAAACTGACCCGGTCGCCGTTGACCAGCATGGTGCCGTCGTCCGGCCGTTCCACCTGGGAGAGCAGCTTCATCAGGGTGGACTTGCCAGCGCCGTTCTCACCGGCGACGACGTGCACTTCGCCAGCGCGGATGGTGAGGTCGACCTGGTCGACCGCGACGACACCCGGGAATCGTTTGGAGACGCCGCACAGCTCGACCGCGGCACCCGAATCTGATGGCATACGTGGCATAAGGAACCTAGCAATCGATTTCTGCCCAACCTAGTTCTGCTCTACGGAGCGGTCAAGGGTGGTTCCACCCGCTGGTCGCCCGCCGGCTCCGTAGCGCGTCCGGCTCCGGGTCAGCGCCGCCACCCGGTGTGGATGAGATGCTGGGCCGCGTGACGACAGTGACCCGTTGGCCGGACCTGGTGCGCGAACAGATCGACAGCGACGCCGACGCGATGCTGGACCTGCTCGCCGAGCTGGTGCGCATCCCCAGCGTCTCCGGCAGCGACGCCGAATCCGGCATCCAGCACCGGCTCGCGGCCTGGCTACGCGCCGAAGGTCTCGAGGTCGACCACTGGCGGTTGCCGTTGGACGAGTTGACCGCCGATCCTGACTTCCCCGGTACGGAGGTGCCGAGGAACGAAGCCTGGGGCCTGGTCGGCCGGCTCCCCGGTGCTGGTGCTGATGCCGGTATCGGCGCTGGCGCTGCGGCGAGTGCCGGCGCCGGGGCGAGTTGCGCTGGCGGCGGTCGGAGCCTGATGCTCAACGGTCACGTCGATGTGGTGCCGCCCGGCGATCTGGGGGCGTGGCGTACCGGGGATCCGTACTCGGGGCAGGTCATCGACGGTCAGTTGTACGGCCGGGGCGCCTGCGACATGAAAGGCGGCCTGGTCGCCGCGCTGTACGCCGTCCGGGCGCTGCGGCGTACCGGGGTGCCGTTGGCGGGGGACCTGGTGGTCGCGTGCGTACCGGGCGAAGAGGACGGTGGGCTCGGCACGTTCGGGCTGCTGAAGCGCGGCTGGCGTACCGACGCCTGCGTGATCACCGAGCCGACCGGACTCGACGTGGTGCCGGCCAACGGTGGCGCGCTGACGTTCCGGCTCACGGTGCCGGGCCGGTCCGCGCACGCGTCCCGCCGTACCGAGGGAGTCAGTGCGGTGGAACGGTTCTGGCCGGTGTTCACGGCGCTGCGGGAGCTTGAGCGGCGCCGCAACATCGACGTGGACCCGGTGATGCGGCGCTGGGATCTGGCGTACCCGATAGAGGTGGGCACGGTGGCCGCCGGCAACTGGTCGTCGTCCGTACCGGACCTGCTGGTGGCCGAAGGCCGGCTCGGGGTGGCGTTGGGTGAGTCGGTCACCACCGCACGGGCGGCGCTGGAAGCCGCCGTCACCGAGGCCTGTGCCGCCGACCCGTGGCTGGTCGAGAACCCCGTCACCGTCGAATGGTGGGGTGGCCAGTTCGCACCCGGGCGGCTTCCCGACGCCGACGGAAGCCTGCTCGACCGGGTACGCCGGGCACACCGCCAGGCGGCGGGCACCGAGGCGGCCGTCTGGGGCGGCCCGTACGGCAGCGACCTGCGACTGCTGACGAACCTGGGTGGGATCCCGACCGTGCAGTACGGACCGGGCGATATCGCGTTGGCGCACGCGCCGGACGAGGCGGTGCCGGTCGCGGATGTACGTACCGCCGCCCAGGCTCTCGCGCTGATCGCGCTGGACCACTGCGGCACGGTGTGAGCGGGTTGGTCAGTCTCCCCAGGTTTCGGCTGCCTGCCGTTCCGACTCGGCGGTGGTCTTGGTCTTCTCGATGCTCTGCCGGGCTTCGCCGAGGTCGTCGTAGATGATCTGGAGGATCTGGAGGAGTTCGTGGGGTTCGCCGGCTTGTTGGCATGCCTGCCGGGCGTCGTCGGCGCCGCTGGTGGCGGTGTCGATGCCGCCGCGTACCTGATCGAGGTGGTGTAGCACTCCGGCGAGGCGTTCGGCGACTTCCCGTTTGCCGAGGTCACTGGTGATCTCGCTGAGGGAGGTGCTCGCCGCGACTGTTGCCTGGTCGGCGTCGTCAAGGTGCGCGAGCAGTGCCTCCATGGCTTCGCGGGTGGTGTGCATGGAGGAGGCGACGCCCTCCCAGCCGTGGGCGGCGGCGACTTCCCCCAGCTCGTAGGCGAGGTTCAAGGCGTCGCCGGCTTCGGCTCTGGCCTCGGAGATCCGGCTACGGGTGGTCTCGGTTCCGGCGATGATCTCGGCGGTGTCGGTCACGTGCTCTCTCCTTCAAAGGGTGGTGTTCGCGCAGGTCAGCGCCAAGGATGGGGCAGCGCCGGGGCAGGCCGGCCGTGGCGGGTCGGGGCAGTCCCGGTTCAGGTCAGTGGCGGGTGGCCAGGGCGTAGACCGCGAACGCGGCCAGCGCGGCGCCGAGCAGCACGGTCAGGACCGCGCGGCGGGTCAACGCGATCGCGGCGGCCTTCAACAGCGGGAGCGCGGCTTTGTGGGCGTGGTAGTCAGCCCACCCGCGTGCGGCACGTTCGTAACGGCGGCCAGCGGTCCAGCCGGCGACCAGTCCGACGAGGAGCGTCGCCGCCAACGCGGTGACCGTCACCGCTTCCGTTCCCACCAGGCCGCGTCGGCTGGTGGGGGCGGCCACGCCGGTGGTGGTTGCGGTGGGTCGCCGCGTGGCGGGATCGGTGTCGGTCGGCGCCTTTTCGACCCCTCGGCGATACGCGGTGATGCCACGTGCATGTGCGGCCTGGGGCACAACCAGCCAAAAGGGACGCCGTCCCGGTCGACGTGAGTCCACCCCGTTTCCGTGGACCGGATCGGGTCACCACACCAGTGACACAACCCGGTTCGATGGCTAGTCATCGGCCGCTGCCCG
>JBOGDK010000237.1:0-7523 GCA_050701795.1 Micromonosporaceae bacterium
CCGCTCTCGACACCACCAGTGAAGAAGACCATGTCCTGGGGTCGCACCCCGTAGTCGTCCTGCAGCATTCCGCGTTGCCAGACACCGGCGGTGATCTGGTACTCCGGCACGCCCACTCGGCGGCCCTTCAGATCACCCGGTGTGGCGATGCCACTTTGCGCGTTGACGAACATCGTCTGATGCCGGAAGTAGCGCGACGGGAATACCGGCAGGGCGACGAAGGGTGGTGCGGCCCGTTCGAGAGTCAGCACGTACGAGGAGAGGCTCATCTCGGACACGTCGAACTCCGCGAATGTGAGCTGCCGGAAGAAGATCTCCTCCACCGGCAGGGAAATGACGTTCAGGTCAATCCCCTCGGGCCGCACCCTGCCGTCTTCGAGGGCGCGAAGCCTGTCGTAGTTACCGGACGCGAAGGACAGGCTGATTCGGCTCACGGCATGTCTCCTGGGTACTACGGCAGCAGTTCGTCGAGGTCGGGCTCCTTGGACAGGGTCCCGTACTTGACAGCCTGCTTGCCGAGTTTCGCGGCGGCGTCACGGTTGAACTCGGTACGGAAGGTGGGCAACACGATCCGCTCCAGCACGTCGGGATTGATGTCCGTGTACGTGCCGACGATCTTGCGTACCTCGTCCTCATGCTGCTGCGAGTACTCCAGTGACTTGTTCATCGCCGTCTGGAATTTCTTGACGAGTTCCGGCTCGGCCTCGATCAACTTCTTGGTGGCGAACACGCAGGAGATATCCAGCTTCGGGTGGAACTCGGAGAAGTTGTACGACAGGATGCGCGCCCCGTTGTCCTTCGCCTCGGTCACGAAGGGCTCGAGGATCCAGGCGGCGTCGACCTGTCCCTTCTCGAGAGCGGCTGGCGCGTCGGGGAACGGGATCTCCGCGAACTTGACCGCCTTCGGGTCGCCACCCGCCTCTTCGACCACGGTCCGGATCGTGGTGTCACCGATGTTGTTGAAGGTGTTCACCGAGACCGTGTGTCCGGGCAGGTCGGCGATTGTTTTGATGGGCGAGTCCTTCTTCACCATCACGGCGCTGAAGCCGGGGTCGCCGGTGGCGGAGTTCGCGTTGGTGACGCACTCCAGGTCGAGGCCCTTGTTGTGGGCGATCATGGTGGAGAGCATGTTGCCGCGCCCGAAGTCGAGGTTGCCGGACACCACACCGGGTACCACGGCGGCACCGCCGACAGCGCTGTCGATCTTCAGGTCGATGCCTTGTTCCTTGAAGAAGCCTTTCTCCTGGCCCAGGTAGAGAGGCGCGGAGTCCACAATGGGCTGAGTCGCGATCTTGATCGTGATCTGCTCCTCCTCATTGCCTCTGTCGCCTGACGACGAGCCACCACAGCCCGCCAGCAGCAGTACGGAGGACGCGGCCGCGATGCCGGTCACGATGGAGCGTTTCATGTCTCACTCCCGGATGTCGTTGGCTTGTGGGTGGATGTGACCCCCGTGGTTGACCCCGTGGTGTGGTGATGTGCGGTGTCGCGGTGGGCAAGGCTCGCCTGAGCCTGCGCCAGCCATGTCTCCCAGGCCCGGTTGACCTGTGAGGCGTTCGTAGCGGCGGCCGCCAAACCCTCTTCTTCCGTGAGGTACGTGATCGCGCCCATGCGCAGCGCGTCCGCCTGGATCCGGGCGTTCGCCTCCGTGTAGACCGCTCGGAAGACGGCGTCGGCGAGGGAACCGGCGACCGTTACGGACCCGTGGCCGCGCATCAGCGCCACCGGAGCGTCACCCAGCGACCGGGCCAGGGCCCGGCCCAGCCCGGCGTCGCGGATCAGCAGGTCCGACGCCGAGCCGACCACGTCCCGGATCTCGAACACCGGCGTCGGCGCGGCCAGGAAACCGGCCATGTGCATCACGGCCCGCAGCGGCTGATCGACGACGCTGAACCCGACCACCGCGGGGGAGTGGCTGTGGACGACGGCTGTAACGTCCGGGCGGGCGCGGTAGATCTCGCCGTGGATGAACCGCTCCAGGTACACCGGGCGGCTGTCGCTGGTCTCGCCGTCGACGGTGAACTCCAGGACGTCGTCTTCGTGTACCGACGCGGGAGCCAGGTTGCGGGCCAGGAGGAACCGTTCGGGATCGCGATCCGACCGGACACTCACGTGCCCGAACGCGTCCAGCACACCCTGGGTGACGAGTATCTGGTTAGCGGCCACGAGGCCGGCCGCCTGTGAGGAGACCGGGGTTGCGGCCGCCGCATCGTGAGGCAGCATCTCCGATCACACCCCCGCCGGTCGCTGAGGCAGCCACGGACCGCGCGTCCAGCCGGTGGTGTCGTAGTCGGCGAGGCACTCCTCGACCAGGCCGATCGCGGCGTCCATGCCGCCGGTGCGCAGCGCCCAGCCGCGGCCGTCGAGGCGGATCTGCTCCTGGTTGCCGGAGTAGTTGGCCTCGTACAGCTCATGCCGCCCGCCGAACTCGGTGCCCATCGCGTCCCAGACCAGCTTGAACAGCTTGATGCGCTCCTCGGCGGTGCTGGAAGCCCCGCGGTAGAACCGGTCGAGCAACGGCCGCAGTTCCGGATGGGTCAGGTCCGCGACGCTGGACGGCGTCATGATCGGTGCTCCGCCGAGGTTCGTCTCGAGCAGTTCGTGGACCCGGTTCCAGACGGTGGTCATCAGCTGGCGCATGCTGGCCGCGTACGGCAGGCGGGGAACCACATGGTCAGCGCCGTGCGGTTGCACGTCGTGGCACATCGCCGTGGTCATCCCCCAGACGGTGTTCCGCCAGTTGACGACCTCACCGACGGCCGCCTGGACACCGCGGAAGGAGTCGGTGCCGTTCGCGCGCGTCGCCAGCTCGAACAGCCCGCTGATGAAGTCGAGCTTGACGGCCATCCGGACACCTGCCTGCAGGGTGTACCTGTTGACGAAGCCGGACTGCGGGTAGAAGGCGGTCGCCTTCCTGACGTCGCGGTAGACGAGCACGTTCTCCCACGGGATGAACGCGTTGTCGAAGATGATCACCGCGTCGTTCTCGTCGAACCGGCTCGACAGCGGGTGGTCGAACGGGCTTCGCGCCGCCTGTTCGTACGACGCCCGGGAGACCAGGCTGACCCCCGGCGTGTTCATCGGAGCGATGAACACCAGGGCGAAGTCCTCCGCCTGACCCGGCTCCAGTTGGGCGGCACTGTTCTGCGCCACGAACGTCGCGTGCGTCAGGGCTGAGCCGGTCGCGAGCATCTTGGCGCCGCTGACGATGATCCCGGCGTCGGTCTCCCGCTCCACGTGGACGAAGACGTCGCGCATCTCGTGGACCGGCCGGCTCCGGTCGATGGGCGGATTGATCAGCACGTGGTTGAGGAACAGCGCCTTGCTCGCGTACCTGCGGTACCAGGCGCGGGCGTTGTCGGCGAACGGCTCGTAGAAGTCCGGTGCCGCCTGCAGGCCCGCCATGAAGGCCGCCTTGTAGTCCGGCGTACGCCCGAGAAAGCCGTAGCCGAGCCGCTGCCACGTCACCAGGGCATCGCGTGCGTGGACCAGGTCCTGGCTGGTGCGCGCGGGCGCGAAGAAGCGGTGGGTACGGATTCCGAGGTCGTCGACAGTGGTCATCACCTCCCGCGTGGCGGGCTCGTGCAGTGCGTCGTACAGCCGGGCGATCGACCGGGCAGAGTTGCGGAACGCCGGGTGGGCCGTGACGTCGTCAACCTTCTCCCCGTCCAGCCAGATGACCCGGCCGTCCCGCAACGACTCCAGGTAGTCTTCGGCGGTCAACAGCTCGTCGACCTGCGCGGTGGACGCGACGGCCGGGTTATCGGTTGCGGCGGTCATCGATTCTCCTTCACTTCAGGACGGGTGCGCCGAGCGCGCGCCGCTGGGTGTTCTGGGCTCGCCGGACGTGTGCCCGCTCGATGGCGATGGCACGGTCGTGGTCTCCGGTGGCGAGGGCGCCGACCAGGTCGAGGTGGTCCTGAGCCAGCTTCGGGTCGGCGACCGCGGACCGGGCGGTCGCGCGCGCGACGACGGAGGGCACGGCCATCCGCTCGTACGCCTCGTCAAGGAACTCGTTGCCGGCCAGGCCGATCACGGCGGCGTGGAAGGCGTGGTTGACGCGCTCGTACGCGACCGGGTCGGTGAACTGCCCGTCCGAGACCAGGGGGACGGACTGCTCCGCCAGGTGGTGCAGCTTCGCGTTCCGAGCGTCGTCCACGGGGCCTCGCAGGGCGGAGATCACACCGACCTCCATGGCCAGCTGCGCCTCGAGGACCGCGTCGGAGGTCTCGGCCGACAGCGGTGCGATCCGGAAGGCCCCTTCCTCCGACTCCACCAGTTGATGGTTGAGCAGCCGGGTGAGGGCGGCGTGCACGCTTGTGGGCGGCAGGTCGAGCCGCGCGGCGATCTCCTCGGCCCGGACAACGTCGCCGACCGTGATCTCGTCGTCGAGAATCGCCCGGCGTAGCTCCCAGTACGCACGCTGGTCCTCGGCGGGACTGAAGCCACCGAAGCGGCCCCGCCAGTAGGTCAGCGGTGCACCGTCCTGGGCGACCGCCTCCACCACGCGGGCGAGGAACACGCGGTGCGTGCCCGCTACGACCTGGTCCTCCACGACGCAGTCGATGGCGGCGAGAGCCCGGTCCAGCAGTGGCGAGCCGGCCCGGCCGGTACGGACCGCGAGCCCGGCGAACCGGTCGGCTACCGGGGAGGCGAAGCGCGC
Organism: Micromonosporaceae bacterium; assembly: GCA_050701795.1. Lineage (GTDB taxonomy): Bacteria > Actinomycetota > Actinomycetes > Mycobacteriales > Micromonosporaceae > WHSM01. The sequence continues at coordinate 4,664 of JBOGDK010000237.1, forward strand.
GGCGAGTTCCCCGTCGTCCTGGCCCAGTACGTTGACTCCGAAGTGGCCGGTACGCGCCACCACGTCCTGGGTGTGGAGCCGGGTGTTGAGGCACACCAGCAGCATCGGCGGGTCCAGTGACAGCGATGAGACGGCGCTGGCCGTCACGCCCAGCCGCGCGTCGTGCTCGTCGGCGGCGGTGACGATCGTGACGCCGCTGGGGAAATAGCCCACGACGTGCCGGAACGCCTCACGTTCCACCGTGCCGGGACTTGTCTCATCGGTGACCACGTAACCTCCTTGGGCCCCTGAGGTGTGTCGACATCGCTTGGCTTGGCGGAAAATCGTTCGTGTACGAACTAATGTCGTAGACTGTAGGCATGGCCACAGGGAGTGTCAAGACGTCGAGGCACCGCAACCGTTCGGTCGCGCTGCACCTGCAGGGCGCCCTGGGACACCTCGTACGACGCGCGCAGCAGGTGCACGCCGCGCTGTGGCTCGACGAGGTGTCGGGCACGGTGACGTCTGTGCAGTTCGCGGTCCTGACCACGCTCGCCGGCCACGAGCCGCTGGACCAGGTGCGGCTGCGTGAGTTCGTCGGGCTGGACCGGGCGACCACGCACGGCGTCGTCCACCGGATGAGGGCCGCCGGGCTCATCGACGTACGGCGCAGCGCCGAGGACGGGCGGCGCCACGAACTGCGACTGACCGTCGCGGGCCGGCAGGTACACGCGGACCTGCTGCCACGCGTCGAACGGCTGCAAGAGCTACTCGCCGCGCGCCTGCCAGACGGTCAGGCCGAGCAGTTGGCCACGCTGCTGCGCGACTTCATCCGCGGCGACTGATTCGTGCAAGGCGCGCGCGGCACCGGTCTGGGCCGCCGGCCCTCGTCCCGGCTGCCGGGGCACCCGTCAAAGCTTCGCGTCCTCGGACACGGCTCGGGCGGCCTCCAACAGCGAGGGCAATAGTTCCCTGCGGATGGCCTCCGCGCTGCCGCGGCTGATGTGGGCCGAGACATTCATGGCGGCGACCACGTCGTTCCTCGAGTCGCGTACCGGGACGGCGATCGAGCGCAGCCCCTCCTCCAGTTCCTGGTCGACCACACAGAAGCCCCGGGACCGTACTCTCGCGAGCAGGCTGCGCAGCTTCTCGGGGTCGGTGACCGTACGCCGCGTCAGCGGCCGCATCCGTACAGCCGCAAGGTGCTCGTCCAGCCACCGCGGATCGGCGTGTGCGAGCAGCACCCGGCCCATCGACGTGGCGTACGCGGGGAAGCGCGTGCCGACACTGATCGCCACCGACATGATCCGCTTCGCGGGGACACGGGCCACGTAGACGACGTCTTCACCGTCGAGGATGGCGAGCGAGCAGGACTCGTGCACCTGCTCCACCAGGTGCTTCATGTGCGGCAGCGCGAGCTCGGGCAGCGACAGGCTCGACAGGTACGAGTAGCCGAGCTCGAGCACCCGCGGGCGCAGCGCGAACCGGCGGCCGTCCGTCCTGACGTAGCCCAGCTCCACCAGCGTGTGCAGGAACCGGCGAGCGGCGGCGCGGGTGAGGCCGGTGGCGCGGGCCACGTCGCTGAGGCTGAGCTCCGGGTTGTCCGCGTCGAATGCCCGGATCACGGCGAGGCCGCGTTCCAGGGACTGGACGAAGTCCGGGCCCCGCCCGACCTGGTCGCCCGGGTCCTGGTCGATGCTGGCGTTCACGGTGTCTCTCCTGGTCGCAACACCTGGTCATCGGCGGCAAGGACCTCCTGGGCCAGGGCGAACGCCCGGTTCGCCGCCGGCACTCCCGCGTAGACGCCCACCTGGAGCAGCACCTCCTTGATCTCGTCCACGGTGACGCCGTTGCGGATGGCGGCCCGTACGTGCATGGCGAACTCCTCGTCGTGCTGCAGTGCCGCGAGCATCGCCAGTGTGACGCAACTGCGGGTCCGCCGGTCCAACCCGTCCCGGGTCCAGACCTCGCCCCAGGCGTACCGGGTGATGAGGTCCTGGAAATCCGAGGTGAACGACGTGGTGCGCCGCGTCGCGCGATCCACGTGTGCGTCACCGAGCACCGCCCGGCGTACCCGGATGCCGGCTGCGTACCGATCCTTGTCATCCACGAGCCGCTCCCTCGGTCGTCGGTTCCAGGTGCCGCAGCAGCAGCTCGGAGACCGGCCCAGCCCGCTCGACGCTTCCCAGGTGCGCCATACCAGCCACCACTTGGAGGTGGGCGCTGCCGCCGCCGCGTACCACGCCGTCCACGATGTCCTGCCCCAGCCGGGGCGGGGTCGCCGGGTCGTCGGCGCCAGCCACCACCAGCGTCGGGGCGCGGATCGCACCCAGAAGAGGTCGCAGGTCCATCGTCGCGATCGCCTCGCAGCAACCCGCGTACCCCTCCGGAGGCGTCGTACGCAACGACGCGCGCAGCTCAGCGGCCCGTTCGGATGACGCGAACGCCGGGGTGAACCAGCGCTGCGTGACCGCGTCAGCGATCGCGGCGGCGCCGCGGGCCCGTGCGGTCGTGGCCCGCTCCAGCCAGGACCGGGCCGGTCCCAGCCGCGCCGCCGTGCAGATCAGGGCGAGCCGCCCGACCCGTTCCGGGTACGTCGCCGCCACCTGCATCGCCACCATGCCGCCGAGCGAGAGCCCGACCAGGTGTGCGCGCGCAATCCTGAGCTCGTCAAGAACGGCCAGCAGGTCGCCGGCGAGCTCCGCCATCGTGTACGGCCCCGGCGGTACGTGCGACTCGCCATGCCCCCGGTGGTCGTAGCGGATCACGCGGAACTCGCCCGCCAGGGCGGGAAGCTGCTCGTCCCACATCGCGCGGGTGGTACCGAGCGAACCGCCGAGCACGACCGCCGGAGCGTCGAGTGGCCCGTGTACGTCGTAGC
>JBOGDK010000238.1:0-7513 GCA_050701795.1 Micromonosporaceae bacterium
TGAAGCCACAGCCGTTGCCACCGGGACGTGGCTGGCTGATCACCCGGCGGGAGGGCGCGCGCCTGATCCAGGTCGCGTGGGACCCGCCACCGTTGTAGCCGTACGGACGCCACGTCACGGTCCCCCGCGTACGTCACCGACTGTGCTCGGGGGACTGCTGTATGCGGTGAGGCTCGGTGGCACGGCTCGGCCGTACCGAACAGTTCGATCACTGTCCGCCGTGGACGTTTTGCCATCAGTGACGGCGCTCCGTCGGGACTACCGGATTCTTGCCAACCCTGGATACGCTCGAAGGCCACACCCAGACGATCTGCCAGGGTTGTGGCAGACGAAAGCAGTCCACGCGTCACCGCCTGGCGGGGTGACGTAGCGGCCACACGGGAGGCATTGGGCCATGAGACCGGACGACTACGGTCCGAGCAAGGACCTGACACCTGGCGACTTCCACGTGATGGAAGGCACCGTCGATGTCAAGACGGACTCGCTCTACAGCTTCAGCCAGTCCTACTTCAAGGACGTCATGGCTTTCGAAATCAACTCAGCGATGCCGATGACGTTCATGACCTTGAACGCGCACGGCGATGGCGACGGCGCGATCGGTAAGGACGAGAAGCTCTACGAAGCCAGCGGGTTGGCGCTTCGGATGAAGCTCGCGTCGCAGGATGCCGAGACCCTCACCAGGGACCTGGTGTACGGCAACAAGGCCCTCGTGAATGTCGCCATGGTGATGTCGGAGCAGTACAACGGCACGGACGGCTGGAACGCCGCGAACACCGCCAACGCGGTCAACGACGCTTTCAACCCGCCCGCGTCCGGCAAGTCCCTCGCCGACGTACGCGCCGACGAAGACGCCGAGCGGACCAGGGTCCAGAACCTCCCCGTGGTCCACCCCTCCGACGTGCACCTCTACAACATGGCCACCAATCCCGACGGCAGCCCGATGGTCGCCGGCAAGGACTACATCATCGCTGGATCCGAAGGCACCGGCCCGACGATGACGCCGGGCACGAACGTGCAACAGGACAACCCCGCCACCAAGGACAAGGACGAGTCCGAGGAGCAGAACCCGTACTTCACGGTTCCTGTCAGCGAGGTCGAGGCGCCCGACTCGTACGTGCCGCCGCCGCCTGTTGACCCGAACGACGCCAACGCTCTGCGCTACAACGACGACGGCAGCCCCGCGCCCACTCTTGGACAAGTAGCGGAGGAAGCCCAGGAAGAGCCCGGCGTCGTCAGCGCATACGTCAACGACAACGGCGAGATCGTCCGCGTCCACGAGCCTTCCAGCTACGGCTCCTACGGTGGCTCCAGCACTTACACAACGACATCGCCTAACCCCTATGCGGACGGCCAGTGACCCGGTCCGGGGCCGACGAGTACTAGGAGAGCACTCTCATGGCGAAGTGGCGTGACTACAACCTTGACGAGATGTACACCGCGCTCATGGGCGAGGACCTCTCGTCCATGGAGGTGCAGATCCGCGGTTGGAAAGCTCTCTCCGAGCTTTTCGACGAGCAGTACGCGCGCCTGGACACATACAAGACGGCGATCAAGGAGAACTGGACCTCGCCGGGCGGCGACGCGTACATGGTGAAGCTCGACAAGGTCATGACCTCCTTGCAGACCTCCTCCTCGACGTTCAACCTCAACGCCTGGGCAATGGAGAGCGCCCGCGCCCGGATCGACGGAGCGCTCGGCACCCTGGAGATCCTGATCAAGGAGTTCGAGGACGGGCACCTCAAAGATAAGTGGGACGAATACCGCGCCGAGGAGCACGACGCCCGCCACTCCGACGGATTTCTGGGAGTCGAAGGTCTCACCGACATAGGCGACGGTCACCTCAAGGACATGGTGCCGGACCGTGAGGAGGAGCTCGAAGCATCTGGGTACAACACCAGAGGCAAGAACATCATGGACTCCCTTGCCGAGCACATCGACTGGGTCCACTGGGATTACATGGAGTACCCGGAGTCGTACGACGGCCCGACTGACTCGAAGATGCCCCAGCGGATGGGTATGCCGATGCCCGCGATGCCGGGGGCCCCTGGCGCCCCCGGTGCGCCGGGAGCACCAGGGGCGCCAGGGGCGCCAGCAGCGCCCCCCGCGCCAGCGGCACCGCCCGCACCAGCGGCACCGCCCGCACCAAAAGCTCCACCCGCGCCAAAGGCTCCACCCGCACCCAGCGCACCCCCGGCACCGGCGGCACCGCCCGCACCTACGGCACCGCCCGCGCCAACCGCTCCGGTGGTGCCAACGAACGTCACGGCACCTGGGGCACCCGTCGCCCCGGGCGCACCCGGCGCACCCCGTACGCCCAGCAACCTACGGGCGGCGGGTGCGACCAGGCCGGTCGCTCCGTCGTCCCCCGCGTCGCCGGCCGCGCCGGGTGCTCCCGGCAAGCCCGGCACGTCGGGGAAGATGGCGCCACCGCCGTCCGGGATGAGCCCCAAGGGCGGCAACAAGGGTGTCAACCCGAAGGGCCCCAACCGTCCCGGCAACCCGGTGCCACCGGGGACGCCCGGCAAACCAGGGACGGGGAAGATGGCGCCACCGCCGTCCGGCATGACTCCCAAGGGCGGCGGAAAGAACGTCAAACCGACCCGTCCAGGTACCCCCGGCGCCCCCGGGGCTCCTGGGGCTCCCGGCAACGGCGCGGGCAAGCCGGTGCCGCCCGGCATCGGCGGAAAGCCAGCGGCCAGGAAGTCCGGCAAGCAACCTGGAACTCCCGCCCGGGGTGGCACGCCGGGTGGCCGTGGCAGCGGCCAGTTCCAGCCGCCCCCGCACATCAGTGCACCGCGCAGCGGCAACAAGCCGAAGCAGCAGTCCGGGTACGGCAAGTTCGGACCGCCGGGGGGGCAACCGGGGTCGCCTAGCGGACCGAGGGTCACCCGGAAGGGTGGCAGCCGGCCGGTGCTCGGCAACAACAGTGGCAGTCGTACTGGGTCGGTACCTAGCCCGCGTGGCATGGGCGTACCGTCATCGCTCACGCCGCCGCGCAAGGGATCCAAAGCCAGGACCGACAGCACCCGCGGCGTGATCCGTCCGTCGGAGAAGGATCCGGCAAAGCAGTTGTCGCCGCTGAAGCGGGACCCGAAGCGCATGGAGAAGCGCAAGAAGGACCCGTTGACTGCGCAGTACATGGATGAGTTCGCCAAGATCGCAGGACTCAAGACGCAGGAGCAGATCGCGACACCGGCTCCTCCGCAAAAGCACGTGGCGGGTCCGACCATCGGTTACTGACCCCTCACAACGAAGGCGGGCGCTTCGGCGCCCGCCTTTGTCGTTGCGGTACTTCGTCAGCGACCGTTTGGGGGCCTTAGGCGGGGACGACCTGGACGTCGCAAGGACCGCGTTGTTCCGGGACGACGCGACGGGCGGGTCACCGCGACCGGCTTGCCCTTGGCGTCCCTTCGTTCCCGTTGGCCGAAGTGTGCTGGAATGGCGGTGCTGTGTTCACACGATCGCCCCGACCGAGGCCATCCGGTACGCGTGCCGCGAGGCGGCTCAGCCGGATCCTGCTGTGCGCCCTGCTCGCCGCGCTGATCTCGCCCTTCATGGCGGCGCCGGCGCACGCCGACACAGTGCGGGACAAGCAGTGGCAGCTCAACGAGCTGCGGGTACGTACCGCCTGGAAGCACGCCACCGGCAAGGGCGTCGTGGTGGCGGTGCTCGATTCCGGAGTGGATTCGACGCACCCGGACCTGCAGGATCGGGTGCTCTCTGGCATCGACCTGGTGGACGGAGGTGGTGACGGGCGTATCGACACGGTGGGACACGGCACCACCGTCGCGGCGCTGATCGCCGGTGAAGACGACAGCTCCGGGGTTGTCGGCATCGCCCCCCAGGCCAAGATCCTCCCGGTACGGGTGCTGGACCGTAAGAACCGTTACCGGGACGCCAAGATAGTCGCCAAAGGACTCCGCTGGGCCGTCGACCACGGGGCGACGGTGGTGAACCTGTCGCTCGGCGGCTCACTGCACAGCACCGAACTCGCCGAAGCGATCCAGTACGCGTACGACAACGACGTGGTCGTGGTGGCGTGCAGCGGCAACGTCGGCGAGAAGAACCCCAAGATCTGGTACCCCGCACGGGAACCAGGCGTGGTGGCGGTGACCGGAATCAACCCCAGCGGCACGTTCTGGGACGGTTCGCTGTCGGGTGCGGAAAGCGTACTCGCGGCCCCCGCGGCCAAGCTCGTCGGCGCGAAACCCGGCGGCTACTGGAAGGTGCAGGGCACCAGTTTCGCGGCTCCCATGGTGAGCGCCACCGCGGCGCTGATTCGTTCCCGGTGGCCCGACATGACAGCACCCAACGTGGTGAACCGGTTGATCCGTACGGCCGAGGACAAGGGCACAGAAGGCCGTGACAAGCAGTACGGGTATGGCGTGGTCGACCCCGTCAGTGCCCTCACCAACCCGGTCACTTCGGTCAAGGCGAACCCGCTCGACACCACGCCACCCAGCCCTCGCCCGTCCCGCAAGTGGTCCTCATCGCCGGCGTTCCGCGCCGCCACGGAGGCCGACGACAGCGGCCCCTGGTGGTGGCTCGGCCTGGGCGTACTCAGTATGGCGCCGCTGTCCACCACCCTGGTGTTCATCGCGGTACGACGCCGCCGCCGCACTCCCGCGCCGTTACCGGTCACCCAGACCTCCTGGCCAGCCAACTGAGGTCGGCCGGCGCACGCCTGAGCTACGGAAGCGGCGCGAGCCGGAGCGTGGCGGTCAGGTGCAGTCGCCGGTACTGACCGCGCGGTGGGAGTTGCGTCCGGCGTCGGCCACGGACAGTGATTCGTCCACGGTCAGGGCGTACCCGGTGTCAGGGTCGTCGGCGGCGGCGGCGAAGATCACGCCGTACACGGTGCCGTCCGGGGCCAGCAACGGACCGCCGGAGTTGCCGCTGCGGACCTGGGAACGCAACGAGTACACCTCGCGGACCACGGTCTTCGACTCGTAGATGTTGGGGCCGCGGACATCGCGCATGTCCCGTACCCGTGCCGGGGTCGCCGTGTACGGGCCGTCCATCGGGTAGCCGAGCACGATCGCGTCCTGGTCCTCCTCGGCCGGTGCGGGCGCCCAGTGCATCACCGGCGCGCCGAAGCCCGGTACGTGCAGCACGGCGAGGTCCTTGTCCTCGTCGTACGCGACCACCTTCGCGTCGTACTGGCCCTTCGTCGACTCGATCACCAGATCCTCGGTGCCCGCCACCACGTGCGCATTCGTCATCACCCGCTCCGGGGCGTACACGAAGCCACTGCCCTCGATCCGGCGCCCACAGTCCGGGGCGTCGCCGAGCACCTTCACCACCGACTGGTGCGCCTTGCGTACCACGGGGGATCTCGCCAACTCCGGGTCCGGCGGCGGCACATTGCGCGCCCGGGTCGGGCCCAGGCCGCCGAACACCTCGGGGAAGGCGTCCGGGTCCATCACGTCCCGCAGCGAGTCGTACACGCCCCGGATCGCATGCGGCATCGCGGCGTCGACACCGTTGACGATCGCGCTGCTGCGGACCTGCTTGTTCAGGCCCGGAACCCCGGAGTGCGCCAGCGGCACCGCGACCATCCAGCTGACCAGCAGCACCGCGAGCACCGAGACGATCGCGCCGCCGATGTCGTCGCTGATCCGAGCCCATTCCTGCTGGTAGAGCTTCCGGATCCGGAGCCCGAGCAGGGCCGCGATGGTCTGCGCCAGCACCGCGATGGTGAACACCACCGCCAACGCGACGATCACCCGGGCCGTGTCGTCATCGAACTGACGGGCGGCGTACGGGGCCACCTGCAGGCCGAGCAGCGCACCTCCGAAGAAGCCCGCGAACGACAGCACACCCACCACGAAGCCCTGCCGATAACCGTTGATCCCGAACATCAGGAGCAACAGCACGATCACGACATCGATGAGGCTGCCGTACACCGAACTCCTTCCCTACCCCGAGTGTTCCGGTAGACAAGTGGTCGACCAAGGAGGGCGAGCTGGGCGGCCGAACGGTCAAGCACTTGCTAGCGGAACACTAGATCATGAGCGTACGGGGCAGTGTCACGCCGATGGGGGAACCCACCCGAGGGCTTCAAGGATTGCTGCCCGTATCGGGGGCGTCCCTCTCGGCAAGACCGCGGAGGGCGGCGAGGCGATCCGCGGGCACCTGATCGACCTGCTCAGACGGAAGATCCTCGACCCGGTCGGGGTCCCAGGGGCGGTCCCATCCGGCGAGCTCCAGCACGGCGTTCAGGACACCAGCGGTGAAACCCCACACCACCATGTCCCGCACCTTGAACGCCGGACCCAGGTACCCGCTCGGGTGACGTACCCGGATCCGATTGTCAGGGTCGACCAGCTCGGCCACCGGCAACCGTTCCACCCGTGCCACTTCCTCGTGGGCCATCGGGCGCACCGGATGCGGCTCCCGCCACCAACCGAGCACCGGGGTCACCACGAACCCGGTCACCGGAATCCAGAGCTGCGGCAGCGTGGTCACCACCTGCACGGTCGACCGGTCCAGGCCCACCTCCTCGGTGGCTTCCCGCAGCGCGGTGTCCGCCGGACCGGTGTCCTCCGCGTCCGACGCGCCGCCGGGAAACGCCGGTTGGCCCGGGTGCTTACGCATCGAGGCGGCACGCTGCAACACCAGGACGTCCGGGCCGGGGACGGTACCGGAACCGTCCGCGGTCGGCGCGTCTTCGCCGAGCAGCACCAACACCGCGCTCGGACGTCCACCCGCTGGAGGTGTCGGCAGCCGGGTGAACGTCTCCGTTGTGGCGTCTGCCGCCCGCTCCGCCAACGTCGCCCACCAGCCCGGCAGCGGCGCTGTCATGGCGCCACCCCGAGATGGCGCTCCACCAGCGTGGTGAGCGACCGCTCGGTGAGGGGCTGTCCGTTGTAGAGGTACGCCAAGCGGCCGTCAGAGTCGACCAGCAGCGTCACCGGCAGCGCGGTACGCCCCACCGAACGGATCAGGGATCCTTCCTCGTCGAACAACGTCGGGAACCGTACGCCGAGGTCCTTCGCGAGCGCCACAGCGGCCCCGCGGGTGTCCCCCGAGACCACACCGAGCACCTGGACCTCTCCGTCGACCCCGTCCACGTACGACTGGAACGCCGGCAGCTCTTCCCGGCACGGCCGGCACCACGATGCCCAGATGTTCACCACGGTGGGTACGCCGGACGCAGCGCCGAGATCCACACCGTCGCCCGGCCGGATACACGGCAGCGACACCGACGGCATCGGACTCGCCGTGGCGGCCTCACCCACGGGCGGGGCCGTACCGCGGGATGGCGCTGACTTCTTCGGACAGGCCTGGAACCAGTTGGCCGCCGCCGAGCTGTCCGAATTTCCGTCCTCACGCGGCTCCGGACCGCCGGCGCAACCGGCCAGCACGCCCGCCACCACCGCGGCACTGAGCACGACGCGAGCGAACCTGGCGCGGAGCATGGTCAGGCGGGATCCGTCGGAGACGCCGCAACGTCGATGTCGCCAGTCGCACCGGCAGCGTCAGCGTCAGCGTCAGCGGCGGACTTTGATGC
>JBOGDK010000239.1:0-7465 GCA_050701795.1 Micromonosporaceae bacterium
GGTCATCCACGGACAGCGTGCTGACCAACGTGCGCAGCGCCTCCATCGGCGGCCGGGCGGCGACTCCGGTGTCGAGCACCGCCCGCACCGCGGGGCCGAGGTGGCGACCCGCGGACAGCTCATCGGCGTACGCGTCGAGCTGCTGCTGGTTCGGGAGGTCTCCCCGGTGCAACAGGTGAGCGCACTCCTCGAACGAGACGCTCCCACCCAGATGGTGGATGTCGTAGCCCCGGTAGAACAGAACCCCGGCACGGCCGTCGATGTCGCTGATCGCCGTGCTCGCGGCGACGACGTCCGCCAAGCCTTTGGGCTTCGCTGCCCCCGTACCCTGCTGCGCCTGCGGCATCGCGCCTCCCTCCTTGTCCTGTCACCCTAGCGTTCCGCGTCATGGCCGGGTTGACCACGCGGACCGGGGCGGATCACCCGGCCGGGCAGCGGAGACCCGTTCGGCCGCCGTACTGTCAGCTCGGCCGCCCCGGACATCCGTACGACGGCTGGGGAGGTTGCGTACCGGGCGCGCGACACGTACGGAAAGTAACCAGTCGACCCCGTGCCGCCGCCCAGGTAGGCATGGTGTTCACTGAGCACTGCTCAACCTTGTGCCTAGATGACCCGTTCGTCCGTCCCCGCACTCCTCTTCAGTCGGATGGCACTATTGCAGTTCGGAATCCTTGGTCCAGTCGAGGTGTGGCTCGGCACTGGGCTCACCGTGCCGAGCGCGAAGCCGCGTGCGCTGCTCGCGGCGCTGCTGCTCGGCGCCAACCGGGCGCAGGAGACCGACTGGCTGATCGAGGCGGTGTGGGGTGAACGACCACCGCCCGGCGCCAGCGACCGGCTCGCGGAGCTGGTGTGCGGGCTGCGCCGCATGATCGGCCGGCGCCTCGTGGCGCACTCCACCGGATACCTGCTCGATGTGGAGCCCTCGCAACTCGACCTCTGGCTGTTCGAGGAGGCGGTACGCCGCGCCCGGATCGACCTGGCGGCCCGCGACTATCCCGCCGCCGCGGCCGGGTTACGCGCCGCCCTGACACTGTGGCGAGGTTGCGCACTGGCCAATGTGGACTCCCGGCTGCTGCGGGAGCTCGAGGCGCCACGGCTGGAGGAGCAACGGCTCTCCGCGATTGAGGACCGGATCGAAGCCGACCTGCGGCTGCGGCGGCACGCCATGGTGATCGGGGAGCTCCGGACCCTCACCAGTACGCATCCGTTACGGGAGCGGTTCTGGCGCCACCTGATCATCGCGCTGTACCGGTGCCGGCAACGGGACGCGGCGCTGGCGGCGTACGGCCACGCCGAGCAGACGATGCAGGACCTGGGCGTTACGCCCGGCGCCCCACTCCGGCAGCTCGCCCTGGCGGTACGCACCGATCATCCGTCCCTCGGGCCGCCCGACCCCTGCTGATCGACAACCTGCGCCGCATATCGCACCGCGAGGTGCGGGTGGTTGCCCGCCCGGGCACGTTGGCCGCGAGCACGCCACGGCCAGAATCGCCGGCCGTCATCAGGCCACAGCGCTCGGGCCTGTCCGGGGCCTACGCCTCTGCGGCCGCGGTGGCGATCTCCACCACGTTCGTCAACAGCATTGCGCGGGTCATCGGGCCCACGCCGCCCGGATTCGGCGCGACGAACCCGGCCACGGACGCCACATCAGCAGCGACATCCCCGGCGATCTTGCCGTCGATCCGGCTGACGCCGACGTCGAGCACGGCCGCACCGGGCTTGACCATGTCCGCGGTCACCAGGCCAGGATTGCCCGCGGCGGCCACCACGATGTCGGCCTGCCGTACGTGACCGGCGAGGTCGCGGGTGCCGGTGTGGCACTGGGTCACGGTGGCGTTGTCGGAACGCCGGGTCAGCATCAGCGCCAACGGCCGCCCGACGGTGATGCCACGCCCGATCACCACCACGTGGGCGCCGGCGATCGGGACGTCGTACCGTCGGAGAAGTTCGATGATGCCGTGCGGCGTGCAGGCCAGCGGCCCCCGCTCACCGAGCACCAGGCGACCCAGGTTCAGCGGGTGCAGCCCGTCCACGTCCTTGTCGGCGCGTACCCGCTCCAGGACGGCGTACTCGTCGCGCCCCTTCGGCAGCGGCAACTGCACCAGGAACGCACTGCACGCGGGGTCCTGATTCAGCTCGTCCACCACGGCCTCGATCTCGGCCTGGCTCGCCGTGGCGGGAAGCTCCCGGCGGATGCTGGTGATCCCGATCTCCGCGCAGTCTTTGTGCTTGGCATTGACGTACCACCGACTGCCGGGGTCGTCGCCAACCAGCACCGTACCGAGGCCGGGGGTCACGCCACGCTCACGAAGCTTGTCGATCCGCTCCGCCAGCTCGGATTTGATCGTGGCCAGGGTCGCCCGGCCGTCGAGAACAGTCGCCGTCACGTCCGCATCTTCGCACGGGTGCGGCGCCACTGACACCGGCAGGCCGGCGGCGGTCAGCCGACCTGTTCGTGTACGAAACACCAGCGCCAGCTCTCACCTGGCTCGTACGACCGGACCACCGGATGCCGGGTGGCGGCGAAATGGGCGGTGGCGTGCTTGTACGGGGACGAGTCGCAGCAGCCGACGTGGCCGCAGGCCAGGCACAACCGCAGGTGCACCCAGGTGTCCACACCGAGTGCCTCGCAGTCGCCGCAGCCATCGCTCAGCGCCCCGATCTCCGTCGGCGCTTCGGCCAGATCGTCACAGCCCGTCACGAGCCTCAAACGTCCACTCCCTGCTGGTCAATCACGCGTGAGGATCGACTCTTCAAGATCCATGTCACGCTGCGTACGGTGCATGATCTCCTCGGGAATTCGGCCGCTGTCCCGGGCGGTACGGAACACCATCCGTTCCGCCTCCAACATAGATCTGCGCAGCCGCCGGTACGCGCTGGCCGGGGTCTCCCGCTCCTGTGATCCCAGCCGCTCCCAGGCGTGGTTGGCCCGTTGCTCGGCCTCAGCCCGGAGCCGTTGCACCACCTCTGGTGACGCACTCCCCGACTCCGCCTCCAACCGCGCCAGCCCGGCCCGGCTCGCCTCGTACTGCACCGACGCCTCGGCCAGCAGGTCCTGCGCCGGGTCGTCCCGCGGCACCCGCAGCGCACGTACCAGCGCGGGCAGCGTGGTGCCCTGCGCCAGCAGAGTGACCGCGATCACCGCGAAGGCCAGCCACACCAGCAGACCCCGCCCGGGGAACGGCTCCCCGTCATCGGTGTGCAACGGGAGCGAGAACGCCGCCGCGAGAGTCACCACACCGCGGATACCGGCCCAGCCGATCACGGCCGGCACCCGCAGCTGTGGCGCCGGCTCCCGGTCGCGTATCCGGGGCACCAGGCGGGTCAGGTACGTCGCGGGATAGACCCACACGAACCTGACCATGATCACGGTCCCCACCACCGCCACGGTCGCCGCCGCGATCGTGCCGGCCGGCACCGTCAGATCGTTCAGGATGTCCCGCAACTGCAGCCCCACCAGCAGGAACACCGCGCCCTCCAACAGGAAGCGGATCATCTTCCAGAACGCGTCCATCTGGAGCCGGGACGCCGGGGACATCAGCAGAGGCCAGCGGTGACCCAGGTAGAGCCCGGTCACCACCACCGCCACCACTCCCGAGGCGTGGATCGCTTCGGCCGCGGCGAACGCCGCGAACGGGGTGAGCAGGCTCAGCGAGTTGTCCAGCAACGGGTCAGTGGTGCGGTGGTGCAGCCGCGCCAGCAGCCACCCCGCGACACCGCCGATCAACACGCCACCGACCGCCGCGATAGCCAGGCCCTCCGCGAAGTCGATGAACGAGACCGCCTGGCCGACCGCGGCCGCCACGGTGAGCCGCAGCAGCACAAGCGCGGTGGCGTCGTTGATCAGACTCTCGCCCTCCAGGATGGTGACCATCCGCCGGGGTAACCCGATCCGCCTGGCGATCGCGGTCGCCGCCACCGCGTCGGGCGGGGCGACGATCGCCCCCAACGCGAACGCCGCCGGCAACGGAACCTGCGGCACCACCGCGTGCAGCACCAGGCCCACCGTGGCGGCGGTGAACAACACCAGGCCGACGGCGAGCAGCAGGATCGGGCGGATGTTGTACCGGAACGCCGGCACCGAGGTTTCCAGCGCGGCGACGTACAGCAGGGGCGGCAGTACGCCGGCGATCACCAGTTCGGGGTCGAGTTCGATCACGGGGACGCCCGGAACGAGCGAGAGCCCGATCCCGACGGTGACCATCAGAATCGGGCTGAGCACCCCGAACCGCTTCGCCACCGCGGCGACCGCCACCACTACAGCGAGTAGCGCGGTAAGTATCAACAGCTGCGACACACAGCCGAGCCTATGTGTGAGCCAGTGGCCCACCGGGGCGATCCGGCGACCGGCCCACCTCCACCGCCCCTGCGACCGGTGGCCAGCAGCCCGCGGCCCGCAATGTCGCTGCCGAATCGTTGCGCTCCGGATGCGGCACATCAATCCTCGATCGGGAGGGTGTGCACCAGGAGGACCGCATGGATCTGTACTCACCCGTGAATGAACCGCAACGCCTGTACGAGTGGACCGGCCCGCTACTCGAGGTGGACGACGTACATCTGGAGTTCCGTACCCGCCACGGTGTCGCGAGAGCGCTAAACGGCGTCTCGTACCAGGTGGCGGCCGGCGAGACGCTGGCGATCCTCGGTGAATCAGGTTCCGGAAAGTCGGTCAGCGCCCAGGCGATCATGGGCCTGCTGGAGACGCCGCCGGCGTACGTCACCCGTGGGCAGATCCGCTACCGGGGCGAGAACGTGCTGCAGCTCTCTGGCGAGGAGCGCCGCCAACTCCGCGGCAAGGAGATCTCCATGATCTTCCAGGACGCCCTCTCGGCACTCAATCCGGTGTTCCCCGTGGGCTGGCAGATCGCCGAGACCCTCCGGGTACGCCGCGGCCTGGGCAGGGTCGAGGCGGCGAACCGGGCAGTGGAACTGATGGATCTGGTACGCATCCCGGCCGCCCGGCAGCGACTGGGCGACTATCCGCACCAGTTCTCCGGCGGAATGCGGCAGCGGGTGATGATCGCGATGGCGCTCGCCCTCGACCCACCGGTGTTGATCGCGGACGAGCCCACCACCGCGCTCGACGTCACGGTGCAGGCGCAGATCATGGGGCTGCTCGCCGAGATCCAGGCCGAACGCAACATGGCGCTGATCCTGATCACCCACGACCTCGGGGTGATCGCCGACGTGGCCGACCAGATCGCCGTGATGTACGCCGGGCGGATCGTCGAACACGCCGACGTGCATTCGCTGTACGCCGCACCCGGCCACCCATACACCAAGGCGCTGCTGGAATCGATCCCGCGGGTCGACCTCAAGGGCCACCGGCTGACCTCGATCAAGGGCCTGCCGCCGAGCCTGCTGGACATCCCGTCCGGCTGCCCGTTCCACCCCCGCTGCCGGTACGCGCGAGAGGTGTGCGTCGAGCAGGTGCCCGACGAGCACCTGCTCCCCGGTACGAGGTCGTCGGGGCGTACCAGCGCCTGTCACTTCGCCGAGGAGATCGTACGACTGCCCGCGGTGAGCTAAGCCCAAGCCTCGTGATCAGTCAGTGTCAACATCCTTCAGGTCGCGGGCGAGACGTGCCTCGTCCCTCGTCCTGGCGTATCGCTCGTCACGAAGCGCATGAGCGACTCCGAGGCGGATCACCCAATAGCTGACGTAGGCAGTGACGCTGAGAGTTACCACAAGAGAGAAGAAGAAACTCTGCGTAGCGATATCCATCGGCGGATCGTAGAACGTCTAGTCCAGGCGGGCGCCGTGGGCGGCCGCGAACAACGCCGCCTGTTCCAGGTCTATCCGTACCCCGGTCAGATCCAGGCCCCGTAGCTGCACGCCCTCCAGGTCGGCGCCGCGCAGATCCGCACCGCGAAGTGCCAGGTGGTACACCCGGGCGTACCCCAGGTCGGCGTTACGCAGGTCAGCTTTGGTCAGGTCAGCCTCGGTCAGGTCCGCCTCCCGGAGCTTCACCCCACGCAGGTCCACACCGGACAGGTTCTCGCCACGCACGGTCAGGTACGACCAGTCACCGCCGGAGACCGTGAGGGGTCGCAGTTCACACTCCACGATCGTCGAGCCGGTCAACTTGCAGTCTTCGAACTCGGCTCCGAAGAACACACAGCGGCGGAACGTACATCCGAGGAATGCCGACCGCCGGAACACCGCGGCGTTGAACCGCACCCCGGTGAACTCGCACGATTCGAACACGCAGCCGGTGAACTCGGCCTCCGAAGCGTCCACCTCGATCAGCTCGCAGCGCTCGTACCGCCGCTGCGTGAACTCCTCGCACGCCCAGTCAGCGTGCCCGATCCGCTCCCCGGTCACCATGCCCGCAGCATGCCATCCCTGAACCGCGGCCGCGGCTCCAAACACGGCCTGCCCCGGCCCCATGATCCACGCTGGTCATCGGAAACCAGCGGTCTGGGACCGGTTCGAAACGACTAGTTTCCGGTTACTAGCGTTGATCTTGTCCGGGGACTCAGTGGTAAAAGTGGCGGGTGCCGGTGAGGTACATCGTGACCCCCGCGGCCTTCGCGGCGGCGATCACCTCTTCGTCACGTACCGAGCCGCCGGGTTGTACGACGGCGCGCACCCCGGCGTCCAGCAGCACCTGAAGACCGTCCGGGAACGGGAAGAACGCGTCCGAGGCGGCCACCGCACCGGCGGCCCGGTCACCGGCCCGGGACACCGCCAGGCGCGCCGAGTCGACCCGGTTCACCTGCCCCATCCCGACCCCGACGGTGGCGCCGCCACGTGCCAGCAGGATCGCGTTCGACTTGACGGTACGTACCGCTCGCCACGCGAATCCCAGGTCAGCGAGGGTGGCGTCGTCCGCGCCGTCACCGGCCACCAGACGCCACCCGGACGGGTCGTCCCCGGGGGCGTCGACCAGGTCGACGCTCTGCATCAGGGCACCACCGGAAATCGGCCGCAACTCGGCCCCGCCCCGGCGCGGTGAGGCCACCTTCAGCAGCCGTACGTTCTTCTTCCGGCTCAGAATCTGCACCGCCGCCGGCTCGAACCCGGGCGCCACCACGACCTCGGTGAACACGTCCGCGACCTGCTCGGCCATCGCCGCCGACACCGGGCGGTTCGCCGCGATCACCCCACCGAACGCCGAGATCGGATCGCACTCGTGGGCCTTGCGGTGGGCCTCGGCGATCTCGTCCCCGACGGCGATCCCGCACGGGTTGGCGTGCTTGATGATCGCCACGCACGGCCGCTGGAAGTCGTACGCCGCCCGGCGCGCGGCGTCCGCGTCGACGTAGTTGTTGTACGACATCTCCCTGCCGTGCAACTGCTCCGCCTGCGCCAGCCCCGGCGACGGTACGAATCCGGACTCGTACAGCGCGGCGGGCTGGTGCGGGTTCTCGCCGTACCGCAGGGTCGCCTTGCGGTCCCAGGTGCCGCCGATCCAGGACGGGAAGCCGTCGCCTTCCGGCGCCAGTACGTTGCCCATCCAGGA
>JBOGDK010000240.1:0-7464 GCA_050701795.1 Micromonosporaceae bacterium
TGGTCTGGGCGGCGATCGACGGCATCACCCGCCGCCACGGCGTGACCCTCGACCCGAACCAACCGCTGGAGCTGAACAAGGTCGTGCAACTCCGGCGGGAGGGCTGACGTTGCGCGCGCTCCCGCGCCACAGCTTCGCACCACCCACAACGACGGAGGCAGCATGACTGACGAGGACGGTTACTCCGGAGCCGCGACGCTGCGGATCGCCGATGTGGAGCTCGACGTCGATGTGACGCTCCGCGGGCACTTCCAACCGATCGACGGGCGCTACCACTGGTACGGCCGGGTGGCCGTGAACGACGTTCTTGACGCCGTGGCCCCAGACCGGAAGACCACCGTCACGATCCGGACCCCCGAGGGCGAGGCGGACGGCGAGCTGGCAGACCCTGACACCTGGGGCCGCTACCGGGTCACCGGTACGAGTACGCCACCCTTCGCCATCGACGAGCCACTCTGACCTCCGGCGGCGGCGCGGCGCCGGCGAGCCCTCAGAGCTTGTACTCCTTGAGCAGGCCGCGGCTGATGATGGTCTTCTGGATCTCGGACGTACCCTCGCCGATCAGCAGGAACGGGGCTTCCCGCATCAGCCGCTCGATCTCGTACTCCTTGGAGTAGCCGTACCCGCCGTGGATCCGGAAGGACTCCTGGGTCACCTCGGCGCAGTACTCACTGGCGAGCAGCTTCGCCATACCGGCCTCCACGTCGTTGCGCTGCCCGGCGTCCTTCAGCCGTGCGGCGTTGACCATCATGGCGTGCGCGGCCTCGATCTTGGTCGCCATCTCGGCCAGCTTGAACGAGATCGCCTGATGCCCGGCGAGCTTGCTGCCGAAGGCCTCCCGCTGCTGGGCGTACTGGATCGCCAGTTCGAAGGCCCGGATCGAGATCCCGCACGCCCGGGCGGCCACGTTCACCCGGCCCACCTCGATGCCGTCCATCATCTGGTAGAAGCCGCGGCCCACGCCGTCCGGGCCGCCCAGCACGGCCGAGGACGGGACCCGGTGGTTGTCGAGCACCATCTCGGTGGTCTCGACGCCCTTGTAGCCCATCTTGTCGAGCTTGCCGGGGATGGTCAGGCCCGGCGCGGTCTCGCCGAAGCCGGGCTCCTTCTCCAACAGGAACGTGGTCATGTTCCGGTACACCGAGTCGGCACCGGTGTCGGTCTTCACCAGCGTCGCCACCACCGACGAGTAGCCGCCGTTGGTGAGCCACATCTTCTGTCCGTCGAGGACGTAACCGGCGTCCGGCCCGGAGCCGTCCGGTACGGCCTTGCTCCGGATCGCCGCGACGTCGGAGCCGCACCCGGGCTCGGACATGGAAAAGGCGCCGCGTACCTCACCGGTTGCCATCTGGGGGAGCAACCGCTGCTTCTGCTCGGGCGACCCGTACTGGGAGATCAGGTACGCCACGATGAAGTGGGTGTTGACGATGCCGGAGACGCTCATCCAGCCCCGGGACAACTCCTCCACCACCAGGGCGTACGTGAGCAGCGACTCCCCGAGCCCGCCGTACTCCTCGGAGATGGTCAGCCCGAACAGGCCCATCTCCTTCATGCCGTCGACGATCTCGGCCGGGTACTCGTCGGCGTGCTCCAGCCGCTGCGCCTGCGGGATGATCTCCTTGTCCACGAACGTGCGCACCGTGGACAGGATCTCCTGCTGGATGTCGGACAGGCCGTGCGTGACGGCGAGGCGGGCCATAGCTGCTCCTCAGCGGTACGTGAGCAAGCGGTACGTGAGCACGGTACGCCGGTGAAGTATCGCCCGGGCGCCGATACCTGAACAGTCGTTCAGGCTGTGAACAACTCCACGTGGCGGCCACGACATGGTGCCGGCAGTGGCCACCGCTCGTCGATCACCGGTAGCGGGCCTCCCGTACGCTGTTGCCGCCGTCGACCACCAACACCTGGCCGGTGACGTACGAGGCGGCCGGCGTACACAGAAATGCCACCAGAGCCGCCACCTCGTCGGGAGTGCCGGGGCGCCCCATCGGGGTCTCCAACCCGTGTTTGAGCTCGGACAACGTCGACGATCCGGTGTGGATGATGCCGGGAGCCACCGCGTTGACGGTGACGCCGTCGGCGATCAACTCCATCGCCAACGCCCGGGTCAGCCCGACCACCCCGGCCTTCGCCGCCGCGTACGCTCCCTCGGTCGGCATCGCGTTCACCGGCCCGGCGGTGGCCGCCACGTTGACCACACGGCCCCAGCCGCGTTCGGCCATGCCCTCCACGAACAACCGCGACACCAGGAACGCCGTGGTGAGGTTGCGGTCCACCTCGGCGCGCCACTCGTCCAGACCGAGCTGCGCCACCGGGCGGAACACCTCCGGGCTGGCCTTGCTCGCCAGGCCGGCGTTGTTGACCACCACGTCCACGCCGCCGAACTGATCCACCAACGCGTCCCCCAGCGCACCCACCTCGGATTCGTCGGTGAGGTCCGCGACGTACCCGGTGACCCCGAGCTCGCCGGCCCGGTCGTGGATCCGCCGGGTGGTCGAGACGATCGCCACGGTGGCGCCGAGGGTACGAAGCCGGCGGGCGATCGAATACCCGATTCCGTCCTCACTGCCGGCCCCGGTGACGAGGGCGATCTTGCCGTCGAGCCGGTCTGTGGCGGGGACGTCGTCGGCCGCTGGGGTCGGTGCCTCGCTCGGGTCGGCGACGGCGCTGAGCTCTGTGGTCGGGGCGTGCCCGGTGGGCGTACGAACCATGGTGCGATCCTGCCCTCTGACTCGGTAGCGGGCAACGCACACCGCCGTTGCGCCGCCCTATTGCTCGCCGCCCCTAAGCTCGGGGACCGTGCAGAAACAGGATGACGAGGCACGGCGGCAACCGGAGGGACTGGAACAGCCCAGCTCGTCCGGGTCCGAGCAGCCGGCCTCCCCCGCCGACCCGCCCGGAGCGCCCCCACGGCCGCAGTCCGAGGAGGCTGAGCCGGGCCCACAACAGGCGCTGCCCCAGGGCGAACAGCCGGAACGGGCTGAGTCGGGGCCACAACAGGCGGAGCCGCAGCCCGATCAGGTGCCGCGGACGCCGAACCAGTGGGAGCCGGACGGGCCGGGCGAGCCCGTCTCCAGCCCGCCCCAGTACACCCCGGCGGCGCTCGGCCCACCGGCCGCGATACGCCCGCCGTACCAGGGGCACGCGCCGTACGGTGGCCAGCCCGGCCACCCGTACCCGGGCCCACCGGGGTACCCACCGTACGGCTACTACTACCCGCCGGTACGCCCCACCAACGGCCTCGCGATCGCGTCCCTGGTGGTCTCCTGCTGCTCGGTCTTCGTCGCGTGCCTGTTCTACGGCCTCCCCGGGCTGCTCGGCGCTGTGGGCGCGACTCTGGGGCACGTCGCACAGAACCAGATGAAACAGTCCGGAGAACAGGGCAGGGGTCTGGCGCTGGCCGGCATCATCGTGGGCTGGATCATGACCGGGTTGGCGATTCTCATCGCGCTCGCCGGCGGGTTCGCGATCTGGTGGGCGGTCACCCACGACCCGGGCCCGGGTATGTAGCCCGGGCGTCACGACTCCGGCGGGGTGAAGGTGGCGGTACGCCGCATCCCCGCGGCCCGGCCCTTGCCGGCCACCACGATCGCCATCTTGCGGGACGCCTCGTCGATCATCTCCTCGCCCAGCATCACGGCACCGAGTTTCCCACCGGCCTCCGAGGTGTACCAGTCGTACGCGTCCAGGATCAGCTCCGCGTGGTCGTAGTCGGACTGGCTGGGCGAATACACCTCGTTGGCCACGTCGATCTGGCCCGGATGCAACACCCATTTGCCGTCCAGACCCAGTGCCGCTGAACGCCCCGCCACCCGGCGGAACCCGTCGACGTCCCGGATCTGCAGGTACGGCCCGTCGATCGCCTGCAGGTCGTGAGCCCGCGCCGCCATCAGGATCCGCATCAGGATGTAGTGGTACGCGTCCCCGACGTCGTACCCGGGCGGCTGCTCCCCCACCACCAGCGACTTCATGTTGATCGACGCCATGAAGTCGGCTGGCCCGAAAATGATCGCCTCGGTACGGGGCGACGCGGCCGCGATGTCGTCGACGTTGACCAACCCTCGCGCGTTCTCGATCTGCACCTCGATCCCGATCCGGCCCACCTCGAGACCATTGGTCTTCTCGATCTGGGTCAGCAGCATGTCGAGCCACTGCACCTGGGCGGCGGTCTGCACCTTCGGCAGCATCAGACAGTCGACGGCGCCTCCCGCGCCCTCAACCACCTCGATGACGTCCCGGTACGTCCATTGCGTGGTCAGGTCGTTGACCCGTACGACCCGGACCTTCCCGCTCCAATCACCGTCGTTGAGCGCGGCGACCACGTTCTTGCGGGCCTCGTCCTTCGCCAGCGGGGCGACCGAGTCCTCGAGATCGAGGAACACCTGGTCCGCAGGCAGACCCTGAGCCTTGCCTAGCATCTTGGTACTGGAACCGGGCACCGCGAGACAGGATCGTCGAGGACGGGTGACTGCAGACATATAGGACTCCGTTCGACAAGATGGCTACCGGCGAGTAAAGGGCTGGCGGCGACACTAACCAGCTAACCGCGACAGGGAGAACGTGGCTGTGGGAGATCTCACCCGACCTTCGGAACCGGCGACAACACCCGGCGAACCGACCGCCGAGAACGGTTCCGGGGGGCCGGATCACACCCCATCCCACCAGAACCCGCCGCGGTCCGTTCCGGATCCGGCGGGTGCCGCATTGGATTCGCGCCGCGTGGTGGTACTCACCGGCGCGAGTTCCGGAGTCGGTCTCGCGGCCGCCACCGCGCTGGCGCGGCGTGGTCACCACCTGGTCCTGGTGGGCCGCCATCCGGACCGGCTCAACGCCACAGTGGAACAGGTACGGCGAGCCGGCGGCGGACGTACCCCCGACGCCCATCGTGCGGACTTCGCGGTGCTCGACGAGGTACGGGCGCTGGCGAAGAAGTTGCGGGAGGCGTACCCCCGGATCGACGTGCTGGTGAACAACGCGGGACTGATGTCGCACCACCGGTCGGTGACGGTGGACGGGTTCGAGATGACCATCCAGGTCAACCATCTCGCCGGTTTTCTCCTCAGCCACCTGCTGGTGGACAGCCTGGGCCGCGGCAGCCGGCTGATCACCACCGCGTCCGCCGCCGAACGGCTGGGGCAGCTCGACCCCGACGACCTCTCCGGGTCTCGGCGGCGATATTCACGGTGGGCCGTGTACGGGTCCACCAAACAGGCGAACGTGCTGTTCACCAGCGAGGCGGCACGGCGTTGGGGCTCGCGTGGAGTCGTACCAACCTGCTTTCACCCGGGGACGGTGCGCACCCGGTTCTGGCACGGCAATCCAGTGTTCGAGGCCGGTCTGCGGCTGCCCGTGTTCCTCACCCCGGAGCAGGGTGCCGACACCCTGGTCTGGCTGATCGAACCCCGGACGTCGGCCGAGCCTGGCCGCTATTACCGGAACCGGCGGATGCGTACCCCGTCCCGGGCAGCCCGGGATCCGCAGCTGGCGCAGCGGCTGTGGGACGCCAGCCTGGCGGCGGTGGACCTGCACTGACCCCGCGGCGTGAGCGCACCGGTCTCAGTACGTGGCAGGATCTCACCTGGCATGGCACCGTCCGGGGCCACGCCGTCGGGGAGGTGTCGGTGACGGTACGCATCGGGAGCCGGTACGTGGCCCGGTCCGTGATCGGGCGGGGATCGTTCGGCTCGGTGTTCCTGGCCGACGGCCCGGACGGACCGGTCGCGGTCAAACTGCTGCGCCCCGACCTGGCGAACAGCCCCGAGGTGGTGCACCGCTTCCTCCGGGAACGCTCGGTGCTGCTTCAGCTGCAGCACCCCGGAATTGTTCCGGTACGCGACCTGGTCGCGGAGAGCGGCGTACTCGCCCTCGTGATGGACCTCGTCGACGGCCAGGACCTGCGGGCGTACCTGGACACGTGCGGCGCCCTGGTCCCGGTGGCCGCGGCGCGGCTGGCCAGCGAGATCGCCGGAGCACTGAGCTACGCCCACGCGCACGGGGTGGTGCACCGGGATCTCAAGCCCGAGAACATCCTGCTGCGAGACGGCACCACCCCGCTGTTGACCGACTTCGGGATCGCTCGCCTGGTGGGCACCGCCGCCACGATGAGCGGCCAGTCCGGCTCGGCCGAGCAGCAGGTGCTCGGGACCCCGGCGTACCTGGCGCCGGAGCTGGCATCCGGCGAGACCGCGAGTCCCGCCTCCGACGTCTACGCGCTCGGAGTCGTGCTGTACGAGCTGGTCGCGGGCCGGCCGCCGTACGTCGCCGACCACCCGCTGTCCGTGGTGCACGCACACATCACCGAGACCCCGCAGCGCCCCTCCGGGATCCCGGACGATGTGTGGCGGGTGGTGGCCGCCTGCCTGGCGAAACAGCCGGCGGAACGCCCGGACGCGGACACCGTACGGGTGCTACTTGCGGAGTGGGCCGACCGCGGCGGCGACAGCGGGCAGCGGCCCCCCGGGGACGCCTGGCACGGCGACCAGCAGCGGCCAGCGCCCGGGGCCGCCTGGCCCGGCGACGGGACCGAGACCAGGGCGGTGCCGACAGTGGCGGGCCAGACCACCTCGGTACCGACGCTGGCGGGCAAGACCACCGCGGTACCGGTGGTCGGCCAGCGCCGGGCGGGGACGCAGGTGCTGCCGACGGTGCCGGGCCAGGTCGGACGGGCCCGGATCTCCGCACCGGAGTCCGCCGGGCCACCGCCGGAGGAGACCTGGCAGGCTCCCCCGGCCCGCCGCAACTGGCTGCTGGACGTGGGAGTGCTCCTGGTGGTGGCGGCGTTGTTTCTTGCCGCCGGGTACCTGCTGGGTGACCTGACGAGTACCGCCGGGACGGAGCGCGACACCGGTAAGAGCAGGACTCCGGCCCCGTCGGCGGAGCCGAAACCGCGGGTCCGGTACCTCAGTGAACTGCCATTCGTGCAGGTGGCGAACGGGTGGGGGCCGGTGGAGCTCGACACCGAGACCGGAGACCAGGCTCCGGATGACGGGGAACCGATGGTGCTCGGTGGCACCACGTACGAGCGGGGGCTCGGGGTTCACGCACCCAGCCACGTACGGGTGCACCCGCCCGAGGGATGCGGCCAGTTCAAGGCGGTGATCGGCATCGACGCCGCCTCCGAAGGGCCGGGCGGTGGCACGGTGATCTTCCAGGTGCACGTGGACGGCCAGGTGGCGTACGACAGTGGTGTCGTGACCCGGGAGGCACAGCCGAAACCGATCCAGGTCGAGGTGGCTGGCGCCGAGGCGGTGGACCTGATCGTGGCCGACGCCGGCGACGGCAACACCTGGGACATCTCCGACTGGGCGGACGCACAGCTGGTCTGCGACTGACCCACGGTCTGGCACAGGTCGGTGGCACAGCCGCCCGGCCTCAGTCGATCGACCGACCGGCCACCCGTTGTTGCCCGATCGGTGAAATTTCACTCACCTAACAGGGTGAAAGCGCATGACTGCTCTGTGTAGG
>JBOGDK010000241.1:0-7368 GCA_050701795.1 Micromonosporaceae bacterium
GACAAGGTCGCGGTGGGCGATCCGGTGATCGCTGTCGGGGCTCCGCTCGGCCTGCAGAACACCGTGACCACGGGTGCGGTCAGCGCCCTGGACCGTCCGGTCTCGGGCGGGCGTGAGGACCCGTCAGTGTTCGCGGCGATCCAGACGGACGCACCGATCAATCCGGGTAACTCCGGTGGTGCGCTGGTCGACGGCGGGGGCCGTGTGATCGGTGTCAATACCGCCATCTACACCGTGGACAGCGGGGAGCGGGGCGGCAGCATCGGGCTCGGCTTCGCGGTGCCGATCAACCAGGCGAAGCGGGTCGCGACCGAGATCGTGAAGAACAAGCAGGCTCGTACCACGGTGATCGGCGCGGAAGTGGACATCGAGTACCAGAGCGGTCGCGGTGGCGTACGACTGGAAAGCGTCGAACCCGGGGGTCCTGCCGAGCGTGCCGGCTTGAAGGACGGCGACGTGGTGACCAAGCTGAATGGTCGCCTGCTCACTGAGCCGATCGACCTGGTCGCGCTGGTACGCAAGTATGCCCCCGGCAGCGTGGTCTCCGTGCGGTACGACCGCGGGGGCGAGACCCGTACCGCCCGGATCACTCTCGGTGCCAAGGAGTAGCCGGTAGTCGACCCGTGACTGCCAGCCCTCGGGCCGCACCGGAAGGCGCGTGGCGCCCGGCAGTGGCGGCACGGGGTGGGCGGCCACGCGGGTTGATGGGCACTCCGCGTACCCTTCAAGGGACTGTGTGGGAGGAGCGCCGGATGTTCGAGAACCTCGGCTGGATGGAGATCCTCGGTCTGCTCCTGGTTGCCCTGTTCATCCTGGGCCCGGAACGTCTGCCGAAGCTGCTGGGTGACATGCTGCGTGGCCTGCGCAAGCTGCGTCAGATGGCGAGGAACGCCACCTCGGATCTCAGCCGCGAGCTCGGCACCGACGTGCAGCTGGAGGATCTGCATCCCAAGACGTTCCTCCGCAAGCACGTGTTGTCCGAGGAGGACGAGGCGATGTTGCGCAGGCCGCTGGACAGCCTCTACTCCGACGTTGAGGACGTTGCGAAGGAGACCGATTTCAGCTCGTCCACCGACGCCGGTTCCGGTACCTCGAAGTCAAACGGTCACAAACCGGCGAAATTCGACGCCGACGCCACCTGACCTGCGCTCACAGCCGCGGACTGCGCGCCCGCCGCCCGGCCGGTTGGTGACGGTGCTGCTGTTGTCAGCACCCAGGAGAGCGCGAAACCGTTACAAAACGTGAGGCGGCAACCTGAGCCTGGGTCCGCCGGCAGGTCGGCTGGCACGTCAGCGACTGGCGGGGGAGAGGCCGAGCGGCTTGCCGGCGAGACTGTCGCGGCGGATCGCCAGCCGGTCGGAGACCGTACGCAGCGCGGCACTCGCGGGGGCGTCCGGCTCGGTGAGCACCAGCGGCTTGCCCTCGTCCCCGGACTGCCGCAGCCGGGTGTCCAATGGCACCTGACCCAGCAGCGGTACGTCCGCCCCGAGCAGCCGGGTCAACGCCTCGGAGACCTGCGCTCCACCACCGGATCCGAACACGTCCATCCGTTCCCCGGTGGGCAACTCCAGCCAGGACATGTTCTCCACCACGCCGACCAGACGCTGGTGGGTCTGCATCGCGATCGCCCCGGCACGTTCCGCGACCTCCGCGGCGGCCTGCTGCGGCGTGGTGACCACCAGGATCTCGGCGTTCGGCACCAGTTGGGCGACGGAGATCGCGATGTCGCCGGTGCCCGGTGGCAGGTCCATCAGCAGGACGTCCAGTTCGCCCCAGTAGACGTCGGCGAGGAACTGTTGCAGCGCCCGGTGCAGCATCGGGCCGCGCCACACCACCGCGGCGTTGCCACGGGTGAACATGCCGATCGAGATCACCTTTACGCCGTACGCCTGTGGCGGCATGATCATGTCCTGCACCTGGGTGGGCGGGGTGTCCACCCCCAGCATCCGGGGCACCGAGTGGCCGTAGATGTCGGCGTCGACCACCCCGACGTCCAGGCCCTTCTCGGCGAGTGCCGCGGCCAGGTTGACGGTGACGCTGGACTTGCCGACCCCGCCCTTGCCGGAGGCGACGGCGTACACCCGGGTACGCGAGCCGGGCTGGGCGAACGGGATCACCGGCTCCGGCCCGGTGTTGCCGCGGATCCGTTGCTGCAGCTCGCGCCGCTGCTCCTCGCTCATCACCCCGAAGTCGACGTCGACCGAGGTCACTCCGGAGACCCCGCCGGCCGCGGCCTCAATGTCGGTGCGCAGCGTGTCCCGCATCGGGCACCCGGCGACGGTGAGCAGCAGGCCGACGGTCACGGCGCCGTCCGGTGCGACGTCCACGGAGCGCACCATCCCGAGGTCGGTGATCGGACGCCGGATCTCCGGGTCCTGAACTCCCGCGAGGGCTTCGTGTACTGCGGCCTTGATCTGGTCGGATGCCATGCGCCAATGCTAGTCCCGGGTCCCCGCGGCGCTGCCGGAGCGCGCCGTGGTGTGGCCCTCACGGCGTACCGATTCGCCTGGAGGGCTTCCCTGTCGCCCGGTCGAGGTGCAGGATTCCTGTCGAGGTGCAGGTTTCCTTCAGCGCGCGTACCGGAACGGAAGGGTGTCTACAGATGCTGACCCGTCGTGAACTTCTGCTCGCCGGGACCATGGGTACCCTCGCGATCATGGTGCCGTCGGCCGCCCACGCCAGTCCGAACCGGGGAAGGCCCGGTACGGGGCCGGTCCTCGACCCGAAGCCATCGGGTGGCCCGCCCACGGTGACGCCCGACGACATCACCTTCCAGCGCCGTACGTTGCGTGCCGGTCCGGCGGAACAGGTCGGGTTGCTGCCGGAGCAGATCGGCCGGATGAAGGTCGACATGACGACGTACCTGGAACCGACGGAGGACCACCCGAACTACCCGTCGTACGCGGGTGCGGTCGTACTCGGCGCCAAGGACGGGGTGATCGTAGAGCACTCCGCGGTCGGCCACGCGTACCGCTACAGCGGGATCCGCGTGGAGAACGGCAGTGTGGTCGGCATCGAACTGCCCCGCGACCAGTGGGTCGAGATGCGCAAGGACACCATCTTCGACATGGCATCGGTGTCGAAGCTGTTCGCCACGGTCGTCGCGTTGCAGCTGGTCGACGAAGGCCAGCTCGACCTGGACGAGAAGGTCACCGCGTACATCCCCGAGTTCGGGGCCAACGGCAAGGACGCGATCACCGTACGGCAGTTGTTGACCCACACCTCGGGGATGCGCCCCTGGATCGCGCTGTACAGCAAGTTCCCCACCCCCGAGGAGCGGATCAAGGGGGTGTACGAATCGACGCTGCAGCCCGGCGCCAGCCCCGGCAACCAGTACATCTACTCCGATCTCGGCCTGATCACCCTGGGCAAGATCGCCGAAGGGCTGGCCGGCGCCACGCTGGACGTTCTGGTGGCCGAGCGGATCACGGGGCCGCTCGGCATGAACGACACCATGTACAACCCGCCGGAGTCGCTGCACCACCGGGTCGCCGCGACCGAAGAACAGCCGTGGGCCGGCCGGCCGATGATCCGGGGCGAGGTGCACGACGAGAACGCCTGGTCGCTGGGCGGCGTCGCCGGCCACGCCGGGATCTTCTCCACCGCCTCTGATCTCGCCGTGTTCTGCCAGATGCTGCTGGGCGGCGGCGTCTACGGCCACGCCCGGATCCTCTCCGAGAACACCGTCCGGGCCGCGTTGGCCAACTACAACGCGTACCTGGAGGAGGCGTATCCGGAGAGCGACCGCGGGCTCGGGTTCGAGTTGAACAAGCACTGGTACATGGGCCCACTCGCGTCGCCCGTGGCCTTCGGCCACACCGGCTACACCGGCACCTGCCTGTCGATCGACCCGATCGCGCATTCCTTCGTGATCTTCCTGTCGAACCGGGTACACCCGAGTCGTAGTTGGGGCGGCAACAACCAGTCCCGGCGGGCGATGACCCGCGACTTCGGGTACGCCACGCCCGTGCGGCCGCTCGCGGGGCGTACCGCCTGGCGTGCGGACTGGCGGGACGGTGCCACGGTCACCCTGACCGGCGCGTTGTCGGCGGCTTCGGAACGCGCCGAGCTGTCCTTCGCGCTCTGGTACGACACAGAGCCCGGGTTCGACCACGGTCGCCTCGAAGTGTCCAGCGACAGCGGTGACACCTGGGCGCTGCTGCCCTTCTCGTTGCTCACCAGGGGTCACCAGTGGACCAGTGACGGCGAGTTCGACGGCTACCAGGGGCGGCGGTGGGCGTTCGCGCGTACCGACGTACCGGACGGCGCCACCCACCTGCGGTGGAGCTACCGGGCGGACGGCAACTCCCAGGGTCGCGGGGTGTACGTCGACGCCGTCATGGTGACCGGCCCGGACGGCGTACTGCTGAACTCCGAATCCCACAACGGCGATGAGGCGTTCACCGCGGACGGTTGGCAGCCGTCCGACAGCTAGCGGCGTTCCCGGCGGCCCCGCCTGCGGTCCAGATCCCGGGGTCGGTGATCGGTGCCGACCGGCTCCACCTCGGCGTCCTCGGACTCCGGCCCGGCGGATCGCTCGTCGAGTTCGGCGATAATCCGGCTCAACTCGGAACGGATGAAGTCGCGCGTGGCCACCTCACCCAGGGCGAGTCGCAGTGACGCCAGCTCCCTGGCCAGGAACTCAGTGTCAGCCTTCTGCATCGCCGCGCGCCGGCGATCCTCGTCGATGGCGAGCCGGTCCCGGTCGGCCTGCCGGTTCTGCGCCAGCAGGATCAGCGGGGCCGCGTACGACGCCTGGGTGCTGAAGAACAGGTTGAGCAGGATGAACGGGTACGGGTCCCACTGCAGCCCGTACAGGCCCACCAGGTTGATGGCCACCCACACGATCACGAACAACGTCATGTAGAGCAGGAACCGGGGCGTACCCATGAACCGCGCGAAGCCTTCGGCGAACCTGCCGAAGGTGTCGGAACTGAACCGCGGCAGGGTGAACCGCGACGGCTCCCGAGGCAGGTCGAGCCGCCGCCGTGGCGATCGCCCCCTGGTCTCAAACATCGACGGGCTCACGCATGGTCACGGTCCCGCCAGTCCGAGGGCAGCAGATGGTCGAGTACGTCGTCCACCGTCACCGCGCCGATCAGCCGGTCGGACGGGTCCAGCACCGGCATCGCGATCAGGTCGTACGTCGCCATCAGCCGGGTGATCTCGATCAGCGGGGTGTCGGGCGGAATCGGGTCGATGTCGTTGCTCAGCACACCGCCGACCAGCTCACTCGGTGGCTCCCGGAGCAGCCGCTGGAAGTGCACCATGCCGAGATAGCGCCCGGTCGGGGTGGCGGTGGGCGGGCGGCACACGAACACCTGGGCGGCGATCGCCGGAGCCAACTGCGGCTCCCGGATCGCCGCGAGCGCCTCCGCGATCGTGGTGTCCGGAGTGACGATCACCGGCTCGGAGGTCATCACGCCGCCGGACGTACCGGGGCGGTAGTGCATCAACTGCCGGACCGGCGTCGCCTCCTCGGGCTCCATCAGTCCGAACAGCTCTTCCCGCTGCGCCACCGGCAACTCGGCCAGCAGGTCGGCGGCGTCGTCCGGGTCCATCTCCTCCAGGACGTCCGCGGCCCGTTCCTTGTCCAGCGCGGCGAGGATCTCCACCTGGTCGTCCTCGGGAAGCTCCTCCAGTACGTCGGCCAGCCGCTCGTCCTCCAGCGCGGCCGCGACCTCCATCCGGCGCCGTCCGGACAGGTCCTGCAGCACGTTCGCCAGGTCCGCCGCGCGCATCTTGTCCAGTACGGCCAGCAGGTTCGCCGTGCCCTGCTGCTGCGGTACGCCCACCAGCCCGGACACCTCGCCCCAGTCCAGTTGCCGCAGCTGGCCGCGACGGGTGAGCCGGCCGGTGTGTTCGCGTACCGCGACCCGGGCGAGGACCCAGTCACCGTTGCGCTCCTGCTCCATCGCGACGTCCACCACGATGCCGCGGCGTCCCGCGTCGGTGTCCCCAGGAGGCGTGATGGAGACACGCCGGTCCAGCAGGTCCTCCAGCACCAGGATCTCGCCCGGGCGCCTGGAGAACCGTCGCAGGTTCAGGGTGCCGGTGGAGAGCGCCACCGCGTCGGCCTCGATGGAGGTGATCCGGCCGCCCGGGATGAAGATCCGCCGCCTGGCCTGGATCTCGGCCACCAACCCGATCACCCGGGGCGACTGGCCGCCCCGCGGCCGGGTCACGGCGTCGCGTACCCGGCCCACCTGGTCACCGTTCGGGTCGTAGATGGCGATGTCGGCGAGCCGCGCGAGGTAGACGCGGGTCGCCGTTGTCATCCGGGGCTCCCGCGGTGTGGTGTGTCCATCGTCGTCACGGAGTACGAACGTGAGCGCGGCGAGTGGATTCGTGGGGTGCTCACGTCGCCAGCCTAGTCGCGGTGTTCGGCGCCGGCCGGCAACCGCTCGACGTAGGGTGCGTCGCATGACGATGCTGCGGTACGAGGTTGTCGACGTGTTCACCGATCGTCCGTACACCGGCAATCCACTCGCCGTGGTGCTGGACGCCGATGGCCTGGACGGTGCCCAGATGCAGTCGATCGCCCGCGAGTTCAACCTCTCCGAGACCACGTTCGTGCTTCCGCCGTCCGACGGCGCGGACTACCGGATCAGGATCTTCACGACCGGCGCGGAGTTGCCGTTCGCCGGGCATCCCAGCGTCGGGACCGCGGTGACGCTGGCTCGGCTCGGGATCGTGAAGCGCGGTGACCTGGTGCAGGAGTGCGGGGCCGGAATGCTGCCGGTCATGGTCGCCGAGGGCAGGGCCACTCTGACCGGTGGCACTCCCGAGGTGGGGGAGCCGTACGACCCGGCGGAACTGCTCGCCGCGCTCGGGCTCGCCCCGGATGACCACGCCGGGCCCGCCCCCCGGCTCGCAGGGTGCGGGATCAACTTCCACTACCTCTCGGCGACCCCGGACGCGGTGGCGCGGGCGGTCCCGCGCCCGGCGGCGGTACGTGCTCTGGGGGGCACCGGGGTGAGCGTCTTCAGCTGGGATCCGGAGCGTCGTACCGCCCACGCCAGGGTGTTCTTCGACGCGATCGGGATCACCGAGGACCCGGCCACCGGGTCGGCGGCACTCGGACTGGGGGTCTGGCTGACCGCCTCGGAGCTGGTGCCCGCCGGTACGACGCGGTACACCGTACGACAGGGGGCCGAGTTGCGCCGTCCGTCCACCTTGGAGTGTTCGGTGACGGCACAGCAGGACCGGGTGGTGCGTACCACGGTGGCCGGGGGAGTGGTCCCGATCGGGTCCGGCCAGATCGCCGTACCCCCTTTTATCGGGTAGCGCCGCGCACCTTGTGCAGCCGGAACGGTTTCGCGGTACGCCGCGCGGCGGGGGTTTCCGGCGGCGGGGCGGCTAGCGAGT
>JBOGDK010000242.1:0-7253 GCA_050701795.1 Micromonosporaceae bacterium
GCCCGCGGCAGGGGTGGCTGAAGATGCCGGAACGGGACCCGCGGCCGCGGTCACCGACGTCTTCGTCCTCCACAACGAGCACGGGTTGCACGCCCGGCCGGCTGCCAAGCTGGTGGCCGCGATCCGGCGGCTCGATGCCGCGGTGACGCTCCGGAACCTCACCACCGGTACGGCGCCGGTACCGGCTGACAGCCTCAGCCGGGTGTCGACACTCGGCGCCTCGCGTGGCCACAGGATCGAGGTCGCGGCCAGCGGCGGTCACGCTCGCGAGGCGATCGAGCATGTCCTGGCCCTTGCGTCCCGGCACTTCGACGAGGCACCGGACGCCGGTACCCCAGCGCCCGTCGTCCCGACCCCGCCCGCCGCCGGCACCCCAGCGCCCAGCGTCGGGGCTTCGACCAGCGCAGCGGCCCTGCCCGGCGCAGCGGCCCCGAGCGCAGCGGCCTCGCCCGGTGCTCCGGGCGGCGTCGGGGCGGGTCGCCAGGCGCCCCTGCCCGCGGCTCCCGGCATCGCCCTGGGGCCGGCGAGGCATCCGGTGCTCGGTGATGTGGACGTCCCCGACAGGACCCCGGGCGACCCGGCGACGGAGTGGGCCCAGCTGCAGGAGGCGGTCGAGACGGTACGGCGGGAGACCGTACGGCTGCGCGCCCGTACCGCGGTCGAACTCGGCGAGTCGGAGGCGGCGATCTTCGACGCGCACCTGATGCTGCTCGACGACGCGGACCTGGTCGACCAGCTCCGTCGCGGCATCGACGCTGGTCAGGCAGCCGAGGTGGCGTGGGCGAACGTGTTGCGACAACTCGAGGACCGGATGGCGGGGCTCGCCGACCCGTACCAGCGGGCCAGGGCGGCTGACGTCCGTGGCGTCGCTGACCAGGTGCTGCGTACCCTGCTCGGGGTCCCCGCGAGCGCCGGTTCCCGGGACGGCGTCCTGGTCGCGGCCGACCTGACGCCCGCCGAATCCGCCAACCTCGACCCCGAGGCCGTACGGGGGGTGGCGCTCGCGTACGGCAGCCCTACAGCTCACAGCGCGATCCTGGCGCGTACCCGGGGGATCCCGATGATCGTCGCCGCCGGACCGGACGTGCTGTCGGTACCCGACGGTACGATCCTCGCGTTCGACGGCGGGACCGGCGAGCTGGTGATCGACCCCGACCGCCGGACCCGGGACCGGTTTTCCGAACGCGCCGAGGCTCGTAGCCGCGCCGAGGCGGCGGCCAGGGCCTCGGCGGGGGGCCCGGCACGTACCGCGGACGGGGTGTCGATCGAGGTGGCCGCCAATGTGGGGTCGCTCGCCGACGCCACGCTGGCCCACTCGTCCGGCGCGGACGCGGCCGGTCTGGTACGTACCGAGTTCCTGTTCCTCGATCGCGCCACGGCGCCGGACATCGACGAGCAGGAGGCGGCGTATCGTTCGCTGGCCGACGCGCTCGGCGGCCGGCGGCTGACCCTGCGTACGTTCGACGTCGGCGGGGACAAGCCGCTGCCGTACCTGCCCTCCGCCACCGAGGCCAACCCGTTCCTCGGCCTGCGCGGTATCCGGTTGGCGTTGTCCCGCCGGGAGTTGCTCCGGGATCAACTGGTCGCGGCCTGCCGGGTGGCGCGTGACGCCCCGGTGAGCCTGATGTTCCCGATGGTGTCGACCGTCGACGAGTTGATCGCCGCGCGCGGCGTACTCGACGAGGCTCTGGCCACGATCGGCGGTCCGCGACCGTCCGGGCTGCGGGTCGGGATCATGGTCGAGGTGCCCGCGGCCGCACTCAAGGCCGCGGCGTTCGTGCCGTACGTCGACTTCTTCAGCGTCGGCACCAACGACCTCACCCAGTACACCCTCGCCGCCGAACGCGGCAACGACGCCGTGGCCCGGCTGGCTGATCCGCTCGATCCCGCGGTGCTACGCCTGATCGACCTGACCTGCCGGGCCGCCGCCGGCCGGGTCGAGGTCGGAGTCTGCGGCGAGGTCGCCGCGGACGACGCCGCGGTGCCGTTCCTGGTCGGCCTGGGGGTACGCGAACTCAGCGTCGCCCCCGCCGCGGTCCCGATGGTCAAGCAGGCGGTACGTCAGGTCGACACCGCCGCCGCGGCAAGACTCGCCCGGCAGGCCGTCGACGCGGCACGCGCGGAGGACGTACGGGCGCTCCTCGCCGCTGGGTGAGCTGGCTCCGTTTGGTAACGCTTTCGCGGTGTCCGCCCGTCCGGTGACAACGACTTCGTTACCAAACGCGAGCCTGCCGAGACGGGGTCAGGAGTGTGCGACGGACAGGGCGTAGATCGTGGTTTCGCCGTAGTTGTCCGCGTTGCACGGGTTGGAGTTTTCGCAGTTGGCCTGGGTGTACGCGCCGGCCTTGAAGTACCCCTCGGAGAAGTCCGCGTCCAGTGTGGTCTGCAGCTCTCCGTTGTAATACGCCTTGACTTCGCCACCACTGGCCACGAACTTCGCCTCGAACTTCGTACCGAGCTGATAGTCGTCGGTGACGAGTTTGTGGTGGGTGTCGTCTCCGTTGGTGAGCCAGAGGCTGCTGCCCTCCAGCCGGAACACGATCACGTCGTCGTCCCCGCCGTGGATCTGCGCTCCCACCAGGTGCGGTTTGTCGTTCGGCAGGTGGTTGAACGACTCGGTGAGGGTCATGACGTGGGTGCCTTCGTCGGCCGACCAGCCGGCCTCGTCCTCGCCGTTCATCTCCCGCAGTTCGGACCGGGGGTTCTTGGAATTCTCCGTGGTAGCCCCGTTGACGGGTGAGCGGAACCGTACGCCCCCGCATCCCGCGGTGACGATGAACCACGGGTCAAGGGCGAACGTCGCGAGCTCGGGCTGGTAGACGTCCTTGGGATTGTCATCGTCCTCGCCCACTGGCAGCGTGATCTCCCAGTTCTTCAGGTCGAGTACGTCCGCCGGGTACCGGCAGTCACCGGGTGGCGTGGTGGGGTCGGCCGATCCGCTGGTGCTCGGCGACGGTGTGCCCGGTGGGGCAGCAGAACCGGACGGCGCTACCGAACCGGACGGGTCCGGGGTGGCGCCGCAGTCGGGTGCCTCGCCAGCCTCGCCGCCGAAGTCAGTGGTCCAGTACTCCCCGTACTCGCTGTCGTCGTTCGTGGCGTAGCCGATGCCGATCGCCGTGAACTCCTCGTCGAGCATGGCCTCGTTGTGTTCCGACGAGTCACGCCAGGTCTCGAACGCCTCTTCAGCGGTCGGATGGCCTGCCGCGATGTTCTCGCCCGTGGTGTCGTCCTCGTAGCCCTGCTCGGCCATCCGATCTTCAGGGGTACGACCGTCTTCGCTGTCGTGATCGACGTAGTCGTTGTCGGCCATGTCCTTGCTGTGCAGGTACGACGCCTGATTCAGCGCCTTGCTGACAGCCAGTTCCGGCACGTCGTTCTCGCGTCGGTAGTCGTTGATGAGTCGCAGGAACTCCGCCTCCTGCTCATCGAGACACGCCGCTGGGTCCGGGGCGGCCGGCTCACTGGTCGAAGCCTGTGCCAGTACGCCAGAGGCGATGACCACACCCGCCATCACCGTCGCCACCACTGCCACGATCACGCCGTCGCGCTTCCGCCGGCCCCTCACGCGGGTACGAATCATCCTCGGCTCCCTTCTCACCTGATCGCACCGTAAAGGCCGGAATCGGGACGGGTCCCGCACCCGGGCGCCTGGGGTACGTGCTGTTCAGCGGCCGGAAATGCCGCCGTAAGCGCATCGGAGGATCCGGACACTGGACCCGGACCATGGGACCCGCCGAGGTGTCTCATGGTGCGGGTCCACTGTCCCTATCGGCTGGATCGATCGCTAAGGTGCCGGGGTGGTGGTGGAGACCCCGCGGGGGTACGGGTGAGCGGCGCCGGGCTGTTGGTCGCCGGTGCCACCTCCGACGCGGGCAAGACCGTGGTCACCACGGCGCTGTGCCGGGCGTTCGCGCGCCGGGGTCTGCGGGTGGCGCCGTACAAGGCGCAGAACATGTCGAACAACTCGATGGTGACGGCTGACGGTGCCGAGATCGGCCGCGCCCAGTGGGTGCAGGCGGTGGCGGCGTGTGCCGTACCTGAGGCGGCGATGAATCCGGTGCTGCTCAAGCCGGGCAGCGATCACACCAGCCACGTCGTGGTGATGGGGCAGCCGGCGGGACGCCTGGAGGCGGGCGAGTTCAGCAGTGGTCGGCGGGGGCTGGCGCGGGCGGCGTACCGGGCACTCGACGACCTCCGCGGCCGGTACGACATCGTGGTGTGTGAAGGTGCGGGCAGCCCCGCGGAGATCAACCTGCGGGCGAACGACTACGTCAACATGGGGCTGGCGCGGCACGCCGACCTGCCCACCGTGGTGGTCGGGGACATCGACCGGGGTGGCGTACTCGCCGCGTTCTTCGGCACGGTGGCGCTGCTGGACGCCGCCGATCAGGCTCTGGTGGCCGGTTTCGTGGTGAACAAGTTCCGCGGCGATGTCGGGCTGTTGCGTCCGGGCCTCACCGAGCTGGAACGGATGACCGGCCGCCCGGTGTACGGCGTACTGCCGTGGCTGTACGACCTGTGGCTCGACGCGGAGGACGCCCTGGCGCTGGAAGAGCGGGCGCGCCCCGCGGCCGGGCAGGTGGCGCCCGGAACCACCGACACGCTGCGGGTGGCGGTGGTGCGGTTCCCCCGGATCAGCAACTTCACCGACCTGGACGCGCTCGCCGTCGAGCCCGGTCTGGCGGTCCGTTTCGTGGACGATCCGCGCGGTCTCGCCGGCGCCGACGTCGTGGTGCTTCCGGGGACCAGGGCGACTCTCGCCGACCTGGAATGGCTCCGGGCACGGGGTCTCGCCGACGCGGTCACCGACCACGCCGCCGCGGGGGGAGTGGTGCTCGGCATCTGCGGCGGCTACCAGATGCTCGGTCGTACGCTCAGCGACCCCGACGGTGTCGAAGGTCCGTCAGGTGCTCGGGCGGCCGGCCTCGGGTTGCTCGACGCGGACACCCGATTCGACCGCGCCAAGGTGCTCCAGTTGACCTCCGGAGAGGCGTACGGGGCGCCGGTGTCCGGGTACGAGATCCACCACGGGCAGGTCACTGACGCCAGCGCTGAACGCTTCCCAGGCGGCGCCCGTCGAGGAACCGTATTCGGCACCCTGTGGCACGGCCTCTTCGAAGGGGACGCCGTACGACGGGGGTGGCTCGGCGAGGTCGCCCGGTTACGTGGTGCCGCCCGGTTCCGGACCGGGAGCGTGTCGTTCGGTCAGCTGCGGCAGGAACGGATCGATCGGCTCGCCGACGCCGTCGAGCAGCATCTCGACGTGGACGCGCTGCTCGACCTCGCCCGAAACGGCGCCCCCGCGGGGCTGACGACCGTACGAGGTGGCCTGGCGTGAACCTGGTCCGTCTTTCGGCGGGGCGCAGTGGTCGTACCAGGTGTCGAGCGCGGCGGTGAGCATCGCGTACAGCGCGGTGTCACGGTCGGGCCCGGGCAGCCGCCAGACGGTGCTCACCGCGGTGGCGAGGGCGTGCATCGCCGGCCCGCGTCGCCACCCGACCGCGATCAGACGTCGCCACCACCGGGTCAGCGGATCTCCCGCCGGCCGCCGCCGTGCGAGCCGCAGGTGCCGGCGGTACGCGCGTCCCGCGAGCCGCACCAGCCTCGGGTGCCCGTCCTGCCAAGCGGCGGTATGCCCGGCAGTGTGCCCGACGAGGGAGTGCCCGGCAGTGTGCCCGGCAGCGGCGTACACGGCGGCGGCGACCAGACTGGCATCGGCGAGCAGGTCCAGGTCCGTGTCGCCGGTGCCGGCACCGGCGAGGTCGGGGGCGAGGACGGCCAGGCGTGGCCGGTCGGTGTCACCGGCCGCGTCGTTGACCAACCGCGCGATCGTCGCCAGCACGGGGTGGGTGCACGCGGGAGCGTCGCTGAACGGTTCTCCGGCCAGTACGGCGACGTACTCCATCAGGCACGCTCCGTCGGACTGGTCCAGGTGTGCGTGACGCCCCAGAACCGGTAGGTGTGACGGCGTCGGGTCGTGGTGTGGCATCGGGTCACCCCCCGAGAAGCGGGAACACGAGCAGGTAGGTGGCTGCCGCCGCGATCCCCGCGCCCGGGATGGTGAGCACCCAGGCCACCACGATGTTGCCGGCCACGCCCCACCTCACCGCCGACAGGCGACGGGTCGCACCCGCTCCGAGGATGGCTGAGGTGATGGTGTGGGTGGTGGAGATCGGCATCTCCAGGGCGGCGGTGGTGTAGAGGATGGCGGCGGCGGTGGTCTCGGCGGCGAAGCCTTGCGGCGGCTCCAGGTGGACCAACCGGCGGGACAGGGTGCGGATGATCCGCCAGCCACCGGCGTACGTCCCGGCGGCCATCGCGAGGGCGACCGCGGCGATCACCCACCCCGGGACGTCGACGCTGTCCTGCGCCCCGGCGGTGACCAACGCGAGCACGATCACGCCCATCGTCTTCTGAGCGTCCTGCAACCCGTGCCCCAGCGCCATGGCGGCCGCCGAGAAACCCTGGGCGATCCGGAAGCCACGATTGGCGCGGCCCGGACCTGCCTTGCGGAACGCCCACAGCAGCGCCACATGCAGCAGGTACGCCACCGTGATCCCCAGCAGCGGCGAGAGGATCATCGGCAGGACCACCTTCTCGATCACCCCGGACCACAACACCGCGGACGCCGCGGCCACGGCGGCGCCGATGAGCCCGCCGATCAACGCGTGCGACGAGGACGACGGGAGCCCGACCTACCAGGTGAGAAGGTTCCACGCGATCGCGCCGACCACCGCGGCGAGCACCACCACCAGGCCGCCCTCACCCGTGGGTGTGGCGATGATCCCGGCCCCTACGGTCTCCGCGACACCGGTGCTGATGGTGGCGCCGATCAGGTTCATCACCGCCGCCATCGCCAACGCCGCCCGAGGTGTCAGAGCGCGGGTGCCGATCGAGGTGGCGATCGCGTTCGCCGCGTCGTGGAACCCGTTGGTGAAGTCGAACGCCAACGCCACCACGATCACCGTGACCAGGACCCAGATCTCCACCGCGGTCACACCCTTCGCCGTACCGCCAGTCGCCCGCGGCGTGCGGTGGCTGTGGCCACCGCCCCAGCGCGCGGTTCCCACCACACACCCCATACCCACAGGTACGTGCGTTACCCCGGTCAGGTGAGACAGGCGGGTACGCGGTCATGCCGTCCCCCAGGCGCCAGACGGTACGTTGCTGAGATGGCGCGTAGGCGGGAGAGGCAGCGGACGGCGGTGGAGGTCGACGCCGGCCTGGCCGAGCTGGTGCCCGACCCGGACCGC
>JBOGDK010000243.1:0-7233 GCA_050701795.1 Micromonosporaceae bacterium
GAATACCAGATCGACACCGCGGTACGGCTGGTCATGATGGCGTACCGGCAACGGGCGTACGCGGCCTGGCGGCAGGCTGCCGGGCTAACCGAGGCGCAGTGAGGATGCGCGGCCCGGTCGTACGGGTCCTTTCCACCGTCGGTGTCCTGGCCGCGGTGGGACTCGGCATCGGGTGCACCCCAGCGCAGCCCACTGGCGGGAAACCGCCGGACACGGCCTCCCCGCAAGCCAGTCGCCACGACCTCCCGGACTGTGACGCTCTGGCCAAGGCCGTACCCGAATCCGCGCTGCGGAATGTGAAGACCGAGGACGGCAGGTCGCAGGACACTGTTGACGACGGCTCACGGTCACGGCGGCTGTGCACATTGCGGGGCGAGGCCGCGGACGGCGGGCCCGGCGGGTTCACCGTGGTCGCGAACCGGATTTTCACCGACTCCTACACCGGCGTACCCCGGCAGCGGTATCTGCGCGAGACCGCCAACGGCGAGGTCTCGAACGCCTGCGACGGCGGGTGGTACACGGTTTCCGGTTTCCAGTGGGCCACCGCCTGCTATCTGCCGGCCTCCAACGGCGGGCAGGTCGCGATCGGTGTCGTCAGCGGCGACACGATGGTTGTCGTCCGCGGCGTCGATTTCCGGGGCGAGGAGAGCCCCGCGGAACTGCGGGAGCGGATCACCCGTGACGCCCTCGCGGTCACCAAGGCGTTGCTGTCCACAGTGCAACGCTAGCGATCACCCGTGCCGCCCGAACAGCTGTGCCGCCCGAACGGAGGACGTTGCAGTGCAGTCACCCCTCGAACAGTATTCCGAGGCTCTGGACACAGTGGAGATCACCGCGACGTCGCCCCGGCGCTGGGTCACTGTGCACCGCAGCGCTTCCGGCGTTGTCCGCACCACGTTGCGTCCCGGGGCGCTGTCCCGGCTCTCCGAACCCGAATTGGCGGGCGAGTTGCAACGGGCGTTGACCGACGCGTACCGCTCCTACCGGCGGGAATGCCGGGACCTGCGCCGCAGCATCTTCGGCGCGGACGTGGTCAGCGGAGCGTACGACGATCCCGAATGAGCGGCAACGACCTCATCAGATGCCAGCGAGCGACGTACCGGCAGCACCACTGGACGAGGCGTCCCGGGACGGGGCGTACGAGACGGAAGCGGGGACAACAGATGAAGGTGGAGACCCGAAGACTCGTCGAGAACGCCAGGGAACGCTACGAGGACGCCTTGACCAGCGAAGCCATCAGGCGGTTCCTGGGGAAGGTCGCCGACGTGCCGGACTTCGCCTGGGGAACGTTCGACTGGTCGCGCCGCTGGGCATCGGACTGGACCGGTGCGGCGGAGGCCCGGTGCGACGAGGCGGCCACCGCCCGGGACGTTCAGGAGCGGACCGGCACGAGCCTGTTCCAGGTCGCGGCAAGCTACGAGGACACGGACGTCACGGCGGCGTACGACATCGACGTCGCGTCGGACAGCGGTGTGCTCAGGGCATTCATGCCGGGTTCCGGTGAGGTGACCGCGCGACCGGGCGGCGCGGTGCCGCCGCCGGCGTACCCGAAGGACGGCTACCAGGGCAGGCTGCCGTCGGAGGATCCGAACAACCCGAGTGACATCGGCAGCCGGCTGCACTACCTGGAGCTCGACCACAGGTGGAACACGCCCACCATCTCCAAGCCCGGCACCGTCACCGACATGGACCGCTGTTGGCAGGCGCTCGGCAACACCCCGGGCCGGGGTGCGATGGCCCGATTCCTCAACGAGCACTACCAGGTGATCAAGGACGCCGAGAACTTCCTCCGGGTGCACAGCATGCCCCCGGACGACCCGCCGAGCGACATGTTCGACGAGGCGCTGGACGCGGTGCCGGGGATCATCGAAAACCGCGCGGAGCTGATCGCCGTAGCGAAGAACGGCTATCAGGAGATGGCCGAGGACATGGAGTCCGACACCACGAGCCTGACATTGGTCTGGAGTGACAGCGACGGCGCGGCCGCGTACGAGATCCACGCGAACAACTGCGCGAAGTACTACAGAACCATCGCCGCCGAGGCGAGCTGGTTCCACAAGGAAGGCAAGAAGGCGGCCAAGACCCTCGACAACCTGATGGTCGCGTACGCCAACGTCGGGTACGAGAAGATCAACGGCATCATCGACACCTTGGAGGCGGCGAAGGACGCGGCAAGCGACCTGACCGACAGTCTCGACGACCCGCTCAAGGCGCTCGCCAAGGCCGTCACCGGGCTGGCGGACGTGATGCTGCAGAGCTG
The DNA here is from genome assembly GCA_050701795.1 of Micromonosporaceae bacterium. GTDB lineage: Bacteria > Actinomycetota > Actinomycetes > Mycobacteriales > Micromonosporaceae > WHSM01. The sequence goes on from JBOGDK010000243.1 coordinate 2,261, forward strand.
GCGCGCGGCCAACAACGAGGCACGGGCAACCTTGGAAATCAGCAAAGCGGCCGCGAAAGGGCCGCAGCTCGGCGCCGTCGACCACAGCGCTGAGCCATTCCCGGGAGAAGGCGGTGTCAAGAACAACAGGTGGAAAGAGCCCGGCGCCTGGTGACCCGTGGGTGATTCAGCCCCTTTCGGAGCGTGGGAGTCGGTCGGCCTTCCGGTGCCGCGGCGACCACGGCATAACCGGTTCGGGATACGGTTGGCGCGATGCCACGCCCCCTCATCATCGCGCTGGTCGGTATCGACGGCGCCGGCAAGAGCACCCAGGCCAGACAACTCGCCGAGTGGCTGGACAACACCGGGGTACGTTCCCACTTCGCGAAGAACCCTGGTGGCCGGCTCCGGTTGGACCGGATCGCCCGCGGCCTGGGACGCCCGGACGCGATCAGTCTGCTCGGCAGGTACGGCTTCCTCACCGTCGAAGTGCTGGTGCGGTGGCTGATGATCGCCCGGTCACTGGCGCACTCGCAGCTGACCCGCAGAGTCGCGGTGATGGACCGCTACACCCTGTGCGAGTACGCCGTGATCCGGGCACGGGAGGACCGTGGCGAGCGGGTCGCCCGTACCCTCAACGCGGTCTTTCCCACCCCTGACATGGTGTGTTTCCTGGCCGTGGAACCGCCGCGGGCCAAGGCGCGGATCGAAAAGCGGGGCACCGACAGCGAAACCCTCGGGTACCTGACGGCTCTCGACGCCAGCTACCGATCGTTGCCGGAAGCGGAGCAGTTCACCGTGGTCGACGCGAACGGCGACGTGGCGACGGTCCAGGCCGCACTGCGGACCGCTGTCACGGGGCATCTGTCGCCCAGCGAAGCCGTGACCTGACCCGGTTCACCCCTGATCGGGCGGGTCGTCCCCGGTCGCCGGAACCCCGGACGCCCGGGTTCCGGTGGCTTCAGCGCTGGCGGACTCGGCGGCGGTACGTTCGGCGACCTTGACCGCGGCGGCGACCTCCTTGGCCGGTTCGCCGTTCGGGTCGTGCGCCGGGGGCGCCGGTACGGTCGGCATCCAGTCGGCGAGCCGGTCCTTCTCGTGCAGCAGGTTACGGATGTCGTGCTCGGCGTACTCGAACTCCGGCGACCAGAACAGCGCGTCGAACGGGCACACCTCGATGCAGATCCCGCAGTACATACAGAGCGAGAAGTCGATCGCGAACCGGTCCAGGACATTCTTCTGCCGGGGCCGCGCCGCGCCTGGAGGTGTGAACTCCTCCTTGTGCGAGTCGATGTAGATGCACCAGTCGGGGCACTCCCGGGCACACAGCATGCAGACCGTGCAGTTCTCTTCCAGGAGCGCGATCACGCCACGGGAACGCGGCGGCAGCTCCGGCTCGACATCCGGATACTGCCGGGTACCGGCCCGGCGGGTCATCGTCCGGAGAGTGACCGCGAGCCCCTTGGCCAGCCCCAGCCCCGGCAGCCCGCCGCTCGACCTGCCCGCACCCGCCGCGTCGCTCATCCCCCCATCCTGCCCGGTTGCGGCCCCGTTCCGCGAGGGGCTGTCAGCTGGCACGCGCCGCTACCCGTCACGGACGGCACGTCACCGCCGGTCCGCTGGTACGCGGCGCGGCTACCCGCCGCGCCGGACGCGGCGCCGCCGGGACACCATCACCAGGCCGGCGCAGACGACGAGGATCACCGAGACCAGCGCCACGAGCACGAGCCACCACGGGATGCCACCAGAGTCGGTCCCGGCCCCAGCCTGACGCTTGCCACCACCGCGCGGAGTCGGCGAGGTCGCCACGCGGGAAGTCTCGCCAGGCTCCACCAGCCGCCCGACGGACGGGTCGCGGGGCTGCCGGAAACCCCAGTCGAGCAGCTTCGCCCCCTGCTCCCAGCCCGGCAGTGGCTGGCGTTCCGCCCCGAGCACGGTGACCACCAACCGTCGGCCGTCCCGCTCCGCGGCGCCGACGTACGTGTGCCGCGCCAGGTCGGTGAAGCCGGTCTTGCCACCGATCGCGCCCCGGTAGTTGAACAGCAGCTGGTTGTCGTTCTGGATCTGGTACCCGGAGTACTTCCGCTGCCCTTTGCGCTTGGGCTGGGCGGGGATCTTGGCTCGCTCGGTGGCGGCGTACCGGCTGAAGTCCTCCCGGGCGAAGCAGGCGCGAGCGATCAAGGCCAGGTCGTACGCGCTGGTCAGCTGCCCAGGGCCGTCCAGTCCCGAGGGCGTCGCCGCGTGCGTCTGGTACGCCCCCAGATGCTCCGCCTTGGCGTTCATCGCCCGCATCGTGCCCGCGACACCGTCCTGGCCACCACCCAGCCGCGCCAGTACGTTCGCGGCGTCGTTGCCTGAGACCAGCAGCAGGCCCAGCCACAGGGTCTCCACCGAGTACCGGCCGTTCGGCACCAGCCCGACGGCGGAGCTGCCCGGCTCGAACTGCAGGTCGCCGCGGGTGACCCGTACCACCTGGTCAGGGTCGAGGGTGCCGAGCACGGTGGCGACGAGCAGCAGCTTCTGGACGCTGGCGGGGGCGCCGTACGCGTGCGGGCCGCAGCCGCCGAGCACGGCGCCGCTGTCCAGGTCGGCCACCAGCCAGGAGCGAGCCGTCAGCCCCTTCGGCGCCGGGGTGGCGCCTTTGGGGAGCGCCATGCCGTCGGTGGCGAGGGCCCTACCGCCGATCGCCTGCCACTCCGGATCGTGCGACGGCGTGGGCGGCGGAGGTGGAGGCGTCCGCGACACCGTGGCCTTCGCGGTGGCACACACCCCGACTGGGGAAGCCACCGCCCGGCCCACCGTGGGGCCAAGGCTCGGAGGCACCGTCAGACCCGCGATCAAAGCGACCGCAGTCGCCACCACGAGTCGCCCCATGGTGAGCACATTAAGGCATGTCCCGCCCTTGGAGGCGCTGTCTGCCGCGACAGCCCCGGAACGGCCGCCAGGATGTCGACGCCATCGCGACATCACATTTGGCGCCGTACTGACTTGACGCGACGTCACTATGGTGCCATAGTGACGTCATGGAGTTGACACCGTACGTCGAATCGCTTCGCAAAGACCTCGCCGCCGCTGGTGACGCCGCCTCCACCGAGGTCCGGGAGGCGGCCGAGCGACTCTCGTACGCGATCGAGCCGTCGCTTCGGCTCGCTCTGCTGGAGGCCCTCGGCACCGCCGCCGACGAAGTGTCGGCGCAGCTGAGCACCGCCCTGGTCGAGGTACGGCTACGCGGTCGTGACGCCGACTTCGTGGTGACCGAATCCGGGGAAGCGGGCACCCCGCCGCCCCGGCCGACGCCGCCACCGGAGCCCGACGAGGGCACCTCCCGGATCTCGTTGCGACTTCCCGACTCGCTCAAGACCCGGGTCGAGAAGGCCGCCGTCGCCGAGGGCCTGTCCGTGAACGCGTGGCTGGTACGCGCGGTCGCTCAGACACTCGACGGCCCGCCGCCCGGCACCGCGTCCGTACGCGTCGGCCGACACCTCTCCGGCTGGGTCCGCTGACGCGACCGACAGGTCCCGCCCCTGTCCACCACCCCACGAACCACGAATCAGAAGGAGACCAGCGATGGCATCACTCACCACCCAGTACCCGCGTAGCTTCCCCGCCGCCGGCGCATTGGCGGTGTCCGTACGCCTCGACGCAGGCACGGTCGACGTCACGGCGTCCGACGTCACCGAGGCGGTCGTCGACCTGACACCGGCCGAGGCGGGCGACCGCGCCGCACTGGACCTGATCGAGAAGTCCCAGGTCGACCTACGTGGCAACGCGTTGCGGATCGAGGTCCCCCGGGGGCACGGATTCGGAGGATTCCGGCGCTCACCGGCGGTCCTGGTGAAGGTCACCGTCCCCCGCGGCAGCAGCCTCGAGTGCGACACCGGTTCGGCGGATCTCCAGGTCGCCGGGAGTATCCAGGCGCTCGACTACGGCACCGGGTCCGGTGACGTGACGGTGGAGGCGTGCGGTGACGTACGGGTCCGCACCGGCAGCGGCGACGCCCAACTCCGCGAGGTGGCGGCCGCCTCCGTGAAGACCGGCTCCGGCGACATCACGATCGACAAGTCCAGCGGTGACCTGCAGCTACAGACAGCGTCCGGCGACATCCAGGTCGGCGACCTGGCTGGCGACGCCCGGCTGTCGACAGGCTCCGGAGACGTCGAACTGGGTACGACCCGGGGCCGGATCGGCGCCAAGACCGCGTCCGGAGACATCTCCGTACGGCGGGCCGACAGCGGCGACCTGGCCGCCACCACGGCCTCCGGCGACGTCACGGTCGGCGTCCCCGCAGGCACCGCCGCCAGGCTCGACTGCTCCTCGGTGAGCGGCCGGGTGCACTCCCACCTGGAGCCGACCGACGCACCCGGCGATGCCGAGCGGCACCTGAGTCTCGCCGCCCGCACCGTGAGCGGCTCGGTCACGATCCTCCGCGCCACCTGAGCACCGCCGCTGCTCGCCCGACCCTGCCCAGCAAGGAGACCAGAATGCTTCCGACCAGCGACGACACCCTGACCGCGCACCGCCAGAACCACGCCGAACGAGTGGCCGACACCTTCGTCGCCGGGTTCGTCGGGTCGTCTCCGATGAACCTCGCCACGGCGGCCGAACGGGAACGGTTGGCCAGCCACCTCGCGCTGGCCGGCCGTACGTACCGCCGGGCGCAACGCCGCACCCGGTTCGCCGGCTACCTCACCCGGATGGCGGCGCGGCTGTCCCGGCGTGCCACGGCCCTTGAGCGGCTGGCCCACGCGCAGCGCGCTACACGCGCATGAGGTCGACGTCGTACCGGTGGATGTCGGCATCTCTGGTGACCAGGGTCAGTCGTTCGTGCCGGGCCTGAGCGATCAACATCCGGTCGAACGGATCGCGGTGGAACGTCGGCAGACGAGCCGCCGCGATCGCGTGCTCAGGCGTGATCGCCAGCAACTGGAAGCCCGCGCCGACGACCCGTTCCGGCAGGTCAGCGGGTCCTTTGAGGTTCCCCAGCGCCTGCTTGA
>JBOGDK010000244.1:0-7226 GCA_050701795.1 Micromonosporaceae bacterium
CCATGAAGATCGACCCTGACAACGACGGCGTGAAACTGACCCGGCGGTTGGACGCGAGCATCGGCAACCAACGCGCCAAGGTGCTCGTCGACGGCACCGAGGTCGGCGAGTGGAAGCCGATCGCGCCCACCGGGCACTGGGCGAACCAGACGGTTGAGCTGCCGGCGAGCGCCACCTCCGGCAAGTCCGCCATCACCATCAAGAACGTCTTCGTCTCCTCCGACCTGGACTTCAACGAGTTCGTCTACCACGCCGACTCGGTGGTCAATGGCGAATCGAAGCGCACCGACACCGTCGACGTCGGACCCGAGCACCCCGACGACGAGAAGGCACACGCGTACGCCATCACCGGCCAGAAATGGCAGGGTTCGCACGGCGGCACGTACCCACCGTCCCCCGAGGACGACGCGAAGGTGAAGGACTCCGACGAGATCCTCGCCGGGGTACGGGTGCAGGTGACCGTCGACGGCAAGAAGCGGGTCGACGCACCGCTCGGCGAGTTCTTCGGTTCAGGACTCGGGGAGTACGACGCGAAGTCGCTGTTCTTCGGGATGGACCCGGACGGCTGGTACTCCTCGTGGTGGCCGATGCCGTACAAGAGCGGCGCGACTGTCACCCTGGTCAACAGGTCCGGCCACAAACTGACCGGCGGTACCGCCGAGGTGACCTCCGCCGGCGACGCGTCCGTGGCCGGGGACCTGGCCTCCGGCGCGGCCGGTTACTTCACCGCGATCTCCCGCAAGGACGAGGTGAAGCGGGGTGAAGACTGGATCTTCGCCGACCTCACCGGACACGGGAAGTTCGTCGGGGTCTCGCACACCATGCGTGGCCACATCGAATCCGGCAACACCCGCAACTACCTGGAAGGCGACGAGCGGGTGTACGCGGACGGGGAACGCACCCCCGCGATCTACGGCACCGGCGCCGAGGACTACTACGAGTCCGGCTGGTACTTCAACCGCGGCACGTACTCCACCCCGTTCCACGGCAACACCGGGCACGAGGTACGCGCCCTCGGCTGCCGGTACGAATGCGACTCCGCGTTCCGGCTGCACATCACCGACGCGGTGCCGTACCACAGCCAGCTGCGGTTCGGGATCGAGCACGGGCCGCAGTCCGACGAGCCGGGGCTCTACGGGTCGACCGCCTTCACGTACGCACAGGACACGTACACCGCGCGGCACACCGACGCGATCGACGTGGCCGACCCCGACAGCCGGACGGCGCACGACTACACCGATTCCGGCGCCACCGGGGCCGACCTGACCTCGGTGTACGAGGGCGACCACGACACCGTCCCGGTCTCCGACACGGTACGCAACGCCACCGGCCAGATCCGGTTCACCGTCAAGGTCGACCCGGAGAACCGGGGGGTGACGCTACGGCGTACCGGCGATCAGAAGGGGAGCGGGCAGTCGGCGAAGGTGACCGTGGACGGCCAGGACGCCGGCACCTGGCTGCAGCCGCTCGGCAACTCCGACCAGCGCTGGCTGGACGACAACCACCAACTGCCCGCCGCGCTCACCGCGGACAAGTCCACGATCACGGTGACGCTGACCCCGTCCGGCCCCGCGTGGAGCGCGGCGTCGTACGCGGTCGAGTCCCTCGTCGCGCCGCACGCCGACGGCGGGCCGCCGGCCGAGGTGACCGGGCTGACGGCCAAGGGCGGCGAGGACAACTCGATCACCCTGACCTGGTCGCCGTCGTACGACGACACGGGCGTCGCCGAGTACCGGGTGTACGGAGCGAAGGCCGGCGGCTCGGAGAAGCTGCTCGGCAACACGCCGCACCCCGGTTTCGTCCACCGCGGGCTCGGACTCCGGGAGAGCTGGACGTACCGGGTGTCCGCGGTGGATCTCAGCGGTACGGAAGGCAAGCGTTCCGCACCGGCCGAGGCGACCTCCGGCAGCACGCTACGGGTGGAGGCCGAGGACACCACCGTCATCTCCCACACCGCCCCGATCGCCCCACAGGGCAACTGCTGCGGGGTGAGCTGGTCCGGTGGCTCCCAGTTGTGGTTCCGGTCCGACGAGGCGGGTGACACCGCCACCGTGGAATTCGACGTATCGACAACTGGCGAGTACGCGCTGTCCACGGTGTTCACCAAGGCCGGCGACTACGGCACCGTGCAGTTGGCCGTGGACGGCACCGACGTGGGCGGCGAGTTCGACGGCTACCACGCCGACGGCGTCGTCAAGACCGACCCGGTGGACATGGGGACGGTGAAACTCTCCGCCGGCACTCACCGGCTCACCATCACGGTGACCGGGAAGAACGCCGCGTCGACGGGCCACCTCGCGGGAATCGACGTGCTCTCGCTGAAGCTGGCCTAGGCGCCGTGTCCTGTCGATCCTGGGCGGCAGGACACGGCTCCGTCTCCTGGGTCGACGTGCGGCGCGGGACAACAGAAGCGACGCGGGGCGGGTGCTGCCATCCGGCCGCCCGCCCCGCGTACACACTCCCCGGGGGACCGCCGCCGTTCGCCGTCAGCTGAACCGGTGGCGCTGGGTTCTCCATCGCAGGGCGACACCACATCCTGGGTACGTGACGCTCTTCTCGCTCCAGGCGGAACCTTCCGATGCCCAGCGGTGGCTCGACCTGGCACGCCGGTGCGAGGCGGCCGGCTTCGACTCGCTGCTGGTACCCGACCATCCGGGGGTGGCGGCGTCCCCGTTCGTCGCGCTCGCCGCCGCGGCGGCTGTCACCTCCACGATCCGGCTGGGGCCGTACGTGTCCAACACCGGCGTACGGGAGCCGATGCCGCTCGCCGCCGACGTCGCCACCCTCGACGTCATCTCCGGGGGACGCGCCAGACTCGGCCTCGGCGCGGGACACACCCCAGCTGAATGGCGGGCGGTCGGGCGGGAGCGACCCGATGTGGCAGGCCGGGTCCGCCGCTGTATCGCTGTGGCGGTGGCGGTTCAAGCGCTCCTTGGCGGCGAGAGTGTCACCGTCGACTCACCTGCGTTGACCGTCCGAGACGCCTTGCTCACCGAGCCGCGCCCGGTGCAGCAGCCGATCCCGCTGACCGTCGGCACGTCGAACACACATCTGCTGCGATGGGCCGGAGCTCATGCCGACATCGTCGGGTTGAGCGGCCTGGGGCGTACCCACGCCGACGGGCACACCCACGATGTCCGCTGGCGCGCCGACCAGATCGACGCGCAACTGTCGCGGGTCGCGCGGGGCGCCGCCGGACGCGACACACCCCCGCGACTGGAGGCGCTGGTGCAGACCTTCGCGGTGACCGACGACGCCGCCGCGGCGGTGGCGAACATCGCGGCACACTCCGGCCTCAGCGTGGACGAGCTGCTCGCCACGCCGTACGTACTCGCCGGCACGGAGGAAGAGATCGTCTCCGCGATCACCCGGCACGAGCGGCGATGGGGCATCAGCCGGTACGTCGTCCGCGGTGCCGCACTCGAGCACGCGGCACCGATCATCGCACGCTTGAAGGACCGGCCCACGAACTAGCGGCCGGGTCCATCCCAGTGCCGCGAACTAGCGGCCGGGTCCATCTCGGTGCCGCGAATCTGGTGGCCGTTCCGGGTTTCAGCGCAACGGCCAGGATCCCCCGACCAGGCCGTGGCGGGTCTCAGTACTGCGGGGGGCCGCCGGGGTGGTGCCGTTCGATGACGTGGGTGTTCGTCTGGCGACGGTTGTTGGCGAGGAAGACGAGGGTGGTGATCAGGCCGATCACGCCGCCGACCATCATGACCCAGCCGACCACGTCCAGGTCCAACCAGTCCAGGAATGGCACATACCCACGCAGTCCGAAAGTCACGATCGCGCCGAGACAGATCATGAAGATGCTCGCGCCGATACCCACAGGTTGCTCCGAAATCGTCGGGGGCTTAGACAACAAGTGGCAGAATGCCACATCCTCCCCCCAAGGGCAGAGCCCCTTCGCGAGACAAAATGCACCAAAGTTTGTGATTGGATCCTGTAACGCTCATCGATCCGGCACCGAATCCGCGGGACCCCGCGCCCCGTGATCAGCCCCACCGGCCGGTACGGGCATTCACCACGGCCAGGGCGGCGACCCCAGCGGTGGACGTACGGAGCACGGCGGCGCCCAGGCGTACCGGCACGGCGCCGGCGGTTTCGAAGGGGGCCACCTCTTCCGGCGCGATCCCGCCTTCGGGCCCCACCACCAGCACGATCCGCCCGTCAGTGGGGGGATCGACGGTGGCCAGCGGCCGTATCGCCTCCTCGTGCAGCACGTACCCCGCGTCCGCTCCGCTGATCAGTTCGGCGACCCCGGTGGTACTCATCGGCCCGGTCACCACCGGCTGCCACGCCCGGCGGGCCTGCTTGCCGGCCTCCCGAGCGACCGCTCGCCACCGACCCAGGGCCTTCTCCCCCCGCTCGGCCCGCCACCGCACCACGGAACGGGCAGCCGACCACGGCACCACCGTGTCCACCCCGACCTCGGTCATCGCCTGTACGGCAAGCTCACCACGTTCACCCTTGGCGATACCCTGCACCACCGTGATCTTCGGCGCCGGCTCCGGCTCGCGACGGCGCTCCGCCACGTCGAGATCGAGTGTCCCCTTGCCGACGGTGGCGACCCGGCACACCGCGAGGCCACCCACGCCGTCGCCGAGCAGCAACTCCTCCCCCACCCGCAGCCGCTGTACGGTCGCCGCGTGGTGGCCCTCCGGTCCGTCCAGCCGGTACCGGTCCCCGTCGGGCAGCGGGTCGACCAGGAACAGCGGCAAGCTCACTGACGGCTACGCGTGGCCGTTGAAGGCGTCCCGCATTCGGGCGAAGAACCCACCCGGGTGACGGGCAGGCTCGATCACCTCCTCGCCACGCATGCGGCTCAGCTCGCGGAGCAGTCGCTCCTGTTCGGCGTCCAGCTTCGTGGGAGTACGGATGTCGAGGTGCACGTACAGGTCACCCCGGCCGTTGCCACGCAACCTCGGTACGCCGCGACCCCGGATCCGCAGCGTGGAGCCGGGCTGGGTGCCGGGGCGGACGTCGGCGCTCTCCTCGCCGTCCAGCGTCTTGATCGTCATCTTCGTGCCCAGCGCGGCGGCCACCATCGGCAGCACGACCCGGCAGTGCAGGTCGTCGCCCTTGCGGCTGAACACGTCGTGCGGGCGTTCGTGGATCTCGACGTACAGGTCACCGGCGGGGCCGCCACCCGGGCCGACCTCGCCCTGTCCGGCGAGCCGGATCCGCATCCCGTCTTCCACTCCCGCGGGGATCTTCACCGTGATGGTGCGGCGGGAGCGCACCCGCCCGTCACCGGCGCACTTCGGGCAGGCGTGCTCGATGACGGTGCCGTACCCCTGGCAGGCGGCGCAGGGCCGGCTGGTGACCACCTGGCCGAGCAGGGTGCGCTGCACCGACTGCACCTCACCGCGGCCGTTGCACGTGTCGCACGTGCTCGGGTGGGTGCCGGCGGCGGTGCCGGCGCCGTCACAGGTGGAGCAGCGGGTCGCGGTGTCGACGGTCAGCGGGGTCTCCACGCCGAACGCCGTCTCCTCCAGATCCAGATCCAGTCGGATGATCGCGTCCGCGCCGGGACGGGTCCGCGGTCGCGGCCCCCGGGCGCTTGAGGTGGCGCCCCCGAAGAACGCGTCCATGATGTCCTGGAATCCCGCGAACGGGCCCGCGCCTGCGCCGGCCGCGTTGCCGGGGCCCAATGGATCCCCGCCGAGGTCGACAATCTCCCGCTTCGCCGGATCTGAGAGGACTTCATAGGCCGCGTTGATGTCCTGGAACCGGTCGTGTGCCTCGGAGTCGCCATTGACGTCCGGGTGATATTTGCGGGCGAGTCGGCGGTACGCCCGCTTGATGTCCTCCGCGGAGGCGTCGCGGGGTACGCCGAGGATGGCGTAGTAGTCCTTTGCCACGTTTGCTCGCATGTCCTCTTGGTCTCGATGTCCCGGTCGATGGTGTCGTCAATCAGTGGTGCCAGCTCAGCTCTGGGCCAGTACGTCGCCGACGTACCGTGCGACCGCCCGTACCGCGGCGATCGCTCCCGGGTAGTCCATCCGGGTCGGGCCGAGGACGCCAAGCCCGCCCACGACCGTCACACCCGGTCCGTAACCGGCGCTCACCACCGAGGTGGCACGCAGGTTCTCGAACTCGTTCTCGTCGCCGATCCGCACCCGAAGCGTGCTGGGCGAGTCGGCCTCCCCTACCAGCTTAAGGAGTACGACCTCCTCCTCGAGTGCTTCGAGGATGCTACGCATCGTCCCCGACAGATCCAACGCGCTGTGAGTGAGGTTGGCCGTGCCAGCGAATGCCACACGTTCCTCGGGCCGCTCCACGACCGTCTCGAGCAGCACGCTGGACAGGGTGCTCATCGTGGGCCGCAGCTCGAGTTGCACCTCGTCGAGCAGGTGCTCGATCGCCGCTGGGGTGTCGGTGAGCTGGCATCCGACCAGCTTGTCGTTGATCGAATGCCGCAACTTCAGTACGTCGTCCTCGGAGACCGCCTTCGGCAACTCCACCACCCGCTGCTCGACCCGCCCGGTGTCGGTGATCATCACCAGCATCAGCCGGGTGTCGTGCAGCGGCACCAACTCGAGGTGGCGGACCTCGCTGCGGGACAGGCTCGGGTACTGCACCACGGCGACCTGCCGGGTGAGCTGGGCCAGCAGCCGGACCGTACGGTGCACCACGTCATCGAGATCAACGGCGCCTTCCAGAAACCGCTGGATGGCTCGCCGCTCCGCGGTGGACAGCGGCTTGATCCGGCCCAGTCGGTCGACGAATAACCGGTAGCCCTTGTCGGTCGGCACCCGCCCGGCACTGGTGTGCGGTTGCGTGATGTAGCCCTCGTCCTCGAGGAACGCCATGTCGTTGCGCACGGTCGCCGGGGAGACATGCAGGTGGTGCCGCTCCACGAGAGACTTGCTGCCCACAGGCTCGTGGGTAGCGACGTAGTCCTCGACGATGGCACGCAGCACGTCTAGCTTGCGGTCGTCAAGGGCCACCTCGCCACCTCCCCAAAGGTCCTGGCACTCTACAGGCTGGAGTGCCAGTCTACGCGTCCACCGCCCGTTAGCCGAGCCACGCAGATGTGTCCCATGAACACGAAGTGTTCGGGTACGCACCAGCGGCGAGGCAGTCGTACGGTCGTAATTCCCTCACGCGTGGACGGTTAGGGCAAATCACCGCCAGAATCGGCCAGGTAGTGACACAACGGTGCTTATGGCACCACAATGCAGGTCCGCTCCGCACCCCCGTCACGGGGATCTCGACGTACC
>JBOGDK010000245.1:0-7218 GCA_050701795.1 Micromonosporaceae bacterium
GCCTGACGGCCTCCTCCGCGGTGGCCGCCTCGGCAACGACCTCGACATCGGGTTCGGTCTGCAGTACGGCGCGCAGGCCCGCCCGTACCACCGGGTGGTCGTCGGCGAGCAGCAGCCGGACGGGTCGGCCGGTCACGGGTGCGCCCCGTGGTGGGTTTCCGGTGCGGTGCCCTCCGTGGAGATGAGCGGGAGCTGTACGGCGAGCGCGGTGCCGTTACCAGGTCCGGATTCGACGGTGAAGGTCCCGCCGAGAGCGCGGGTACGCGCCCGGATCGCGGCGAGACCGAATCCCCCCGTCGCCGGATCCGACGGCGGCACGGTGTCGGGGTCGAAGCCGGTCCCGTCGTCGACGATGTCGAGCGCGACCTCATCGCCCAGGTAACTGAGGGTCAGGTCGACCGTGCGCGCGTGGGCATGCCGCACGCTGTTGGTGAGCGCGGACTGGGCGATACGCAGCAGCGCGACCTCGTGCGCGGTCGGCATCGGCGCCGGTTGCCCGGTTGTATGGAACCGTGCGGCGATCCGGTGCCGGGCGGCGACGGTGGCGCACAGCCGTTCCAGCGCACCGCCCAGGGTGGTGCCGTCGAGGGCGGGCGGGCTCAGAGCGGCGACGAAACGGCGTGCTTCGGCGAGATCGTCGGCGGCGGCCTGGCGGGCCTGCTCCACGTGCCGCGCGGCGACTCCGGCATCCGGCGGCAGGGCGCGTACGGCGGCGGTGAGCAGGAGCTGGATGCTGGAAAGCCCCTGGGCGAGGGTGTCGTGGATCTCGCGGGCAAGCCGTTCCCGTTCGGCGGTGACCCCGGCGGCGTGCTGGGCGGTGGCCAGGTCGGCCCGGGTCGCGGTGAGCTGCTCGATCAACTGCTGGCGCTCCTCGCTCTGCTGGTGCAGGGCCCGGTAGCCCCAGACCACGGCCGTCGCCACCGCCGCGCCCAGGGCGGGCCCGATCGCGGAGGCGATGGTGAACCGGGGCTGGTGCGAGGCGAAACCGGCGATCGCGGCGAAACAGGTTGCGACCACCGCGACCAGGCCGGTACGCCCCGGCAGCAGGTGCAGTTGCAGCAGGAAGAGCGGGAACGCGAGCCACACCGCGTCCGCGGTCACGGCCAGCAGGAACAGCCACACCACAGCGAGGCCGGCCAGCCAGGTGACCGTGGCGGCGTCCGAGCGGCCGACCGGGGGAAGCAGCGGGCCTGCCGCGTACAGCACGGCCATCACGACGCAGAGGGCGACGACCGTGCCGGCATCGGGGGCGTGACCGAGCCCGGCGCGGAGCGCGGCCAGGCCCAGCAGGCCGGCGAGGAGTAGGTGCAGGCACCAGGTCAGAACAGGTGTGACGGGGGTACGCGCTGTCACGTTCACGATCGTTCCAGCCTAGGTACGGTGCCGCGGCCGGCATCGGCCAAAGGGTTGATTCCGGCGCTCAACCTTCGATCCCGGGAAAGCCGTCCTCGGCGCGATGCCGCCACCCAGGCCCGTCCGGTTACCTGGACGAGTGCCCGCCGTTGGTGACGCCTTGCCGTTGGTGACGCCTTGCCGTTCGTGGCGTTCGGCGCCCTGGCGTGGTGCCCCGCCGTTCGTGGAAAGGACCCGATCTTGTTCATCGCCTGGCGAGATATCCGGTTCGCCAAGGGTCGATTCGCCCTGATGGCAGCCGTGATCGTACTCATCACCCTGCTGGTCGGCCTGCTCTCGGGCCTGACCGCCGGACTGGCGCAGCAGAACATCTCCGCCATCACCGGCCTGGCGGCCGACCACGTCGCGTTCTCGGTGCCCGACGGGCAGCCCCTGTCGTACGCCAACTCCTCGGTGACTGAGCAGCAGTGGCGGCGGTGGTCCGGCGCGTCAGGCGTCCCCGGTGCCGAACCGATCGGGATCGCCACCACCAGGGCGATATCGGGTGAGCGCAGCGTCCCGGTGGCCGCCTTCGGTGTGCTGCCAGGGTCCCGGCTCAGCCCGTACGGCGACCAGATCGACCAGCACCGGGTGGTGATGTCCACGACCGCCGCGAAGGATCTCGACGTCGCGGCCGGGGACCCCGTCACGCTCGCCGGACAGTGGCTGACCGTGGCCGCGGTACGAGGCGACGCGTCCTTCAGTCACATACCGGTCGTCTGGACCAGCCTGTACGACTGGCAGCGGATCGCGCCGCCCGGCGCGGGCAGTTCCGCTGGGAGCGGCGCCGACGACGGTGCCGCCGGGGGTCCGTACGCCACCGTGATCGCCGTGAACGCCGGCGGCGGTACGGGGCTCGCCGCGGCCGACGCCGGGGCCGGCACCCGTACCGTCTCCAAGGACGACTCGCTGGCCGCCATCGGTTCGTACGCCTCCGAGAACGGCTCGTTGCAGCTGATACGCGGTTTCCTGTTCGCCATCTCCGCACTGGTGATCGGCGCGTTCTTCACGGTCTGGACCATCCAGCGCAGTGGCGACGTGGCCGTCCTGAAGGCGCTGGGAGCGGCGACCGGCAGCCTGCTGCGGGACGCGCTGGGTCAGGTGCTGGTGCTGCTGACCGGTGGCACCGTGATCGGTACCGCGGCGTCCGCCGGCATCGGCGCACTCCTGTCCGGGTCCACCGTGCCTTTCGTGCTGACGCCGGCCACGGTCGTGATCCCGGCCGCCGCGATGAGCGTGCTCAGCGCGCTCGGGGCGGCGCTGGCGATCCGCCAGATCACCTCTGTGGACCCGCTGACCGCCCTGGGGAGTGTCCGATGAGTCTCGTCCTGACCGGCATCACCCTCACCTACCCCGATGGCGACGGCCGCGTGACCGCCCTGAACGGCGTCACGTTGGACGTACCCGCAGGCGGTCTCACCGCCGTGGTCGGACCGTCCGGCTCCGGCAAGTCCAGCCTGCTGGCCGTCGCCGCCACCCTGATCACCCCGGACAGCGGCACGGTGGTCATCGACCGTACGGACACCACGGGGATGAGTCGGGGCGCACTGACACGGCTGCGTCGCCGCGTGGTCGGCATCGTGTTTCAGCAACCGAACCTGCTGCCGTCGCTCACCGCTGCCGAACAGCTCCAGGTGATGGCACAGCTCGATGGTCGTACCGCACGAAAAGCGCGCTCGCGTGCCATGGAACTGCTGGACTCGGTGGGAATGGCCGATCTCGCCGCGCGCCGCCCGCACCAGTTGTCCGGCGGCCAGCGGCAGCGCGTGAACATCGCGCGCGCCCTGATGAACCAGCCCAGGGTGCTGCTGGTGGACGAGCCCACGAGCGCTCTCGACCACGAGCGCGGCGCCGCCGTGGTGGGCCTGATCACGGCACTGACGCGGGAACGGGCCACGGCGACGGTGCTGGTGACGCACGACCGTACCCACCTGACCGGCGTCGACCAGATCGCGGAGGTCCACGACGGCCGGCTGGCACCCGTACAGGTTACCGGCCGCCAGTCGAGCCCTTGATCGCGGGCGTTAGGGGAGCCACACCCCGACACTGGACCCGTCCCTTGACCCCAAGCCGGCGTGTCTCATGGGACGGGTCCACTGACCGGGGTCACGCTCGTAGCGGTCGGCTCACGAAGGGCCAGGCCGAGCGGGGCGGCTCAGCGCCAGCCGTGTCCGGCGCGTAGTGCCTGGCTGACCTGGTCGAAGCGGGTACGGTCCAGCACCGCGCCCTCCCGCCGGATGCTGTCCTCCCGCATGGTGAGGACCCGGTCGAGTCGTACCCAACTCGGCCGGTTCGCGCGGTCCCATTCGCCCGTCCCGAGGGCCAGCCAGTCCTTGTGCCCGTGCCGGTCGCTCTGGCTGGACAGCATCAGGCCGAACAACGTCCTGCTGTGTCGTCCGATCACCAGTACGGGGCGGTCCTTGCCCTGACGGGGGGCGTCTTCGTACGGCACCCAGGTCCATACGACCTCGCCCGGGTCCGCCTTGCCGTCCAACTCTGGTGCGTAGGACAGCAGTCGCCGCCGCAGTGCCGCGACCTGGCGCCGCTTCGCGATACGTGCGGGGGTGGGCCCAGCCCCCGCCGCGGACGTACGTCGGCCAGCCAACCGGCGCAACTTCGACGCCGCCGCGTTCCAGAGATTCGCCACCTGGGCACTGTACTCAGCCCACCGCAGCGCTCGGCTCCTCGAACTGCTCGGCTCCCCGAAGTGCTCAGCTCCCCGCGGCGGCGATGGCGATGCCGATCAGACCGAGCACGATCGCGGCGACCGCCCAGCCACGCGCGGTCCTGGTGTGCTGGTCAGCGGTGGCGTAGTCGCCGCTGTTTAACGCGCCTTTCGCCATCGCGGCGAACACGATGCCGACGACGCCCAGGGGCAGGCAGCAGCACAACGTACTGAAGATCGAGATCCAGAGCCAGGTGTTCGGGTCAAGGTCGTCGTTTCCGGCCGAGTACGAGTCCATGTACGAACCTCCTTGGGGCCAGCAAGGGTATCCACGACCCGCCAGAACTCGGTGTCCTGTCGTGGGTTCCAGTGGTGTCCTGGTCTCATCACCAGTTCTGTGGTCTCTGACGGAAGGTTCCCGAATGCCAGACGGACGCCCCTGCAGCCACCTGACGCACCTGCGTTGCTCACGGTGCGAGCAGGTCCACGACGCGGATGTCGCACAGAACCTTTCGACCTGCTGCCGGGCACCGCTACTTGCCCAGTACGACCTGGACGCCGTCGCGACCGAGGTCAGTCCGGCCGAGATCGCTGCCCGTCCAGCTACACTCTGGCGCTACCGGGAGCTGCTGCCGGTACGGGATCGCCAGTTCGTACGCGGCTTCGGTGAGGGCATGACGCCTTTGCTGCCGCTGGCACGTCTCGGTGCGCAGATCGGCGTTCCCCGGCTGCTCATGAAGGACGAAGCCGTACTGCCGACCGGGTCGTTCAAGGCCCGCGGCGCGGCCGTCGGTGTCGCCCGCTGTGCCGAGCTCGGGGTACGGCGTCTCGCCATGCCGACCAACGGCAACGCCGGTGCGGCCTGGGCGGCGTACGCGGCGCGGAGCGGCCTGAAGACGACGATCGTGATGCCCGCCGACGCGCCTCCCATCACCCGTTCAGAGTCGGTGCTCGCCGGCGCCGACGTGACGCTGGTCAAGGGTCTGATCTCGGATGCCGGACGGATGGTGGCCGAGCTGGTCGCCGCCGAAGACATCTTCGACGCCTCCACGCTCAAGGAGCCGTACCGGATCGAAGGCAAGAAGACGATGGGCCTGGAGATCGCCGAGCAACTCGGCTGGCGGGTGCCGGACGTCATCGTCTACCCCACAGGTGGCGGGGTGGGGCTCATCGGCATCTACAAGGCACTTCGCGAGCTGCAGGCCATGGGCTGGATCAAGCCCGAGCTGCCGCGTCTTGTCTGCGTGCAGGCCGACGGCTGCGACCCGATCGTGCAGGCCTACGAGCGGGGCGAGGACGACATCCAGGCGCAGTACGACACGCACACTGTCGCTTTCGGGATCAACGTGCCGGCTCCGCTGGGTGGTCGGCTGGTCCTGCAGGCCGTACGTGCCACGGACGGCATCGCCGTCTCCGTCTCCGACCGGGACCTTCTCGACCACATCGGTCGATGCGCCGCCGCGGAGGGCCTCCTGCCGTGTCCCGAAGGTGCGTCGACGATCGCCGCGGTCGCCATGCTCCGCCGACAGGGCTGGATCTCCCGCGACGACGAGGTCGTCGTGCTCAACACCGGCGCCGGCAACAAGTACGCCGAAGCGATCGCCGTCGACCTACCCAGCATCGAGCGTGACGGCAGCCTGCTCCCGAAACGCTGACCCCGCACCCCCAGCGACGTTCCAGGATTCCGCCTGCGGTCGGGTTACTCCATCAAACCCATTTGATGGAGTAGCCTGCTGCCTGTGGCGTTCGTCAGGCATCTGCTGCGGTGTCCGTACCGTCACCCGCTGATGAAGGAGCCTCAACCGTGACGACATCCGACCAGTACGCCAGCGTCCGCTACCTCGTCGACGACGTGCGGGCGGCCATCGACTTCTACACCACCCACCTCGGTTTCACCGTGAACACCGACGCGGCCCCCGCCTTCGCCGACGTGGTACGCGGCCCGCTGCGACTGCTGTTGTCCGGGCCAGCCAGCTCCGGCGCCCGCGCCACCCCCGACGATGCCGCCTCTGCCGGACGCAACCGTATCCATCTCATCGTCGACGATCTCGACGCCGAGATCGAGCGGCTGCGCGGCGCCGGACTGTCGTTCCGCGGCGACGTGGTCGCCGGTCCCGGCGGACGCCAGATCCTGCTCACCGACCCCGCCGGCAACCTCATCGAACTGTTCCAACCCGCCCACCGGCCGGACACACCCACCCCCTGATCGGGCCGCCGCGAAGCAGTCCTCGCGCCGATGACGGCTGTCCGTGCGGCCGACGCGCGATCACCCGGCTGCGCGGATGCTCACAGTCGGCCGATCAGGACGAAGCCGCACAGTACGAGCAGCAGCACGTTGGCGGCGACGTTGAGTGCCTCGCGGTGGCCCCTGCCGGCGGCCTGATCGGCACGCCACAGCGTGGTGTGGCTGATCGCCGCCCCGGCCATCACGATCATCAGGCCGCCGGCCGCGGCCGGGGTGAGGGCCGGCGCGATGCCGGTCAGCCACGGTACGACGAGCCCCACCGCGGCCAGCAACTCAGCGGCCGCGGTGAACCTGATGACGGGCACCGGGAACGGGGCGACTCCGGTCTGTCCGGACGCGACCAGGCGTTCCTTCGGCCACAGCGACTTGACGGCCCCTGACAACAGGAACAGCCCGGCGAGCAGGATCTGCACAATCCACAACGTGGCATTCACGGTCGTACTCCTTCGATGGCCTTTCTTCATGAGGACGACACGTCGGTGCCGGGTGTGACGGGCGGTGGACGGCTTGGACGGGACGCCGAGCCGGGTCGGGGTTGGGCTGGTACGTGGAGACCTATCCGGCGATGTCCACGCATGTTACGCAAATGACATGGCATGATTACTCTCAGTTTCTTCCCCAAGGTCATGAGGAAGTGCTTGCAGGTGAGCCTCGTCGATGCGGCACGCGACGTCACTGGTGACGCTCTGCGCCGGCGGAGCGATGCCGGGCGCGCTCTGTCCGGCGACGCCCACCGGGTCGCCAGAGCCTGCTACGAGATGTCGGTACGTTTCCACCGCGGCGGCAAGTTGCTCGTCTTCGGCAACGGGGGCGCGAGTACGGACGCCAACCACGTCTCTGTCGAGTTCGTACACCCGGTGATCGTGGGGAAGCGGCCGCTGCCGGCCATGGCGTTGACCAACGACCCGGCCACGAT
>JBOGDK010000246.1:0-7181 GCA_050701795.1 Micromonosporaceae bacterium
GGGGGAGCCGCGCCGGACAGCTCTCCACGCAGCGACGCCAGCCGGGTCGCGTCACCGTCGAGATCGGTCGCGAGCGTGGACAGCGCCGCGGGGTCGACCAGATAACCGGATGCCACCACTGACAGCCTCCCGGGTACGTGGCTTCTGCGAAACCGTGAACAGGGGTTGTACGCCCATCCACCGCGGATGGGAGGTGCGCCCCATCCGCCGCGGATGGGAGGTGCTCAGTCCTTGACCGTCACGACCACGGGTGGTGGTTGTTGCCGGTGTCCTTGGCCGTGTCCGGGTCTTCGCCGATGACCGGGGGAGCCACCACTGACGGCTCGCCCCAGACGTTCTCGGTCTCCACCAGCCACGGCGGGATCCGCCGGCCGCCCATGCCGTCGGCGCCCATCGGGGCGAACGGCATCATCGGCATCATGCCCATCGGCCGTCCCGCGACGGCTCCGCCCGCGGCGCCAGCGGCGCTGGCGGCCTGTAGGCCGCTGACCCCACTCACCCCGCTCCCGCCCGACATCGGCCCGCCGGGTGACTCCAGTCCAGAGCTGAGTTTCGGTGCCCCACCACCGACACCGCTGCCGCCAGCACCACCGGACGGCTGGCTCGCCGGGTTCATGCCGGCCTCCTTGGCCTTGCGCTCCTTGGCCTCCTTGTCGCGGCCGATCAGGCGTGGCAGGAAGTTCGCGAACCGGCCACCCAGTGCCGCCGACGCGGCCGCCATGCCGGCGCCGAACATCTTGCTGAACAGCGGCGCACCCGCGCCGTTGTCGTTCGACACCGGTGGTACGAGCGTCAGCCCATGCCCCGGCGAACCGGGGAGTGTCGCTGGCGGTGAGGCACCTTGTTGGTTGTCGAGTGTGGGTGGTGACGCCGCCGTGGGGATCGCCGGCATCGCGCTGTACGTCGCGGTGTAATGCCCGGCGAGCTTCGTCATGACGCGGATCGCTTCCTGGTGCGCGGCGTCGGCGGAGGCCTGCGCCTCGCGATGCTCCGAGACCGCCTTCACGGCGTCGGCCTGACGCTGTTGCATGTCCACCGTCGTCGCCGTCGAGTGGCCGTCCGAGAGCGGCACCGGAGTAGCCGCCGTGGCCACGGTCGACGGCGCGAGCGTGGGGACGGAGACCGGCATCGGCATCACGCGTTGGGCTTCTTCGAGGGCTTCGGCGGCGGAGAACGCCAGGTCGCGTACCTTGAGCATCGTGTCGGCGGCGGTCCGGATGCCCTTGCCCAGGTCGGTGACCATCGTCTTGTACTGATCGGCCGCGGTGCCGGCCCATTTGTCGGAGAACTTACCGAGCTGCTGGTCGACGTCACCGGCTTGTTCGTGCAGGTACTTTCCGGCGCTCGCCCAGGTCTCGGCCGCTTCCTTGACGCTCTTCGGCGAGCCCGCGAAGAGCATCTGCACCAGCTGGGCGTGGCTGTATCGCGAAAAGTCGGTCTGTCCTGCGCTAGGGGATGCCTGCATCGGTGCGCGACCTCCAGTGAGGGCTGAAGCGTGGAGCTCGGAGCGCCTGGTGGGAAACCGTGGTTCGGGTTCGCCACCTCGGCGTTCAGGTGGTCGGTGGAACGTCGGGGGGCCTGCCGCCGTTGCCGCCCGCGGGTGGCGGCGCCGTCGTGTGACCGTTGTACAGGTCGGCGACGTGGTCGTCGTACCGCTGGTAGCTGGAGGCGATGATGTCGGTGACGTCACCGGCGAACTCGATCGCCGCCCGGGCGCTCTCCAGCATCTGGTGCACTTCGCTCGCCGTCGCCTGGTGCCGGGCATGCAGGCCGTCGCCTTCGGCGAAGCTGCCGAGCGGGAACGGATGTGTCGCCAACCCGCCGATGCTCTGCGTCGGCGTACGGATGGCGCTGACCTGGGTCTGCAGCTCCCGTGCGAAGTCGGTCAGCGACTGCAGGTGCACCAGGAAGAAGTTCTGACCCGCGTCGTGGCCGTTGCTGTTGCCGTGTCCGTTGTTTTGTGGGGGCGGCGTCATGACCTTCACTCCCAGGGGTGAGAGAGGCGATCGTAGGCAACGGCGAGCCGCCGTCGCTTCAGGCGTGGCGGGATCCCGCGGACCCGGACCGGTGGCTACAGGTCCGGGTCAGCGAGATCTCAGGCGAAGTAGTTGGTGGTGGTGTTCTCGAGGTCACGCTGGACGTCGTGAGCCTCGTTGACCTTGCCGGAAAACTGGCCGATGATGCCGATGATCTCCGCGATCGCCATCCGCAGCCGCTTCTCTGAGGCGTCCATGGCCTCACCGGCCGTGCTGCCCGACGCGACCCAGGTCGCCCGGAGCGGCTCAAGGTGGCCGTGCAGCGTGTCGAGGTGGTTGTCGAGCGTCCGTGCCTTGGCGAACAACGAATCCGCGGCGGCACGTAGCGCCGCGAACTCCACATTGATGACGCTGGTGTCGGTGTTCATCCCGCCTCTCCCCTTGCCATGTCTGTCGTCAGGACTGTTGTGGGCGTTCCGCGTTGCCTGGCAGAGCGGGTGCTCTCCTCAGGCGTGAGTGCGGGGGCTCTCGCGCGCTCAGTTGCCCCCGAGTCGCCGCAGTGTCGCGCCGTCGGCATCGACGGTGTTGCTGAGCGTCGACAGGGAGTCGGCGACCGTCCAGTCGCCGGTGTCGTAGTTCTTGAAGCTCTTCCCGACGAGGTCGGACATGGTCTGTAGTTCGCGGGTCGCGACCTGCATGTTCTCGTGGATCCGGCCGTGCAGCCGCCAGAACGCGTTGGCCTGGTTGCCGGAGTACCGGGTCAGCACGGACATCAGCTCGTTCTCGAGCTGCACCATCGTCTGGGACGCCTGGGTCGCGGTGTCATCGAAACCGCTGACCGCACGGGTCATTGCTGCGGCATCACTCTTGAAGCCTGGGCCTGTCACGACGGAGCTACCTCCTCTCGCCACCCGCACCGAACGGGCGGCCATCCTGGCGCCGTACGGGCCGTCGGCCCTGACGCCATCCCGGATCGTGATGCTATGGGGTGTGGCAACGGAAAACGTAGGGCACAACTACCGGCCCGGGGCACGGCACTATTACCCACAACCTGGGCATTAACCGCCAGGGTTAAGGTGCTGCTACGCCTCCGGCGGTCACGCTGCTACGCGTCCGGCGGCGACCATGCGACCTGGATCAGGGCGGTGCCGGTACGCCGGTGGACCAGGCTGCCGCGACCGGGTGGCTGCGGGCTGGGTTTGACGTCCCCGAGCAGGACACCTTCGTCCTTGGTTCCCGACATCACCAGTCCTGGCGAGCCGAGCTCCCGTACCCGTTGCAGCACCGGCTCGTACAGCCCGCGCGCCGCACCGCCACTGCGGCGCGCCACGACCAGGTGCAGCCCGATGTCCTTGGCGTGCGGCAGGAACTCCAGCAGCGGCGCCAACGGGTTGCCGGACGGGGTGACCACCAGGTCGTAGTCGTCGACCAGGACGAACAGCTCGGGTCCCCGCCACCACGAGCGCTGACGCAACTGGTCGGCGGTCAGGTCCGGCCCGGGAATCCGGTCCCGCATCCCCTGCGCGACCTCCGCCATCAGTGTGGCGAGCGCCGGTTCGGCACCGCAGTAACCCAGCAGATGCGGTTCGCGTACGACGTCGAGCAGGCCACGCCGGTAGTCCACGACGATCACGGCCGCGTCAGTTGGGTCGTACCGTTCGGTGATACCGCGCGCCAGGTGGCGCAGCATCGCGGTCTTCCCGGATTCGTTGTCCCCGAACGCGATGAAATGCGGGTCGGTGTCGAAGTCGAGGTACACGGGCCCGAGGTCCGCCTCCGCGATCCCGAGCGGGATCTGGTGGTTGCCCGCGGTCGGTGCCGGCAGGGTGGTGGCGGGCACTTCCCGCGGCAGTAGCCGTAGCCGCGGCGCCCGCTCCCCGGACCAGGCGGTGGCGACCTGGTTCACGAGCTCACCGATGCCGCCGAGCAGCTCCGCCGGGTCGCGGTTGTTGTCGATCCGGGGAAGTGCGGTGAGCAGGTGCAGCTTCTCGGAGGTGAGGCCGCGTCCCGGCTTGCCCTGCGGCACGTTGGTCGCGGCACGCCGGTCGATCGCGGAGTCCATCGCGTCGCCGAGACGCAGCTCGACGTGGGTGGCGATCAGGTCCCGCAGCGCCGGCTTGAGCTCCATCCACCGGTTCGCCGACAGTACGACGTGGATCCCGAACCCGAGGCCGCGGGCGGCGAGCGTGGTGATGGCCTGCTCCAGCTGCTCGTACTCCTGCCGCAGGGTCATCCAGCCGTCGACGATCAGGAACACGTCGCCGAAGGGACGCCCGTCGGTCGCCTGCGGCGGGTTGCGCCGGAACGCGGCCATCGAGTCGAGGCCGTGGTCGGCGAACATCTGCTCCCGTTCGGTCAGCAGTGTGGTGAGTTCGGCGATTGTACGGCGGCAGCGTTCGGCATCCAGGCGGTTGGCGTACCCGCTGACGTGAGGCAGGCCTTCGAGTGCGGCGAGGGCCCCGCCGGCGAGGTCGAGCAGGAAGAACTGCGCCTCCCGGGGGGTATGGGTGAGCGCCAGGGTGGCGATGAGCGTACGCAGCAACGTGCTCTTCCCGCTCTGTGGCGCACCCACCACCACCGCGTTGCCGGCGGCCCCGGACAACTCCGCCCACAGCAGGTCGCGGCGCTGTTCGAACGGGTTGTCCACGATCGCCAGCGGTACGGTGAGCTGCCCGTTGCCCGCCCAGCTGGCGGGACACAGGCCGCGCTCGGCCGTACGTTCGATCGGCGGCAGGATCTCGGCGAGCGTGGGCGGCTCGTCCAGCGGCGGCAACCAGATCTGGTACGCGGGTGGACCGGCGTTCTCCAGCCGCCGCATGATCGCGTCCATCACGGTGGGGCCACCCGCCGCGACACCACCGGGCACGGTCTCGGGCGGCGTGGTGGCCGGCTCCGGGAGCGGCATCGGGGCGTCGTCGTCGGCCGCCGCGGGCGCCAGCGAGAACGCCACCGCCCGCCGGTGGAACGGTGTCGGCACCGAATCGTCCGCCGCGGACAACGAGGGCAGCTCCCCGGAGACGAAGGCGGTCTTGAACCGGATCAGCGTGTCGGTGTCCAC
Source organism: Micromonosporaceae bacterium (assembly GCA_050701795.1). Classification (GTDB taxonomy): domain Bacteria; phylum Actinomycetota; class Actinomycetes; order Mycobacteriales; family Micromonosporaceae; genus WHSM01. The sequence continues at coordinate 5,035 of JBOGDK010000246.1, forward strand.
CTTCAGGTACGCCGATCCTGGCAGCGACGGCAGCTCGTACGCGTCCGGCACCCCGAGCACCGCGCGGCTCTCCGACGCCGAAAACGTACGCAGCCCGATCCGGTAGCTCAGGTGGCTGTCCAGGCCGCGCAGCCGGCCCTCCTCCAGCCGTTGCGAGGCCAGCAGCAGATGGATCCCGAGGGCCCGGCCGAGTCGCCCGATCATCACGAACAGGTCGATGAACTCCGGCCGGGCGTGCAGCAGCTCACTGAACTCGTCGATGATCACCAGCAGCGACGGCAGCGGCCGCAGCGGCGGGCCCTCGCCGGGCCGGTTGCGCCGGGCTTCGCGGGCACGTTCGTAGTCCCGTACCGACGCGAAGTTTCCCGCCGCGCGCAACAGCTCCTGGCGGCGTACCACCTCGCCGCGGATCGCGTCGCCCATCCGGTCCACCAGTGCCAGGTCGTCGGCGAGGTTGGTGATCACGGCGCAGACGTGCGGCAGATCCGCCATGCCGGCGAAGGTGGCGCCACCCTTGAAGTCGATCAGCGCGAGGTTCAGGGTCTCCGAGGAATGGGTCGCCACCAGGCCGGTGACGAGGGTACGCAGCAGCTCGCTCTTGCCGGAGCCGGTGGCGCCGATCACCATGCCGTGGGGGCCCATGCCGCCTTCGGCGGACTCCTTGAGGTCCAGCTCCAGCGGCCGGCCGTCAGCGTCGACCCCGATCGGGATCCGGAGCCGGTCCCGGGGCGGCCGGGACCGCCAGGTCACCGCGGGGTCGATCTGCCGCGGATCGCCGAGCCCGAGCAGGTCGGTGAGCCCGAAGGTGCCCGACAGCGGCGCCTCGTCGCGGGCCGGCGACGGTACGTGCAGCGCGGTGATCTGGCGGGCGAGCAGCTCAGCCGCGGCGGGGCTGAGCCGGTCCACGTCACCGGCAAAGGCGATCCCGTCGGGGGTACGGGTGCCCAGCCGGCCGTCGGAGATCACCAGGTCGAGTGTGGAGTCGCTCGCGTCGGCGGGGCCCCCGCCCAGGTCGATGACCGTGACGCCGTGCAGGCCGGCATCGGGCACCAGACCGGGATCGGGCCGTACCGTGCCGCCGTCGATCACGAGGACGATGTGCGGTTGGTCGTACCCCATCGCGGGGTTGTTCGTGAATCGTGGCCGCTCGCCGAGATCGAGGGCGATCAGGTCGGCCAGCTCGGCGAGGCTGGTCGCCGACATCCGGCGTGGCCCCGCCGCGTCGATCGACTGCGGGTGCATCAGGTGCGGAAGCCACTTCGCCCATTCCCAGTCCTTGCGCCGGTCGACCCCGACACACAGCGCGATCCGTACGTCGGTGGGGGCCTGGAAGGTGACCAGCTGACCGAGCAGTGCCCGGGTGGTGTCCAGTACGGCCGCCCGGTCACCGTTGAGGGTGATCCGTGAGAACGAGCGCAACGTGAGCGCCACGGGCAGTTGCGGCACCGTCGCGTACGCCCGGATGAAGTGGCGCAGTGACGTCGACGAGACCGGGTCGAGGTCTTCCAGCGGTGCCGTCTGGGGAGCCTTCAGGGGGGTAGCGAGCCGTTGCGGGCCCATCCCGATACGTACCTTGGCGAAATCCGGGTCGACCCGCCGCCGCTCCCACATCCGCGACGTACCGGCGAGCGACCACAGGTCGGCCGGGTCCGGGAAGGCGGCGAGCATCGTCTCCCGCTGCCGCCGTGCCACGTCGCGCACCTGGCCGCGCAGCCCCGTGAGGTAGCGCAGGTAGTCCCGGCGTTCGTCGTTGATCTGGGCCTTCTTCGAGGCGCCGCCACGGGACAGCGCCATCACGATCATGCCGACCATCGCCCCGACGTAGAGAACGCCGAAGATCCAGGTCATCGCGCCGCCGGAGCGTCCGATGTAGATGAACGACATGGCGCCCATGCCGAGCATCATCGGCAGGAAGAACATCAGCTGCATCGCGGCCTGACCGCCGCCGCCTCGTGGCAGCACCGGTGGCGAGGGCAGCATGATTTCGCCTCGTGGCGGCTCCGGCAGCCCTATCCGCCCGGTCCGCTGGAAAGTGTCGATCGACATGGTCGCCTCCCCAAGACGCTTGCCGAAACCCGGGTGCCGGACCCCGAAGTCGGTCACTTCGGCCGGTTGGCAGGTGGGTAGTTTTGCCGTTTAGCGCGTTC
>JBOGDK010000247.1:0-7180 GCA_050701795.1 Micromonosporaceae bacterium
GCGCGAGCTGATCACCGGTGAGATCGACGTGTACGCCCCGTGCGCGCTGGGTGGCGCCCTCAACGACGACACCGTGCCCGCCTTGACCGCCAAGGTGGTCTGCGGGGCCGCGAACAACCAGCTCGCCCACCCCGGTATCGAGAAGGTGCTCCAGGACCGGGGCGTCCTGTACGCCCCCGACTACGTGGTCAACTCCGGCGGCGTGATCCAGGTGGCCGACGAGATCGAGGGTTTCAACTTCGACCGCGCCAAGAGTCGGGCGTCGAAGATCTTCGACATCACCACGCAGATCCTCCAGTTGGCCAGTGCCGAGGGCGTGCCGCCAGCGGTCGCGGCGGACCGGTTGGCGGAACGCCGGATGTCGGAGTGTGGTCGGTTGCGGACAATCCTGCTGCCTTGAACACGTGCGTACGCACCACGCAACCGCACCGACTCGCGCGGCGTAGCGGGTAGCGACCGGGGCTGGTGGGGCTCCTTACCGGGGGCCTTCATCACCGACGGGTCAGATTGCCGGGTTTTCTGACGTCTGAGTGTCTCATCACGCAGGGGCCATGTGCCGAACCCGTATCGGTGCCTGTAACGTTAAGCCCACGAGAGATGCCTAAGTCGTCGGGGCCCGCCTCTCGAGGCCGCCCCGCAGGAGCGTGCGAGGGGGTCGAGCCATGGGGCGCGGCCGAGCTAAGGCCAAGCAGACGAAGGTGGCCCGGGAGCTGAAGTACCACACCCCGGACACCGACCTTGGGGCGTTGGAGCGAGAGCTCGGTGGCTCGAAGTCGCGTTCCGACGAGGACTTCCAGCGCCGCCACGACGACCAGGACGAGTACGAAGACTCGGGCTGGTCCTCGACCGACCGGTAGCAGTCAACCGCGCTGTGGCGTAGTCCCACGAGCCGTCCGAGCCATTCGGACGGCTCGTGATTGCGCCGTGCCTCTAGGCAGTTCAGCGTCGGCTTGTTGTCGAGATCTTGAAGCCTGGGTCGTCGTTATCCGCGACCCAGGCTTCAAGTTCGCTGCGGGCCACACAATGGCGCTAGAGGGCTAGGAGCATGCGGGTGTTGCCTAGGGTGTTGGGCTTTACGCGTTCCAGATCTAGGAACTCCGCGACACCTTCGTCGTACGAGCGGAGCAGTTCGTCGTACACCTCGGGCTCCACGGGGGTGCCGTCGATCGGCACGAACCCCTGTCGCGTGAAGAACCCTGTCTCGAAGGTGAGTACGAAGACACGTGCGACACCGAGCCGCCGCGCGGTGTCCAGCAGTCCGTTGGCGAGCCGATGCCCGATACCTCGGCCATGCCAGTCGGGGTCGACGGCGATCGTACGGATCTCGGCCAGGTCTTCCCACATCACGTGCAGCGCCCCGCACCCGACCACTTCACCGTGCACCTCGGCGACCCGGAACTCCGGTACGTCCTCGTACAACGCCACGGTGGGCTTGGCGAGCAGCCGCCCGTCGGGCGCGTAGATGTCCACCAACCGCCTGATCGCACGGACGTCCGCCGTACGCGCCCGCCGAATGACTATTCCCTCACTCGCATCTTCATGCACGGCCACGAGCATACCGCGTCAGCCAGCACTGCCCACTCCGCGCGGTGCCGCGGCGCTCATGGCCAGAGCGTCTCCGGGGTCCAGCCGTCACCGGTGCACCGGTACCGCAACCTGACGTGGCGTCGCTCAGCGTCGCCCTGCCAGAACTCCACGGACTGCGGGCGGACCAGATAGACGCCGTGGTGCGGTGCCACGATCTGCGGATCCCCCCGCAACCTTTCGCGCGCCGTCGCCAGCTCCCGTACCAGGTCTCGCCGATCCTTGAGGACGTCGCTCTGGCGACCGATCAGGCTCGCCGCCCGGGAGCCGAGGGGCCGAGCCAGGAAGTCCCGGGAGCTCACATCGGCTCCGGCCCTACTCACCTTTCCCCGGGCCCGAATCTGACGGGCCTGCTCCCGCCAGTAGAAGTTCAGCGCCGCCACCGGCTGCTCTGCCAACTGCCTGCCCTTCGCACTGATCGATTCCGTCGCGAAGTGGAACCCATGACTATCGACGTCCTTGAGAATCAGGACGCGAGTGTCCGGCACACCGGCGCGGTCGACCGTGCTCAGCACCATCGCATGGGGTTCGCTGACACCCGCGGCCACCGCGGCATGGAGCCACTGCTGGAAAAGCGTCATCGGCTCATCAGGCACGTCGTCAAGGTCGAAGCTCGGAGCGGGCCGGGCGAGTACCGGCAGGCCACGGAGAAGGTCGCGCATGCTCACCCGGCCATTGTCCAGACCGCAGCGATGCGGCTGGCGTGTCGGGGTACCGGATCTGGCGGGGCTCAGGTTCGCTGTGCCAAGGCCGCAACGAACGCCGTGTGCGATGTTTGCACACAAGCGAGTGAGAACGCCGGCACAGTGAAGCTGAGTCCGCCAGATCAGCCGCGGGTGAAGGAGCCGACCATCTGCACCTGGCCGTTGCCTTCGATGACTTCGCCGACCGGCCAGGCGTCCACCTGACGGCCGGTGAGCAGGGCCAGCGCCCTGTCCGCATCGTCGGGCGAGACCACGGCCACCATGCCGATGCCCAGGTTGAACGTACGTTCCATCTCGTCGTCGTCGACCCGGCCCTTCATCGCCACCAGGTCGAAGATCGGCTGGGGCCGCCAGGTGGAGCGGTCCACGATGGCGTCCACCTCGGGGCCGAGTACGCGTACCACGTTGCCAGGGATGCCACCGCCGGTGACGTGGGCGAACGCCCGTACGTCGCACTCCTTGATCAGTTCCAGGCAGTCCTTGGTGTAGATCTTGGTGGGGCTCATCAGCTCCTCACCGAGGGTGCGCTGGATCCCCAACTCCTCGATCACGGTGTCGAGCCGCAGTCGCCCGGCGCCCAGGAGCACGCTGCGCACCAGGGAGTAGCCGTTGGAGTGCAGACCGGAAGAAGCCATCGCGATCAGGACGTCTCCGACCTCGACCCGGTGCTCGCCGAGTACGTCCTCGGACTCGACGGCGCCGACGCCGGTCGCCGCGAGGTCGTACTCGTCGGGGCGGAGCACACCGGGGTGCTCGGCGATCTCACCGCCGAGCAGGGCGGCCCCGGCGTACCGGCAGCCGTCGCTGATCCCGGCGGCGATCTCGGTGACCCGGTCCGGGACCACCTCGCCGCAGGCGATGTAGTCGAGCAGGAACAGCGGCTCCGCGCCGCACGCCACGATGTCGTCGACCACCATCGCGACCAGGTCGACCCCCACGGTGTCGTGGATGCCCATCTGCTGGGCGATCACCAGCTTCGTGCCGACGCCGTCGGTGGACGACGCGAGCAGCGGCTCTTTGAACTTCGAGGTGTCGAACTTGAACAGCCCGGCGAACCCACCGATACCGCCCACCACCTCGGGCCGGAAGGTCTTTCGTACGTGCGGCTTCAGCCGTTCGACGGCTTCCTCCCCGGCGTGGATGCTCACGCCCGCGTCGGCGTAACTGCTGGTGCGCCTGCGGTTTCCGCCGTTCCACGGCGTCACCTTCCGCGCATTCGAACGCTCGGACACGTGGGTCACAGCTCTCCCCTTAGGGGCCGAATCTGGTCCGGGTCATCACGCCGGGGCGCGAGACGGACCTTCGGCCGGACCGGACAGTTGGGCCGCATCAGCGCCGTATCCAGCGCCGCTGCTTCTGGTCACAGCGGCTCCCGAGGGCTGCTGCTCGTGGTCGGAGGTCTCCGCGGACTCGGCGGCACGCTGCCGCTTGCTGAGACCTTCCAGTACGTGCTTGCCGATGAGTTCGCCGGCAGGCAGCGGGATCGGGTATTCGCCGTCGAAGCAGGCCCGACACAACCGGTTCGCCGGCTGCTCGGTGGCCGCGATCAGCCCCGACGTCGAGACGTAACCGAGGGAGTCGGCGCCGAGGGAGCGACGCACCCCGTCGGTGTCGAGGCCGTTGGCGATCAGCTCGGCGCGGTTGGCGAAGTCGATGCCGTAGAAACATGGCCACTTCACCGGGGGCGAGGAGATCCGTACGTGAACCTCCACGGCACCCGCCTCGCGCAGCATCCGTACGATGGCGCGCTGCGTGTTGCCCCGGACGATGGAGTCGTCGACCACCACGATCCGTTTGCCCCGGATCACGTCCCGCAGCGGGTTGAGCTTGAGCCGGATCCCGTTCTGGCGGATCGTCTGGGACGGCTGGATGAAGGTACGTCCCACGTACGCGTTCTTGACCAGACCCATGCCGTACGGGATGCCGGACTCCTCCGCGTACCCGATCGCGGCGGGTGTGCCCGATTCGGGGGACGGGATCACGAGGTCAGCCTCGGCGGGGTGTTCCTGGGCTAGTTTGCGCCCGATGTCGACCCGGGCAGCGTACACGTTGCGGCCGGCGATGGTGGCGTCCGGGCGGGCCAGGTAGACGTACTCGAAAATGCAGCCCTTGGGTTTCGGGTTGGCGAACCGCTCGCTGCGCAGACCGTGCTCGTCGATCGCGATCAGCTCGCCCGGCTCGACCTCCCGGACGAACGAGGCGCCAACGATGTCCAGCGCAGCGTTCTCGCTGGCCACGACCCAACCGCGGTCGAGGCGACCGAGCACCAGGGGGCGTACGCCCTGCGGGTCGCGAGCCGCGTAGAGGGTGTCGTCGTCCATGAACACGAAGCTGAACGCGCCGGAGAGCGTGGGCAGCAGCTCCATCGCGGCGGCCTGGACGGAGACGTCCGGGCGGGCCACCAGCAGGCTGGCGACCAGCGAGGTGTCGCTGGTCGCGTCGCCCTCCACGCCGGGCCCGAGCTGGCGGGCCAGCTCGGCGGAGTTGACCAGGTTGCCGTTGTGCGCCAGCGCCACCGTGGTGCCGGTGGCGGTGGAACGCAACGTCGGCTGGGCATTTTCCCAGTTGGAGGCGCCGGTGGTGGAGTATCGGGTGTGACCGATCGCGATGTGGCCGCTGAAGCTGGCGAGGGTCGGCTCGTCGAAGACCTGGGCGACCAGACCGACGTCCTTGTACACCACGATCCCGGAGCCGTCGCTCACCGCGATCCCGGCCGCCTCCTGGCCCCGATGTTGCAGGGCATAGAGCCCGAAGTACGCCAGCTTCGCGACCTCGTCGCCCGGCGCCCAGACGCCGAAAACGCCGCAGGCATCCTGTGGGCCGGGGTCTTGTGGGTCGAGGTCATGGGTCAACAACCCGTTGCCTCGGGGCACCCGCCACTCCTCGATCGCCAGGGGAACATCAACCATTCGCGGCCAGTGTACGCGAGGCGCATTTGGTAACAGACAGCCGCGATGCCATCGCTGTACGTTATGAGGACGCCTGCTACCGGGTGGCGTCTTTCCGCGCCTGTTATCGGGTGGCGTCGTTCCGCGACTCCGTGAACGGTCGCACCAGGGGGAGGTGGCGGGACAGATCAGCCCGGATCCCACTGGCCCGCAATCGACCGGAACGCGCCGCCTCATCCCAGGTCAGGTGGCCGGCCACGAGCCGTACCCAGGTGACCGGGTCGGTCTCCACCACGTTCGGCGGCTGGCCCCGGGTATGCCGAGGACCCTGTTCGCACTGCACCGCGCCGTACGGCGGAACCCGTACCTCCACAGCCTTCCCGGGTACGGTGCGGGCAAGAACCGACAGTGACATACGTACCGCGTCACGCAGTGGCTGCTTCGCGGGTTCGCTGCCGCCATCGACGGCCTGTAACACCGTGTGGACGGCGAGCCGAAGAACGAGCGGGTCTACCTGTCGCGGTGGCACGTACCGGACTCTAGCCACCCGCGCGGCAGCGCTGGAGCGGCGGTCTATCGTGCACCAGGTCATAAGCCCCGGGTCGCAAAGCCGTTGCACGACAAGGCATAGTGACCGTCGGTACCGCACGGGGGTTCCCCAAGGAGGCACCACGTGAGCGAGCGAACCATGCGGCTCCGCAGCGCGCGCGAACGCGACGCCGGCCGAGTGAGTCGTGCAGTGAGCGAGCGGAGCGAGCGCGCCGGAAGGCATCGCAACGTGCGCGGGCGCGCCCGGAGATGCGAGGCGGGTACGTGACCGGGCGAGCGAAGGACCGGAAAGTTCCACACAGTCGGCCACGGCTGGCCCGGGCGGGGGCCGCGTTGCTCACCGCCCTCGGCATGATTGTCGTCACTGTGGCGGCGGCCGCGGTGGGTGCGTCCCCCGCGTACGCCCAAGGTCCGGCCGACCTCACCATCGCGGCCTCCGGCAACCCGAACCTGTCCGTCGGTGGCGGGGCGCAGCGGGTGGTCTTCACCGTCAGCAACGCCGGGCCCGGCGACGCCCGGAACGTGACCGTGCGGATCGTCGTACCGCTCGCCGAACAGGGCGTGAAGATCGAGCATGGACCCGACGGCTGCCGCGTCAACGGCAACAACCTCGTGTGTCGCATCGACGAGGTCCGCCGTGGCGGCTCGGAGCAGATCCCGATCCAGATCGCGCCGCCAGGTAGCGGTGGCCCGGCACCCGGCCAGAGCCAGCAGGGCCAGGGACAGGCGCAGGTCGGCTACGGCTCGGACATCGACCCGAACAACAACAGCGCCGGTTTCACGGTGACGTTGAACGGTCCCGACCGGCCCGACAACATACCGTCGGTGACCGGGACCGTGACGGACAACAAGACGACCAAGCCGGTAGCCAACGCCAAGGTCACACTCACCGACGAAAAGGGCACCAAGCGGAAGACCGCCACGAACAAGAACGGCCAGTACAAGATCTCGTCCACCGAGAGCAAGACGATCGCCCCCGGCACGTTGAAGATCACGGTCACCAAGGACGGCTACGACAAGAAGGACATCACCAAGACCGGGAATCCCGGCGAGTCCGTCAAAGCGGACGCATTGATGATCCCGAAGGTGAAGCCGAGCGCCACGAAGAGCCCTACCGCGAAAGACACCAAGACCCCCACCGACTCCGGCGAGGACGAAGGCACCAGCTGGTTCGTCTGGCTGCTCTACGTGTTCGCCGCCCTGCTCGTCATCGGCGGTATCGCCCTCATCGTGTGGCTGATGAAGGGCCGGAACGAAGACGAGGACGAAGACGGGTACGACGACTCGCCAAGGCGACACGGCCCGGCACCGATCGGCGCCCGCGGCGGCTACGGGGGTGACCCGTACGGGGCGCCGACCACCGCGATGGGCGGTACCCAGCCGACCACCGTACTGGGCGGGGAAGCACCGACGTCCATGATCAACCGACCGGGAATGGACCAGCCGACGTCCATG
>JBOGDK010000248.1:0-7163 GCA_050701795.1 Micromonosporaceae bacterium
GCTCAGGTTGACCGCCGTGGGTCGCGCCTCGGCGAGGCGGGCCGCGTCGGCGCGTACCGCCTCGTGGTCGGTGTGGGTACGGCTGGCCAGGGCGACCCCGAGTGCCCCGGCGGCGCCGAGCGCGGGTGCCCCCCGTACGGCGAGCCGCTGGACCGCGGCGATCAGCTCGTCCACCGTACGCAGCCGTAGGGTACGAAACTGCCGCGGCAGCGCGCACTGGTCGATGATCACGACGGCGTCGCCGTCCCAGTCAATGGTTCGCCGCATGGAGGCTCCGTCCGGGTCGGCCGGTCGGCACCGGCTCGGTTTCCAGTCTGCTCACTGGCGTGACGTACCGCCAGGTCAGGGCCGCCAACACAGTGACGCCGAGCAGCACCGACAGCAACGGTACGACCGGCCCGGCGAGCGGCAGCCACTCGCCGGTGAACGGGTTCACCGCCTCGGCCGGGTCGTTCTGGAACCGGCTGGCAACCTTGGCCAGCGCCGCCAGGTGGATCGCCCCGGTGACCAGCACCGCGAGCCGGGTGAACCAGGCGGCCGGCACCGGGCCGAGCCAGCGGGTGAACCGGGGTACGAAGGCGGGAAGCAGCAGGAGCCCGACGCCTGCCGGCATCACGTACCGGCTGTGCGAGAACCATCCACTGTGCGGTAGGAACCGGAGCTCCATCGCGACCAGAAGGCCGGTCAGGACGGCGAACAGCCCGAGGTAGACCAGCCGGTACCGCCACCCGGCGAACATCGCGGCGGGCACCACCAGCAGCAGGATCAGCGCATACCACACGGCGGCCGCCCCGGTGGGCAGTGGCGTCTCGCCGTAGCTGAACTGGCCGATGAGCTGTTTGGCGTAGAACGGCAGCCGGATGTCGACGATGCCGTCCAGCGCTTCCGGGAGGGTCAGCCGCATCGGGTTCGCGACCTTGGGTGCCGGGGCCGGGTCGGCGATCCGGGAGGTGGCTGTCCACACCAGGAAGCCGAGGCTCGCGGCGGCCACCAGACCGCCCCCGATCCGGCGTACGTCGCGGCGGCGTACCAGCTCCGGTACCCGGGCCCGTCGTGCCAGCAGGACGCATCCCGTCGCCGCGAGGACGAGCAGCAGCGGTCCCAGTTGCCGGACGGTGATCAGCAGTGCGGCCGAGATCGCGGCGAGCCAGACCAGCCGCCGGGTGGCACCGTCGTCGCCGAGCGGACTGCCCTCACCGGCTGGATCGGCGTCGCTGGGCGGACTGCCCTCGCCGGGCGGATTGGTGGCGCCGGGCGGATCGGCGGCGGCGCCGGGTGGGAGAGGGGCCGCGGCCGGCTGGGCGGACCGCGTCGGTGTCAGCAGCAAGCCAAGCAGTGCTACCCAGAGTGAGATGCCGGCGGCGATCTCCAGCCCGTTCGGGTTGATCGACGCCGCCAGGTTGAACAGCATCGGGGTGCTCGCCAGCACCAGTCCGGCGAGTAGCAACCGGCTGCCGATCCGGACGGCGGTGGCGTACGCGGACGCCAGCAGCAGTGCCGAGAGCAGCGCGGAGACCAGGCGGGCCGCCACGATCCCGGTGTGGTCAGGGCTGACCAGCAACGGAAGTCCGACGGGCAGGTAGTACACGGGGCTGTACCGGGCCGCGGTGGACGGCGTACGGGCCAGCGAGCGATCGTCGACCGGCCGTTGGCAGGTGGCGGACTTGGGGTCGCCGCGTTCCCAGGTGCAGTCGACGTTGTCCGGCAACAGGCTGCGTGGCGCGACCACGGTGTCGCCGTCCGCGTACACCTGGCCGCTGGCCACGGCGTACGCGCGGATCGCGTGGTCTTCCTCGTCGTACGTGGCGTTGCTGGGCAGGGCGAGGGCCCATCCGGCGCTCAGGAGGAGGTATCCCACCAGGGCGACTGTCCACACTCGGCGGTAATTGCGCACGGTGAGTAATCTGTCGCGCCAAACCATTCCCACGATGCTCAGTACCTTTCTGCCGCCTTGAGCAGGGATGAAGGGTAGATGACACAGCACTGTGGGGCGGTACCTCTGGTGCGACCAATTACTGCGTAGAGTAACTGTGCGACATGGGGTAGGCACACACCGTGTTGCGCAGTTAGTCTTGCACCACCCTCGGGGACCTGTGTGACCACCACCAGGACGTCCCCACCGACCCGGAGCGTGAAGCCGAGCGCCGTGGGAGGCCGTTGATGCCGCTGTTGGTCACCACATCCGATCTGGGTGACAGGTGTGTGCAGTTGAAGCTTTCTGGAGAGGTGGACTGCGCCACCGCACCTGAGTTACGAGAGGCGATCAACGACGTCCTCTGCAACCGCAACCCCTCCACGATCTACGTCGATGTCGAAGACATCACTCTGCTCGACTCGACCGGGATCGGCACCCTCGTGGTCGCCCACCGGATCGCCAACGACGTCTGCGTACGTCTGACGGTGGTCAATCCCAACCGGTTCGTGGCGCGACTGTTCGGGGTGCTGGGGGTGGCTGATCTGCTGGGCGTTTCCGCTGACGACGGGGACGACGACGATGGCGCGGCCTGGCCGGTTCGTGCCCAGCGCGCCGTGAAGCTCCTCAACTGACCATCACGCAGCGTGGCCGTTGCTGCCGCCGGTGTCAGCGTCACGCGGGCCCGTCCCGAGGCGTACCCGCGTGCCGGGTGGGTCATGCACGGACCCCGGATGGACGACCAGATGCAGCCGCGGTTGGTCAGCGCAGTCTGCGGCGGGCGTCGGCGACCGCCTTCTCGGCGGCCTGCCGGCGGCGGTGTGCGCGTCTGCGGTTCCGGTCGGCCTGGGTCTGTTCGGCGCGCAGTTGCCGCTCCCGTACCCGGAGTTCGTCGAATTCGGCCGCGATCTCCCCGAGCCGGCGGGTCGCCTCGGCTTCCACGGAGGTGGACTCTTCGAGTTCGCGTTCCGCGGCGGCTAGGGCCGCGGTCGCCTCTTCGATCCGGTCCTGCCGGGCACGTTCCAGTGTGGACGGCCCCTCGTCGCCGCGGCTGGATGCCCGCGGCGTCCCGGCACTCCGACCACCCATGATGACCCGGAGCCGGGCCCGACCTGGCCCCTCGGTCCGGGCGTCGTCAGGCGACTGCTTCGCGGTGGCCTTTCTGCCCGTGTCGGCCTTGTCGCGTGACCTGGCTTTGGCGCCGGTGCTGTCGGCCGCCGGCTCCGCTGGGGCTTGCGATGCGGCCTCTGTCGACGGGATCCCTAGGCCTGAGTACTCCACCGTCCTGGTCAGGGTGCCGCCGCGTACCTGATCGGCGATCTCGGGGTCGGCGACGGCGGCCCGCAGTGTGCTTTCGGCCTCCCAGAACGTGCCGTCCCGGATCTGCCGCCCGTGTTCGGTGGCGAGGTCGCGGGCCAGGGTGATCAGCGAGGTGATCACTGCCTGCCGGCGAGTGGACAGCTCCCGTAGCTCGGCTCCGTTGAGCTCGCGCTGTGCCTCCCGGAGCTGTTCCCCGATCCTCAGCAGCTCCTCCAGGTCGTCAGGACGGTGCGCGGCCAGCAGATTGACCAGCCACGCGGAGAGGGTGGGACGGCGCAGCGCCCTGATCGCCCGTGCCAGTGCGCCACGCGCCTGCTTGGCCGCCTGGTTCCGGGCCTCGGTGAACTCCTCGGGCGGCATCGCGTACAACCGCTCCCGGATCTCGGCGAGGTCGTGGAGGTCGCTGGCCATGGTGACCAGCAAACCGCACCATCGGGCGGCGCGTCACCCCGAATCGCCGACCTGGTGTATCCGGCTGTCCGGCCGCGTGCCTCTGGCCGGCTCGCCGCAGTTTCCGGTACGCCCCTTGACGCGGTTCCGAGGCAGGGCCAGTATGACGGGAAATCGATTGCTGTCGCGTCGATTCCTCCCGATCGAGGAGGCGCTGTGAGCGAGCGAAGCGAGCGAACCAGCTGGCTCGGCAGCGTGCGCGAACGCGCACGCCGAGCGCAGCGAGGTGTGCAAGCGAGTGCGAGGAGTGAGCTTGCGAGCCCCGCAGTCGCGAAACCAGGAGGTGCCGTGCGCCCTTTGACGACTCTGACGCGTACCGGTCTGGCGGTAGCGACCGCCGTCGTCACCGCCCTTACCCTCGGCGCCGTACCGGGCAGCGCCGCCACCGAGACCCCGGACCCCGGGGCATCGGCCTCACCACCCGCCAGTACGTTCTTCGCCACCACCCGCATCGACTCCGGTGCCACCGTCGGTGCCCCCGCGGTGGGGGACAACCAAAACCACGGCGACCTGTGGCCGAACTGCTGGTCCGACGACAACCACGTCTACACCGCGTACGGGGACGGGGTCGGGTTCGCCGGTGCCTACAGCGACATCGGGGTGGCCCGGATCGAAGGGGCGCCGGGCACGTTGTCCGGCCACCAACTCGCTATCGGCGACCGGGTCGGACAGGTGTGGACCCCCAACCACACCCGCAAGCCGACCGGCATGGCCTGTGTCGGCAACACCCTGTACCTGGCGGTGCAGGACCTGGCGTTCGACTTCAACAGCGCCCCCGCGGCCACCATCGCGAAGTCCACTGACCGAGGGCAGACCTGGACCTGGGACCGTGGCGCGCCGATGTTCGGCGGTGGGAAGTTCAGCACGGTGATGTTCCTGGACTACGGGAAGGCGTACGGCAACGCACCCGACGGGTACGTCTACGCGTACGGACTGGACCACAACTGGCGGGACTCGTTCAACGACCGGGTGCCCGATCCGGTCGACGTGTACCTGGCCCGGGTGCCGCAGGCGTCCGTGATGGACCGTTCGACCTGGCGGTTCTTCGCTGGTGCCGACGCCTCCGGCTCTCCGACCTGGACGGCGAACATGGACTCCCGGGTGGCGGTGATGCACGACGACCGCAGGATCTACCAGAACGTGATCAGCAACAACATCCGGAACCTGAGCGTGATCAGCCAGGGCGGGGTGGTCTACAACAAACCGCTGAACCGCTACATCTACACATCCTGGACCGAGTACACCTACGAGTTCTACGAGGCGCCGACGCCGTGGGGGCCCTGGAAGCACTTCAAGAGCAAGGACTTCGGTGGCTACCCGTGGACCCACACCAAACACGGTGGGTACGCGACCACGATCCCGTCCAAGTACATCAGCGCTGACGGGAAGTCGATGTGGCTGCAGTCCAATGTCTGCCCGTGCGGCGGTGGCTACCCGAATGGCGACCACTGGGCGTACACCTTCTCGCTGCGGAAGATGAACCTGGAGCCGTATGCGCCGACCACACCATCCAACCCGGTGGACGGCAACCGGAACCTGGCGCGGGAGTCGGGCACCGTACCGATCGAACGGGCGATGCACTACGGCAACGTCGGCTACTACAACGACGGCAACCGCAACCAGTCCGATGACGACTGGAACGACGAGCGCAAGGGTGCGAGCTGGTGGGGCTACACGTGGCCCCGTAGTTACCACATGAACAAGGTCGTCTACACCACGGGTAACATGTTCGGCGACGGCGGCTGGTTCGCCAGTGGGCTGAAGGTGCAGGTCAGGCGGAACCATCAGTGGGTGGACGCGACCGGACTACGGTTCGCGCCGGGGTATCCGTACAACTCCGGTGCCGGTCCGCACAAGACGTACGTGCTTTCCTTCGACAGCACCAGCGGCGACGGCGTCAGGATCATCGGCGCTCCGGGCGGCACCGTGAACTTCACGTCGATCGCGGAGCTGGAGGTGTACCACGGCAGCGCGGTCACCGACCCGGGCTTTGAGATGCAGCCCACCAGCTCGCTGAACGCGCCGTGGCGGGGGGAGGGTCCAGCCGCGAAGGGGATCGACCGGGGGCTCGGGTTCGCCCACAACGGAGGCAACAACGCGTGGATCCGGGCGGATGACGCGAGCTGGAACGCGATCCTGCAGACCGTACCGGTGAAGCCGAACACCAATTACCGGCTCACCGGGTGGATCCACAACTCGAACAACTTCTCGGAGGGATATTTCGGGGTACGCGCCGGCACCGGCAGCACCCCGTACGCCGAGCGCAGGTACGGCGGCCTGACCAGCTACTCGCCACAGACCGTGGAGTTCAATTCCGGAAGCCACACGACGATGACGGTCTTCGCCGGCTACTGGGCTCCCGGTGCCGATTCCTGGGTACGGCTGGACGACGTCACCCTCACACCCGTCTGACCGGGAGGTGCCGCAACCAGTACCCCCGACGGAGCGTGTGGTCTCCGAGGCGCCGCACCACCGCGGTGCGCCCGGAGACCATGGGGGATCGCATGCGTGTGTTTCCGTCCGCCCGTCAGTACGCGCTCGCCGTCCTGTTCGGCGCGGCACTCGCCGCGATGACGGCCGTCCCGGCGCTGGCCAACCCGGTCAGCACGCCGAGCCCAGGTGAGGTCAGCCCAGAGCCGAGCTCCAGCGCTCCCACCGGGAACCCGACCACTCCCACCGGGGAACCCTCCGCCACCACGGACCCGACGCCCAGGGACGGCCTGGATGTGGCGGCGATCGGCGACGCGGTTGAAGGCGCGGTCGGCGACGAGGTCACGGTGACGGTCGGGGTCGAGAATGTCGGTCCGAGGACCGTACCCGGGTACGAGGACACCCCGACGCTAGGTATCTACGTGGACCCGCCGGAAGGCACCACCATCACACAGGCGCCTGAGCAACCCACCGAGGCACCGGCGATCTGTGCCCGCCCGCATGACAAGGGTCGGGTGTGGCACTGCGACTTCTTCGGTCCGATCGAGCGGGGCGAGAGGAAGACGGTCACGTTCACGATCAGGATCAACAAGAAGCGGGCCGGTGCCGAGGGCTCGGTGAAGATCCCGGAGCACTCCCTCAACGACGTGAACCCGAGTAACGACACCGCGCCGATCACCTCGAAGATCTCGGCCGGTACGGGCGGCGGCGGCGAGCTGGCGAACACGGGTGCGCCCGCTGGCCTGCTCGCGGCAGCCGGCAGTGGCGCGGTCCTGCTGGGTACGGCGGTGGTGATCTGGGCCAGGCGCCGCTCCCGCGCCGCCTGATCCACGTAGACGGTGCCCGGTACGCCTCGCGCGTACCGGGCACCGTT
This sequence comes from Micromonosporaceae bacterium, assembly GCA_050701795.1. Classification (GTDB taxonomy): domain Bacteria; phylum Actinomycetota; class Actinomycetes; order Mycobacteriales; family Micromonosporaceae; genus WHSM01. The sequence goes on from JBOGDK010000248.1 coordinate 6,987, forward strand.
GCGTGGGATCGGGGTGCTTCCGGCGCACTGCCGGGTCTGCGACGGGCGGATCCTCGCCTACCCGACGTTTTCGGGTTGAATGCCAGGTGAGTCCGGGTTTCGGAGCGTACGGGGAACACGGTTCGCGACGGCGTGACGCCGGTCCGGTGCCATGCCCGACGTCGTCTCCGACAGAAG
>JBOGDK010000249.1:0-7158 GCA_050701795.1 Micromonosporaceae bacterium
TGCCGGGCGAACCCGAGGCAGGTGGCCTGCTCGCGCTGATGCTGCTGCACCACGCCCGCCGCGCCACCCGGGTCGACGAGACGGGTGAGCTGGTGACGTTGGAGCACCAGGACCGCGGCCGCTGGGACCGTACCGCGATCACCGAAGGGGTCGAGGCGCTGCAACGGGCGTTGTCGCGGGGCCGTCCGGGGCCGTACCAGGTGCAGGCCGCGATCGCCGCCTGCCACGCCACCGCGGCGGTGCCCGCCGACACCGACTGGCCACAGATCGCCGCCCTGTACGGGCAACTGGTGTCCCTGACGCCGACACCCGTGGTGGAGTTGAACAGGGCGGTGGCGGTCGGAATGGCGGAGGGACCGGAGACGGGGCTGGCGGTGCTGGACCGGCTCGCCGGGGCCGACGAGCTGGCCGGCTACCACCTGTTGCACGCCACCCGCGCCGACCTGCTCCGCCGGTCGGGACGTACCGCCGAGGCGGCCGAGGCGTACCGGCAGGCGGTGCCGCTCGCGCCCACCGATGCCGAACGGCGCCACCTCGCCCGGCGGCTGGACGAGATCTCCTGAAGAGAATCCTGGTTCGGGTGTCTGTCCGCGGGTCTCACGTTCGTCGGTGGGTTGACACACCGGCTCATCAAGGGAGACAGACCGATGGATTTCGTGACCTCCGCCGACGGCACCCGGATCGCGTACGAACGCTCCGGGAATGGGCCTGCGATCATCTTCGTCACCGGCGCCTTCAACGACCGTACGACCTGCGCCCCGCTGGCGAGGCACCTGGAGAACGACTACACCGTGGTCACCTACGACCGCCGGGGCCGCGGCGACAGCGGGGACACCGCGCCGTACGCGGTCGACCGGGAGATTGACGACATCGACGCGCTGATCGCGGAGTGCGGCGGGTCGGCGTACCTGTTCGGCTACTCGTCCGGGGCGATCCTGTCGTGTCTGGCGGTCGCCCAGGGCTCCGCGGTGACCCGGCTCGCGCTGTACGAGCCGCCGTACCCGCCCAAGGCCGACCAGCGTGGTACGGACCTGCCGGACCGGCTCGCGGCGCTGGTGGCGCAGGGCCGGCGCGGCGACGCGGTGGCGTTGTTCCAGACCGACGGCATCGGACTGCCGCCCGAGATGGTGGCCCAGATCCGGCAGTCGCCGTACTGGCCGGCGCTGGAGGCGATCGCGCAGACCACCGTGTACGACGCCACGATCACCGCGCCCGGCGTACTGGACCCCGAAAAGCTGGCCGCCGTCCGGGTGCCGACCGTGGTGCTGTACGGCGCCGACACCTGGCCGGTCCTGCGGGCCAGCGCCCACACGTTGGCGGGCGCCCTGCCGGACGCGTACCACCGGTCGCTGCCGGGCGGCGCCGACCATGGGATCGACCCTGCCGTGACCGCCCCCGCTGTGGCTGACTTCCTGCACGGCAGGTGAGCGCCCAGGGCGATGAGCCCCGCCGGGCCGGAATCGGGATGACCGCCCCCGTGGCGTTCTCTACGGTGGCCGGGTGATCGCCGCCGGGGTCGAGTTGGACGCGATGGTCGCTGCGCTCGACGAGTTGTACGACCTCGACACCGCCGAACCTGACCTCGCGATGAGTCGGCACGTGCCCCGGGTGTACCACGGGGCGGGAGTCGACTGGCGGAGCTGGGTGACATCTCGGTGGCGTCCGCGTCGACGGACTCGAATGATCAAGCACGCCTTTGGATCATGCGACGCAGAACTCGTTGCCCTCCGGATCCCGCATCACGACATGCCCGAGGTGGTTGCCGTAGGACTCCTCGCGGATGACCGAAGCCCCAGCAGCAACGAGCTCAGGCACCTTCGCGCGGATGAGCTGCTCGCGCTCGGCCATGTCCCAGGGCGGCTCGCCGGCCACCCGAATGTCGATGTGCATGCGGTTCTTCGCCGTCTTGGGTCCCGGCACCCGGAGGAAACCGATGGCCGGTCCTTTGCCGTCGGGGTCGATGATCGAAGCGCCGTCTGGGTCGTCATATCCCGGCTCGGTCACATATCCCAGTGCCAAGGCCCAGAAGGCCGCGATCCGGTGCGGATCGGCAGCGTCACAGCCCATTGTCCAGTGCGTCGCCATGGCATTCACCGTAATCGCCCGCGTCGCGCCCCCATGGGCATGCGCTGATAGAACATCCGTTCGATCCCCGGTACGCTGACGAGATGGCCGCTGACCTGCAGGGATCGCTGCTGGACCTGGCCTCGGAGGAGGAGCCGGAACTGGGCCCGTTGCGCGGGTTGCGGCGCACCGAGCTGAGCCGTGGCGCGTGGATCGATGTGCTTCCCGGCTGGCTCACCGGCTCCGACGCACTGTTCACCCGCCTCGTCGACACCGTTCCGTGGCGGGCCGAGCGCCGCCGGATGTACGAGCAGACCGTCGACGTACCGCGGCTGCTCGCCTTCTACTCCGAGGGCGACGTACTGCCGGATCCGGCCCTGGCCGAGGCCCGGGGCGCGTTGGACGCGCACTACCGCGACGAGCTGGGGGAGCCGTTCCGTACCGCCGGGTTGTGCTATTACCGGGACGGCCGGGACAGCGTCGCGTGGCACGGCGACCGGATCGGGCGGGGCGACCGGGAGGACACCATGGTGGCGATCCTGTCCCTCGGTACGCCGCGCCGGCTGCAGTTGCGGCCACGCGGCGGCGGGTCGGCGATCGGGTTCCCGCTCGGGCACGGCGACCTTCTGGTGATGGGCGGATCGTGCCAGCGCACCTGGGAGCACGCGATCGGAAAGACTGCCAAGCCGGTGGGTCCGCGGATCAGCGTGCAGTACCGGCCCCGCGGTGTCCGGTAGCCGGCCGCGGATCGCGTCCCTCTCGATCTGCCCAGCGTCAGCTACTCGTACATCTGGACCGTCACCTGGTAGCCATGGCTCTCGTCGGCACGTTCCATTTCTTCGACCTGGGCGGTCATCAACCAGTCGTCTCCCGCGCCGACGATCTCCGGTACGGCACCGCCGGCCCATTCAGGGACGCCTTTGGTGACCCACCGGAGGTTGCCGGTACGCAGGTCCTTTACCCAGATCCGGGCGGCGGCATGGTCGGTGCCGGTGCTCTCGTCGTTGACACAGACGAACCGTTTCGCGGTCACCGCGACCTCGCCGACACACGGTTGCCGCCAGAGCAACTCGTCGTCGGAACTGATGGTGTCGACCTCTGAATCGGTGGTGTCCGCCGCGCCGCTCCAGGAGGGGCCGGGGCCGGCGGCGGACGGGGCCTCCGCCGGGTCCGTACCGGTGATCAAGGTGCGGCCGGAGAGCGCGATCGGCGGGGCGAGGTGCCTGACTGCCCACAGCCGTTTACCAGTGCGTAGATCGAGCAGTTGCAGCCATTGTCCGGGCGTGATGGTGAGCAGCCCGCCGGGGGCGGGCCGCAGGCGGCGTCATTGAATTCGTCGGGATTCCACCGGCCCACCTCGGCGGTCCAGCGCAGCCGGCCGGTCTTCACGTCGTGTGCCTCGATCGTGGCCGGCCGTTCCCGGGCGTTCGATGGGCGGCAGGTGCCCGACCAGTCCCGCTTCGGGTACTCCAGGTACAGCTCCTCGCTGATCCTGCGGACTCCGTGGGTCTTCGCCGGTACCTGATACGGCTTCGCCAGGTCCTCGCCGGTGTCGAGGTCGAGCGCCACCGCGCGCCGGGTGGCTTTGTCGTCGGCGGGCCGGGTCAGGGCCCACAGCACCGAGGTGCCGGAGCCGACCTCGGGTGTGCCCCGGTCTCTTAGCCGTTCTGATGTCCAGATCTGATCAGCGTTATTGTCGGGAGCCGTCATGCCCGACGGTGTCAGACAGCGGTCGTCGCGTGCCCAACGCTGTCGGCCGGTACGCAGGTCGTACGCGCGCGGATGCCAGCAGTCGGAGCCGGAGCTGCCGTCCGCGACCACGATGGTGTGTTCGCCGACCATGCCGTACTCGTAGTTCGGCTGGTCCTTGACGGTGAGCCGGATCCGACCGGTGTCGAGGTCCAGGACCCGGAACTGGTCGGTGGCATCGCCGTACAGCACCACGGCGTCGTCGGTGATCCAGTACCGCAGGTGGTGGTGGCTCTCACCGCGGAACGGGTACGACCAGAGCTGGGTCCCGTCCCGCCGGTAGACCACGACGCCAGGCGGCTCTGCCCGGTTCACGGCGACGACCACAAGGTCACCGGCCGAGTACGCGCTGAGCCCGCCCTCACCGGCGAGCACCCCCCAGTCCGGGAGCTGTGCGGTCCACGAGGGACCGCGACCGGCGGGGTCCGATGCCAAGGACGTCACGGGAACCATCGACAGTCCCACTGAAAGGCACGCGGTGAGGGCGAGCGGGCCCGCGACTGTGACGCCGATACCACGCGCGTTCGGCCGGGATCGGGGTTCCGAGAGTGCTGTGAGCCGCTCCGCCGCCTCGACCGCCAGCTGGAGTGGTTGAGCCGACCCGAGGGGGCGCAACACCGCCAGGGCCAGCAAAGCACCGGTCACTGAGACCAGCAGGGACGATCCCACCGCCCACAGGAACAAGCCGGTCGCGGGTCCGAACGGCTGCTGGGCCACCAGTTCGTTCAACGCCCAGTACGCCGTCCCGATCAGCGCCGCCGCGGTCACAGCGACGCCCCCTTGACCTCGGGCGATGGCTACGGCGTCCGGAAGCTCCCACCGGCGGCGCCCCACCAGGAGCGCCAGCGGCACCGCCGGATGCAGGTACGCCACAAGGCCCGCGGCCACCGCGACGACGATCCACCAGGGCAGCATCGTCACCGACAGGGGGAGGACGAGCAGTACCACCATCGGCCCGAGCAGCCGAGGGATGAGGCGTACCGACAACCGCGCGGCGCGGACGGGGCCGAGATCCCGGCCCAGCGTGGCGGCACCCGCGACGAGGGTCGCCCAGGCGTACAGCCACGCCCCGGACAGCAGCACCGCCGCCAGCAGCGCCGCCATCGCCCACCACATGGACGTGTCCCAGAGGTGGCTGGGGGCCAACCGCACCTCCGCGTCGCCGACGACCGCGACCATCGACCGGGGTGTCAGCACCAGCAGAACCAACAAGATCACGGGGATCAGGCACAGCTGCGCCACTGCCAACAGGGGGACCGCCCGTACCGCTGTCCACCAGGTGATCGCGTCGAACGACCTGACCGCGATCCTTGGGGCGCTGGCCTCAATGGCGGGCCTCACTGAGATCTGATTAGCCCCTTGTATCGGCCCCGCTGACTCGTCCATCCCGCCTCCGGCCATGCCCCGTTGCGACCAGGTCACGCTTCACAGCGTGACGTACGGCGACCATCGGGTCACTCACCCCGGTGCGGCACCAGCAGACGGGAGTAACTGACTTGAGACCACAGCCTTTCGGTCTCCTGACCAAGCCACCTCGGCGACGAGTGGAGCACGCGTTCGACCCCGTCCGGATGTGCTCGGGCGACCCCGCGGTGATCGACCCGCCCACCGGCCTCACCGACGCCGTGTGATCGGATGGGTGGGTACATGTCACCGACCGGAGAAGGCAGGACAATGGCAGACCAGCTGGAGACCCAGGACGTCGCCCCCGGTACGGGCGGCGAGGCACGCTCCGGAAACACCGTGGCGGTGCACTACGTGGGCACCCTCACCGACGGTCAGAAGTTCGACTCCTCCCGGGACCGTGGCGAGCCGTTCCAGTTCACCCTCGGCGCGGGCGAGGTGATCGCGGGTTGGGACCAGGGCGTGGCGGGAATGCGGGTTGGCGGCGTACGCAAGCTCGTCGTACCACCTCACCTCGGCTACGGTGCGCGCGGCTTCCCGCCGGTGATCCCGCAGAACGCCACCCTGATGTTCGAGGTGGAGTTGCTCGACGTCCGCTGAGCGTCGGCAGGCCGGCCGCCCGGGATCCACCCGGTGGCCAGATTCGGTTGCTAGGGTGCGGACGTAGGGCCGTGACTGGCGTGGATGAAGATGGAATCGACCATCGTGAAGCGGCCCCGTCGCCCGACGACAGTGCCGCGCGCCTGGGCCCTCCCACGACGACGTTTCTTGGAGGTCCTGTTGGCCAGCGCACCCTCTTCGCCCGACCCGGCACCGTCGGTGTCCACCGAGTCCGTGGCGTACCGTTCCGCCCTCGACGTGGTTCGGCAGGTCGAGCCCCGCATCGCCGACGCGATCGGCGCCGAACTCGCCGACCAGCGTGAGTCGTTGAAGCTGATCGCCAGCGAAAACTACGCCTCCCCGGCGGTGTTGCTGGCGATGGGCAACTGGCTGTCCGACAAGTACGCCGAGGGCACCATCGGGCGCCGCTTCTACGCCGGCTGCCGCAACGTCGACACCGTCGAGTCGATCGCCGCCGAGCACGCGCGGGAGTTGTTCGGTGCCCCGCACGCGTACGTGCAGCCGCACTCCGGGATCGACGCGAACCTGGTGGCGTTCTGGGCCGTACTGGCACAGCGGATCGAGTCGCCGGCGTTGGCCAAGGCGCAGGTACGGCAGGTCAACGAGCTGTCCGAGGCGGACTGGGAGGCGCTACGGCACGACCTGGGCGACCAGCGGATGCTGGGCATGTCGCTGGACGCGGGTGGTCACCTCACCCACGGGTTCCGGCCGAACATCTCGGGGAAGATGTTCCACCAGCGCAGCTACGGCACCGACCCCGCGACCGGGCTGGTCGACTACGACGCGCTCCGCGAGACTGCCCGCGAGTTCCGGCCGCTGATCATCGTGGCGGGGTATTCGGCGTACCCCCGGCTGGTGAACTTCCGGATCATGCGGGAGATCGCCGACGAGGTGGGCGCCACCCTGATGGTCGACATGGCGCACTTCGCGGGTCTGGTCGCCGGCAAGGTGCTCACCGGGGACTTCGACCCGATGCCGCATGCCCACATCGTCACCACCACCACCCACAAGTCGCTGCGCGGCCCGCGCGGCGGCATGGTGCTCTGCCACGAAGAGTTGGCGCCGCAGGTGGACCGGGGCTGCCCGATGGTGCTGGGCGGTCCGCTCTCACACATCATGGCCGCGAAGGCGGTGGCGCTCGCCGAGGCCCGGCAGCCGTCATTCCGGGAGTACGCGGGCCGCATCGTGGAGAACGCGAAGGCGCTCGCGGAGGGCCTCACGAAGCGGGGCGCGACGCTGGTCACCGGCGGCACCGACAACCACCTGGTGCTCATTGACGTGTCCAGCTACGGCGTCACCGGGCGGCAGGCCGAGGCGGCG
>JBOGDK010000250.1:0-7153 GCA_050701795.1 Micromonosporaceae bacterium
GTGACCGGCGTGCCAGGCGGGATGCCGGGCACCGCCGAGACGGTGGTGGCCGCGAAGCAGTTGGCCCGGGAGGTGCTGCCGGCGGACGCGACATTCTCCGCGACCGGGATCGGCCGTACCACCCTGCCGGTGATGCTCGCCTCGCTCGCCGCGGGCGGCCACCTTCGGGTGGGCATGGAGGACACCCTGACGTACGCGAAGGGGCAGCCGGCGGAGAGCAACATGCAGTTGGTGGCCAGGGCGGCCGGGTTCGCCAGGTTGGCGCAGCGGCCGCCGCTGTCGGTGGCGCAGACGCGTACGCTGTTCGGCCTCCCGGCGCCGCAACCGGCCTAAGCCGCGGCTGCGGGGGTACGGCGCAGTGCCCGTACGCCGGCCCAGCCGAGTAGCAGGTCGGCGCCGATCTCGATGACCGCGGTGAGCCACGAGAACACGGTCACGCCGCTGCCCGCGGCCGGGGTCAGGAACGAGTCGCTGAACACGCCCCAGGTGGGCAGCAGGTGGGCGACGGTGAATCCGAGCGCGCTGGCGAATCCGGTGATCACGGCGGCGAGCGCGGCTCCCCGGGTCCGGGTCAGGACGAGCAGCACGGTGAGCACCGCGAGCCCGGCCTGGATGTTGCCCGCCCAGGCGATCTCGGTGCTGACCACGTCCATCCCGCGCCGGGCGTGATCCGCGCCGTGTACGGCGAGCGCGACCGCGAACACCAGGGCCGCGTTCCGGAGAAACTGTTCCTGCCTGGTCAGCGCCAGTGCCCTGGTCAACGCCATCGTACGACTCCCGTCCTCGACCACCCCTATAGTGGTACCACGCTAGGGGTGGTTGGCCAAGAGGGATGACTGTGGTCGAGAACCGGGAACGACGTGACCTGCTCCGGGACACCGCTATCGGGGTGCTTGCCCGCGAAGGCGCACACCGGCTGACCCACCGGCGGGTGGACCAGGAGGCCGGGCTGCCGACCGGCACCACGAAGAACTACTTCCCGACCCGGGACGCACTGCTGCGGGCCGCCGCGGAACGTTGCTACCAGCGGTATCTGGCAGACCTTGGCCGACTCGACACCGTCACCCTCCCGGCCGGCCGGGAGGACCTGACCGGGATGCTCGCGGAGCTGATCCGGCGCGGCACCGGGCCCGACCGGGTACGCCTGCTCGCCACCTTGGAACTGCACGCCGAGGCCACTCGCAACACCGCGCTGCGGTCGATCCTGGCCGAGCTGACCCGTACCGACTTCGAGGTGTACGACCGGCTGCAGCGGGCCGCCGGCCTGCCGGTGACCCCGGCGCGGTCCCGGGTGTTCGCGCGCTGCGTACACGCCGCGTTGCTGAGCCTGTTGACGCACCCGCCGGAGGCGTTGCGGTCCGAAGGGCTGGCGGACCTGGAGGGATTCGTCGCCGAGGTGGTGGACACGGTCTACCCGCGCTGAGGAAGTTTGACCTGCGGGTAACCGTCGACGTCTCGTCGGGGTGCTTTCCGCCCTGGGGAGCCGCTTGTGGCTTGGCGCACTGTTGTTAGCGTTCCGCTTGCAGGAGTTAGCACTTCGACTTACTGTGGGGTCATGGCAGCGTCACGTGACCTCGGAGAGTTCATCCGGGAGCTTCGCAACAACGCACGTATCTCACTCCGCCAACTCGCCGACCAGGCCGGGGTCAGCAATCCGTACCTCAGCCAGATCGAGCGCGGGCTGCGCAAGCCCAGCGCCGAGGTGCTCCAGCAGATCGCCAACGCCCTACGGGTGTCGACGCCGCTGATGTACCTGCGCGCCGGGCTGCTCGCCGAGCGGGAAGGCCAGGGGGTACTCGCCGCCATCGCCGCCGATCCTGACCTGACGGACCGTCACAAGAAGACGCTGGTCGAGATCTACGAGGCGTTCCGGCGGGAGAACGCGCGTACCCGCGAAGACCTCGGTGAGCCGATTGAGGACATCGCGACACCGTCCATCAAGGACGTCGACAGCGGGTCGACCAACGGGCCCGCCCTGGATGGCTCGGACACCACCCCCGACGCCGCCGCCGGGGACACCCCTGCAGACAGCGCCGCCCCGGGCGCCAACGCCTCCCGACCGGCCGACCGGCCGACCCGGAAGGCCGCAAGGAAGACGGTTCGCAGGACCGTGAAGAAGACGGTACGGAAGGCCGCGACGCGTACCGCCGACAAACCCGTAACCGGCGACCAGAAGGAGATGCCGTGAGTACCGACAAGACCACCAACCGCACCTACCCGAAGCCCGTCTACGCCGCCGCCGGGGCCGGTGAGATGGCCGTCGAGCAGCTCAAGAAGCTCCCGGTGGCCGCCACCAAACTGCGTACCCGGGTGGAGTCCGAGCTGAAGAAGATCGACCTGGCCGACGTACGTGGCAAGGTGCAGCACGAGGTCAACGAGCTGCCAGGCAAGGCGCGGACCGAGTTCGTCAGCATCAGTGACAAGGTCAGGACCGAGGTCACCCAGTTGCGTGGCCGGATCGCCGACGCGCGCCGCAAGGGTGCCGCCGAGGTGCGTACCGACGCGGACAAGCTCCGCAGCAGGTCCACCGACGCCGTGTCCGAGTTCCTCGATGTGGCGCAGAAGCAGTTCAAGGCCGCCAGCAAGCAGGCCGTCCAGGTGTACGAGGGCCTGGCCAGCCGCGGCAAGCACGTCATCACCGGCAACGGGCCGGTAGCTGTGGCGCCCGTCGCCGAGCCGAAGAGCTCCAACGCGCCGAAGGCCACCGCCACGAAGGCACAGAGCAAGCCGGCCAGGACGACCAAGACGACGAGGTCCACCAAGGCGTCCGCCAAGTAGACCTGCGGACCAAGGTCGTGGCGCCCTCCCCAGCGGGAGGGCGCCACGGGCGTTTCAGGAGCCTGGGGGTCGCCGGGTACCCGCTGGTGCGCCGTAGTCTTGCGGGATGGACGCTCAGGTGATTGACCATCTCGCGGTCGACTTTGCGGGGCCGATCGTGAGTTGGGTCCAGATCGGGCTCTTCATCTTCGCCGTGATCATCGAGGTCGTGGCGTTCATACATTGCCTGCTGCAGCGTCCGGACGCGTTCCGTGCCGTGGGCACCTTGTCGAAGGGCATCTGGTTGGCGTTGACCGGCGGGGCGGTCTTCCTTTCGCTGCTGGTGCTCTCCTCGCCGACCGGAATCCTCGGGCTGATCGGGATCACCGCTGCCGCGGTGTACCTGCTCGACGTACGGCCGGCGGTACGGGACGCCTCCGGCGGTTCCGGAGGCTGGTGAGCCCGATGGCGGCCTCGCGGCTGCTGTCGGTGCCTGGAGGGCAGCTGGAGTACCTGAGGACCGGAGCCGGCGGGCCGGTGACCTTGTTCGCGCCCGGCCTGGGCGGGGGCATTCCGGATATCCGGCCGCTGGGCAGCGGCGTACCAGGGACAAAGGTCTTTCTCCGGGGCCCTGGTGCCGAGCGCACCCCGACCCGCTGGCGGTACGCCGACCTCGCCGCTGACCTGCAGGCCGCGGCGGACACCTTCCAGGCGAGACAGGCACTCGGAGTGAGCCTTGGAGCCGGGGCGCTGTGCCGGCTGGTGGCCGACCACCCGGAACGATTCGACCGGCTGGTCTGCTTCCTGCCCGCGGTGCTCGACGTACCGCGGGACGCGGTGGCGCGGTCCCGGATCCGGGAGTTGGCGGCGGCGATCGCCGGGGGATCGAGGGACGCCGTCGCGGAGCTGGTCGCCGCCGAGATACCGCCACGGTTCCGGAACACCGCCGCCGCCCGGGGATTCATCGCCGAGCGCGTCGCGAACCTGACAACCACTGGCCCGCGCGGCGGGGCAGACCAGCCTGGGCCGCGCGGCGTGGCAGACCGGCCTGGGCCGCGCGGCGGGGCAGAGCATCCCACGCCTGGGCCTGACGGAGGCGCCGTGGGGCTGGCCGAGGCGATGGCGGGTCTCGCCGATGAGGTGGCGGTGCCGGAGGTGACCGCGCTGCGGCGGGTCACCGCGCCGGTCCTGGTGATCGGTTGCCGGGGCGACGGGCTGCATCCGGTCGAGGTCGCTGTGCGGCTCGCCGCCGCGCTGCCCCGCTCCACCCTGCATCTGTACGACGAGCCCGGCCCGCTCTGGACACACCGCGCGGACCTGCGGAAACGCATCTCCGGCTGGCTCGCGGGGTAGCCGCCCGACGCTCGCCAGGTAGCCCGGCTCCAAGCGCTTCGCCGGTCAGCCGGATCGTCCGGTTCTCCCGATGCAGCCGCCGGGGTTAGGTTGGGCGGATGGGAATCGAACACCACCACCACGGGCGTACCCACCGGCTGGACTGGATGGACCCGACCCTGCGGGAATGGGACTGCTCCGTCCTCGACTCCGACCCCGAACTGGGGATCGTGCTGGACCGTTCCGCGTTCTATCCGGGTGGCGGTGGCCAGCCGCCGGACCACGGCGTACTGCTGTGGAACGGGGTACAGACCCGGATCGTGGGCACCCGCAAGGGTGACGACCTGTACCTGATCCCGGCCGAGGGGGACCCGCTGCCCGGCGTCGGCACCGCGGTACGCGGCGCGATCGAAGACGACCGGCGCACCCGCCTGATGCGTACCCACTCGGGGCTGCACGTGCTTGGCGGCGTGGTGTTCCGTGACTTCGGTGCCCTGGTCACCGGCGGCAACATGGAGCCGGGTGAGGCCCGGATGGACTTCAACCTTCCCGAGGTGCCGCAGGGGTTCAAACAGACCATTGAGGACCTGGTGAACGCCGAGGTGCAGGCGGACCGGGCGATCGGCGCCCGGATCCTGCCCCGCGAGGAGGCACTGGCGATCCCGGACATCATCCGTACCCAGCAGAACCTGATCCCGGACGACGTCGAGGACATCCGGATCGTCGACATCAACGGGCTCGACGTCCAGGCCGACGGTGGTACGCACGTCGCGTCCACCAAGCAGGTCGGGCGGGTCACCGTGGTCAAGGTGGAGAACAAGGGCCGCCAGAACCGCCGGATCCGGATCCGCCTCTCCGACTGATCCAGCGCGCTATACCGTGACTCTCGCCCCACCGGAGGCGAGTGAATCGTGCAGCTCGATCGTGGCGAGCTCGGCGTCTGCCGGGATGTCGAACACGACTACGCCGTCGAGCGTGTTGCCAGGGTTGATGTCGGCGAAGAACGTGTCGGGGTTCTCGTTGGCGACCAGGCCAGCGTCGGAGTCGGCGCTGTATTCCTTGCCGTTGGCGCCGAATGCCTTCTGGTCAGAGTCCGCGAAGGGCTGCGCCTCGTCGCCGATGTTCTTTACCGAGAGCGTCACCAGGCAGAACTGTCCCTGGGCCTGTTCGCCGAAGTCCTCGTCTCCGACCTCGTTGACCCCGCACTGCACCTTCTTGACAACGAACTCGAACTTGCCGTCGCGTACCGGTTCGCCGACCTTGGCCGGTTTCTCGGTGGTGCCTGTGTCGTCAACCCCAGGTGCGCCGTTGCCACCGGAGTCCCCACCAGACATGAGCAACGCAATCCCGCCACCGCACACCAGGCACAACAGCACTACGGCGCCGATCACAAGGCCCGCGATGAGACCTTTGCGCTTCTTTGGAGGGACGGGCGGTCCGATGGGGGCGCCCGGCGGTGGGCCGCCTGGTGGCGGTGGCGTACCAGGTGGGTATCCGGGCGGTGGGCCGCCCTGCTGGTATCCACCGGGTGGTGGGGCAGCAGGTTGCTGCCAGCCTGGCGCGCTCTCCGCGCCGGGCTCCCCTTCACTGGGAGCCTGGCCAGGCTGCTGGGGTGGGGGCTGGTCTGACATCGGGCACCTCCAGGGTCACCCGATGATTACGCATCGTAATCACACGGTACACCCACCGTCCGGTTTGAAGATCCATTCGTCGGGATGGAGACGGTGGGACGTCTGGATGGATCTCGCCCGCAGAGTCGACTAGCTGTCAGCCTCGGCGTCGTCAGCGTGGTACGTGCCGTCGAAGAACTGCCGGCTCTCCGGCACCATCAGACCGGCGATCAGTACCACGCCGAACAGGATGCCGACACAGAACCACGGCTGGAAGAACACCACCCCGAGCCCGATGCTGACCCAGGTGAGCCCGATCGTGGCCACCCTGGCCCACGCCTGAGCCTGCAGCAGCCGGTACGCCAGGACGGCGTACAGCACGGCGACGCCGGCCACCACGGCGGTCCATGGCCACCGGCCGGTCTCCCCGCCGGGGGTACGCGCCAACGTCACGTTCAGGGCGAGCGCACCGAGCAGGAGCAGGCCAGTCTGGATGTAGATCAGGGACACGGCCACTTTCACCGGCGCCGGGGCACGGTCGTACCGGCGTCTCGGGGCGTACGGTGTCCGCTCTTCTTCTGACATCGCGTACCTCCGCGGTCCCGTCGGCTTACGCTCTCGCCCGGCACCCTAACGGCATTTGTGGTCCATGGGTCGGCCACAATCCGCGCACGGCCACCGATCGAGCGGTAGCCACCGGGACGAGCGGTAGGCTGCGGCGCATGATCCACCCCATCACCACGGCGACTGCCGGACGGAGTCCCCGATGAGCGCAGCCGTCAACGACTTCGTCGCGGGCCTGAAGATCTTCGCCCAAGGCTTCTCGATCATGGCCCGCAACAAGCGGCTCTGGTTGCTCGGCACGGTCCCCGCGATGATCGCGATGGTCCTGGTCATCCTCGCGATCGTGGCCGTCGGGATGTGGGTCGGTGACCTGGTGGCGTGGGCGACGCCGTTCGCGGACGGGTGGTCGCCAGACGGCCGGGAAGCCCTACGGGTGAGCGCCACCGTGGTGCTGATGGTGGCTCTGCTCGCGGTCGCGGTGATCACGTTCACCGCGTTGACGTTGCTGATCGGCGGGCCCTTCTACGAGTACATCGCGGAACAGATCGAAGACCAGCTGGGTGGCAAGCCCCCTGGCTACCACGCGTCCTGGTTCCGAGTGTTCGTACGCGGCCTGCGCGACTCGATCCTGCTGGTCTCGATCTCGGTCCTGTTCACCCTGCCGCTGTTCTGCCTGGGGTTCATACCACTGATCGGGCAGACCGTGATTCCGGTGATCGGAGCGTGTGTCGGGGGCTGGATCCTGTCGTTGGAGCTGGTCGGCGTGCCGTTTCACCGCCGGGGGCTACGACTCGGGGACCGGCACCGGGCGTTGCGTACCCGCCGGGCGCTCACACTCGGGTTCGGGGTGCCGACGTACCTGGTGTGTGCGGTGCCGTTGCTGGCGATCG
>JBOGDK010000251.1:0-7148 GCA_050701795.1 Micromonosporaceae bacterium
GCGTGGTCGACCCGGCCACCACGGACCGCCGGCTGGCAGAACTCGTGGACCTGATCTGGCAGACCGACGAGCTGCGGCTGGCCCGCCCCGACCCGGCCGACGAGGCCCGTAACGCCGTCTACTACCTCGCCGAGCTGTACGCCGGTGCCGCCCCACGGGTGCTCGCCGACCTCGCGGAGACGTTCGCCCGGTACGGCGTCGCGCTGCCACCGACGGCCCGGCCGCTCAGCTTCGGAAGCTGGATCGGCGGCGACCGGGACGGCAACCCGTACGTCACCCCGAAGGTGACCGCCGACGTGCTGTTGATCCAGCACGAACACGGGATCCGGGCCACCGAAGCCGCGATGGACGCGCTGATCAACGACCTGTCGGTGTCCGAGCAGCTGCGCCGGGTCTCGCTGCCGCTGGCCTCGAGCGTCGCCGCGGACCTGGAACGCCTCCCCGAACTCGGCAGCCGGTTCCGCCGGGTGAACGCCGAGGAGCCGTACCGGCTCAAGGCCCGGTGCATCAAGGTGAAGCTGGCCAACACCCGTGACCGGCTGGCGGCGGGCCGGCCCCACGAGCCCGGGCGGGACTACCTCGGAGTCACCAACCTGCTCACCGACCTGGAGCTGATGCACACCTCGCTGCTGTCCCACGGCGGCAAGCTGATCGCCGATGGCGAGCTGGCCACGGCGATCCGCACCGTGGCGGCGTTCGGGCTGCAACTGGCCACGCTGGACGTACGGGAGCACGCCGACGCCCACCACGCCGTGCTCGCCCAGATGTACGACCGGGTGGCCGAACTCGATCGTCCGTACGCGGCCTTGAGCCGGGAAGAGCGAACCGACCTGCTGGTACGTGAACTGGAAAGCCGGCGCCCGCTGTCCCCTCCGGACATCGCGCTGGACGATCGGGGGCGGCGCACATACCAGGTGTTCGGCACGATCCGGCAGGCCCAGGAGCGGTTCGGAGCAGAGGTCATCGAGAGCTACATCGTCTCGATGACCCGGGGCATCGATGACGTGCTCGCCGCCGTGGTGCTGGCCCGGGAGGCCGGACTGGTGGACCCGCACTCGGACGGTCCCGTCGAGACTCCGGGGTCCGGCGACCGGGCCGCGGCGGCCCCGGAGGGGACCCGGGCCAGGATCGGGTTCGTGCCACTGCTGGAGACCACGGCGGAGTTGGACGCCGCGGACACGCTGGTCGACGGGCTGCTGCGGATCCCGGCGTACCGGGCCGTGGTACGTGCCCGGGGCAACGTGCAGGAGGTGATGCTCGGCTACTCCGACTCCAACAAGCAGGCCGGCATCACCACCAGCCAGTGGTCGATCCACCGGGCGCAGCGGGCACTGCGGGACGTGGCCGCAAGGCACGGCGTACGGCTCAAGCTCTTCCACGGTCGGGGCGGCACCATCGGACGCGGCGGCGGGCCCACCCACGAGGCGATCCTGGCGCAGCCTTACGGCACCTTGGACGGCGCGATCAAGGTCACCGAGCAGGGCGAGGTGATCTCCGACAAGTACACCCTGCCGGCCCTGGCCCGGGAGAACCTGGAGCTTACGGTCGCCGCGTCGCTGCAGGCCACGCTGCTGCACACCAGCCCGCGTTCCCCCCAGGGCGAGGTCGAGACCTGGAACTCGGTGATGTCCACTGTGTCCGGCGCGGCGGCGACCACGTACCGGGAACTGGTGGGCGATCCGGACCTTCCGGCGTACTTCTGGGCGTCGACGCCGACGGAGCTGCTCGGGGCGCTCAACATCGGGTCCCGCCCGGCGAAGCGCCCGGACACCGGGGCCGGCCTGGACGGGCTGCGCGCCATCCCGTGGGTGTTCGGCTGGACCCAGACCCGGCAGATCGTCCCCGGCTGGTACGGCGTCGGCTCCGGCCTCGCCGCCGCCCGCGCCGCCGGGCTCAGCGACGCGCTCGGTGAGATGTACCGGCAGTGGGAGTTCTTCCGTACCTTCGTCTCCAACGTGGAGATGATGCTGACCAAGACCAACCTTCAGATCGCCCAACGCTACGTGTCCGAGCTGGTCCCAGAAGGTCTGCGGCCGCTGTTCGACAAGATCGTCGCCGAGCACGAACGGACCGTCACAGAGGTGCTGACGGTAACCGGAGCATCGCGGCTCCTGGAGGACCAGCCGGTGCTCACCCGTACCCTCCAGGTACGGGACCGCTACCTGGAACCCCTGCACCACCTGCAGATCTCGCTCCTGTCCCGCTACCGCTCCGGCGCAAGGGATCCCCAGTTGGAACGCGCCCTCCTCACCACCGTCAACGGCATAGCCGCCGGCATGCGCAACACCGGCTGACCCGCCCACGATCACGCCCGCGACCAGGGCGTAAGCGGTTCGTAACCGGGACCGGGACCCCGGGCGGCGTCGCCGCGTCGAGAATCGAGGGGTGCGGAGACTGGTGCAGAAGCCGGTGACCTGGGCGCTGCTGGGTGTGTTGGCGATCGGGGTCGTGGTGGGGCTGTGGCTGTTCCAGCCGTGGAAGGTGTTCGTCGACCAGACCGTCGACGAAGCGCTGCCGTCCGTGGCGGCATCGCCCAGCGCGAGCGGTTCCCCCGATGCCGGCCCCGTGGTGCTCGCCGAGGGCGAGTTCATCACCCACGAGCACGCCACCAGCGGGACCGCCCAGGTGGTACGCCTCGCGAACGGCAGCCGGGTGCTCAGCCTCTCCGACCTCGACACCAGCAACGGACCGGACCTTCGGGTGTGGCTCACCGATCAGAAGGTGTCCTCCGGCACGGACGGCTGGTTCGTCTTCGACGACGGCCAGTACGTCGAACTGGGCCGTCTCAAGGGCAACAAGGGCAACCAGGTGTACGAGATCCCCGACTCCGTCGAGCCCGCCGACTACCGCAGCGTCACGATCTGGTGCAAACGGTTCTCGGTCTCGTTCGGCGCCGCCGGCCTGACGCCGGTGTGACCGGGCGCTGAACCGCCGTGCCCGCCCGCGGACCTCGTCGCGCCTCGACCGGGGGTTTCCCCACAGCGTCTAGACTCAGCCCGTCATGAGGTTTGACTCTCCTCACTCCTGGCACCGCCCTGGCTCGACCCCACAACGCTGTGACTGGAACACTGGCGGGTGCCCGAACGAGGGGAAACGGCGAGGCGACGCCAACCTGAACGTCAGGCCCTGCGCCTCATCGATTCCTGCAGCGAAGCGAGGACAGCCATGATCGGCGACGCGAGCCAGCCGGACCACGGCACGCCCCGCGTGCGCGACCTGGTCACGGCGGAGCGAGGCAGCGTATGACGGACTGGGTGTTGCCGGAAGAGATGCTCCGGGAGGCCCCGAGCTACACGCCGCGTCCCCACGAACTGGCGGACCTGGAGCTGCTGCTCTGTGGCGCGTACGCGCCGCTGACGGGGTTCTGCGGGCAGGCCGACCTGGAGGCGTTGGCCCGGCGCGGCCGGCTCGCGAACGGTACGTCGTGGCCCGTACCGGTGACCCTCGAGGTGCCCACCGAGGTGGCCGAACGGCTCGACATGGACAGCCCGCGGCAACGGGTCCTGGTGTTGACCGACCCGGAGGGTGCGCCGGTCGCCGCTGTCGAGGTCACCGAGACGTGGCCGACCGGCTCGGGGTGGAACGCGGTGGCCGGCCCGGTACGCCGGCTCGCCGAACCGGTGCACGGGGTGTTCCGGCGACTGCGGGCGACCCCCGCCGAGGTACGCGAGACGCTGCCCCCGGGACGGGTGCTCGGGGTGATCCCGGACGGCCCGCTGCACCGTCCCCAACTGGCCCAACTGGCACACGCGGCGCGCACCCTCGCCGCCCACGTACTGGTGATGGTGCCGGTGGCCGAGCACACCCGGGGCGGCCTGCCCCCGGAGGTGCTGGTCCGTACCGTTCTGGCGGCGGCGGACCGGATGCCGCCGGCGACGATCATCGCGGTGCCGATCGCGTCCCGTGGCGACGACATCCGCGACGGGTTGCTGCGCGCCCGGGTGGCGGCCGCGTACGGCGTCACCCACCTGCTTTCCACTGGCACCGCCGTCAACGGCGGGGCGGTACGGGTGGTGGTGCCCCGGGAGCTGGCCTACGACGTCCGCGACGGCCAGTGGCGGCCGGCCGACGACGTACCGCCCCGGCAACGGCGGGTGCCACTCACCACACCCCAGATCGAGGAGCTGCTGGAACGTGGCGCCGGGTTGCCCGAATGGCACACCCCACCCGCGGTCGCCACCGAGCTGCGCCGTGCCCGCCCGCCCCGCGACGAACGCGGTCTGGTGGTGTTCTTCACTGGGCTGTCCGGCTCGGGGAAGTCCACGATCGCGCGTGGCGTGCACGACGTACTTCTGGAGGACGGGGAACGTACCGTCACCCTGCTCGACGGCGACGTGATCCGCCGGTTGCTGTCCTCGGAGTTGAAGTTCTCCCGGGGGGATCGTGATCTCAACATCCGGCGGATCGGCTTCGTGGCGGCCGAGGTGGCGCGACACGGCGGGATGGCGTTGTGCTGCCCGATCGCCCCGTACGCGAGCACCCGGGCGGAGATCCGGCGGATGGTCCAGGAGGTGGGCGGAGACTTCGTCCTGGTCCACATATCGACCCCGCTGGAGGTGTGCGAGGAACGCGACCGCAAGGGTCTGTACGCCAAGGCGCGCGCCGGCCAGATCCCGGCGTTCACCGGGGTCTCCGATCCGTACGAGGAGCCCACGGACGCCGACCTGGTGATCGACACCTCATCGATGAACGTGGAAGGTGCGGTGGAGCTGGTGCTCGATCACCTCGCGACGGGTGGCTGGCTGGAGCTGGACGGGTTACTCGAGTCGTCTCTGTCGGGCGGTTGATGTCCGCGTCGCCATGGTGCCGGACGGCGAGGGCGGCACTGTCGGTGACGCCGAGGCACTCAGGCTCACCGACGGCGCGAGCGGAAACGTGAAGTACGGCCGCAGGATGGACCAGACCGGCAGGTTGGCGATCACCCGGAACGCCGCCAGCGCCTGTGGCGAGCTGTCGATCCGGGTGTCACCTCTCGGGGCGCGCGGCGAGTCGAAGTAGACCAGCGCCTTCAGTGCCGGGTAGTCCGGGAGTTGGCGTTGCACGCTGGCGAATATCTCCCGCTTGTTGCCGGGGTCGGCGGCGTACTCGAAGACACCCCACTCGGAGAGCATCAACGGCTTGTCGGGGTGGGCCTTTCTGGCCCAGTTGTAGAAGCCTGGCCAGCGGTCGGGGTCGGTGGTCTGGTTGACCAGCTCGGCGAAGTCGCCGTGGTGGTGGGCGTCCGGGTCGGCACTGACGTACGGGTCGTACCCGATCCAGTCCACCACGTCGTCACCCGGGTAGAGGTCGCCGAACCACGGCTTGACGCCCCATCCCTGGTAGCCCATGTACGCCATCACGAACACCGCGTTCTCGACGCCCTGATCGCGTAGCCGTTGCACGGTGTGCCGGTACATCGCGGCGTAGTCCTCGGGTGTCATCCCGGAGCTGGGGTCGAGGTCGACGTCGTTTTCCGGCTCGTGGTGGATGGCGAGGAAGAACTTCTCCGGGAAGGTGCTCCGGATGTGCCGGGCGAGCCGGTCGATCCGGTGGTCCTGACCACCGGCCGCGACGTCCGCCCAGGTGGAGTTCCAGGCGACCTTCCAGTTGATCAGCAGGATCCGGCTTCCCTCGCGATCCCGGGCCGCGGCGAGTTCACTCCTGGTGGGGAACAGGTCGTCGCCGCGGTGGTAGCGGTGATAGATCCGGGCGCGCTGACCGGTCTTCGCCTCGAAGTCGCGGAGTGCCTCGATGGGTGGGGTGCCGGTGAACACCCCGGGTGCCGCCCCCCACCATGCCCCGCACCGCGGGACGAGCAGCTCGGAGACGGGGCATCCGACCTCGCCCGCGCCCACCGACGGGGTGGTCGCGGGCTCGGGTGTCCCCTGGTGCCGCAGCGAGCCACGGATCGCGGGGTCTGCCAGCAGCAGCGCGAGTCCGAGAAACAGCACCGTGATGGCGACGGCGTACCAACGCAGTTTCGACATACCCCTCCGCAACCTATTTGAGATGATATGTAGGTACAAACTACAACGCCTGCCCCCCGAACGTGGGACCACACACGGCGAGTTGCCGATTACCGTGTGTTCACGGACCTGGGAAGACCGCCCGGGCCCGCCACGACAGGCCGTCGACATCCGGGCCGCTCACCGCGGTCTGCGTTCCGGAGGGGGCTCCGCCGGAGAACGACATCCGGTAAAGCGCACCGTCGGTACGGCTCACGTAGAGCCGGTCGGCCACGATGAACAGCGCGCCCGCCACGTCGCCGAACCCGGAGGACGCCGCCAGGAACCGCTGGGCGCTCACCGCACCGCTCGACGGCGTGAACCACCGCCAGTACAGCGCGCTCGATCCGGCCCGGGTGTAGTAGAGCCTGCCGCCGGCGTACCCCATCCCGGTGACGCTCGCCAGCTCAGCGCCGTAGAAGTCCGGGTACGCGCCGGCGTACGTACCGCCGCCGTGGGAGACCAGGTCCCAGTCCGGGGCCACCCCGTCGTTGTCGTGGTACGGGTCCACCACCGTCGCCGGACCCCACGCCTCGCCGTCGAAACTTCGCCGGTAGAGCTGGCCGGCGACCGTCCCGTAGAACAGCGTGCCGCCGAGCCAGAACCCGCCCCGTGCGGTACGCCAGTCGGTGCCCCCGGACGACGCCACCGGGCGGGACCCGCTCACCTGCTCGGGACCGTCGTACCGGCGGACCCGTACGTCGCCCGCGACGCCCTCACCCGCGAGGTAGACGTTGCCGGGCAGCCCCGCGGGGGCATCGCCGGGCACCGGTGACCCACCGGAGAGCGGGAAGAACCCGATCCGGCTCCTGCGGTACTGGAAGTTGCCGAGGTAGGTGGTGTCGTACCCGAGCCAGAGTCCCTGCTCCGTCGGGTACATCTCGGTGACGCCGTACCCGCGCGGATTGCGACCGGGGTTCCACGCGTACGGCAGGCCGGTCGCCGGGTCCAGCGCGGCGATCGAGGCGCGGCCGATCGCACCGGCCCGCGCCCGGTCCCGGCCGGTCGGGTTGTTCAGCCAACGGAAGTGGCCCCCGACGTACACCGCCGTCTCCGTGACCGCGGTCGAGAGCAGGGTGTCGCCGCCGGACGCCGCGACCCACGTGGGGGTCCGGCCCGCACCGGTCGCGGTGCCCGACCAGCGGCTCGCGGTGTCGCACAACG
>JBOGDK010000252.1:0-7128 GCA_050701795.1 Micromonosporaceae bacterium
GCGCAGGATCGCGCGGATCGACACCCGGACGTACGACGTCAGCCACGTCGAGATGCCAGACGGCGTATGCCCGTTCTCGGTCACGTACACCGCGGGCAGGGTCTGGTTCTCGTACGGAACAGTGTGCTCGGACCGCACCTCCGGCCGGAACGGCTCGCTCGATCCCGCCACCGGCACCGTGACCACGGGACTGCTGGGCGCCTGGTCCGGGCAGATTCGAGCGCTGCCGGATCGTCCCGACCGACTCGTGGTCGCCAGCGACCAATTCATCGGGGTGTACGACGTGTCATCTCCGACACCGGCGACGGTGGTGGAGCGGGACTTCGGTACCAGTCGGTCCCGGTGCACGGATGCGGCCCTGTTCCATGGTGGCGACAGCGTGGCCACGGCGTGCGCCACCCCTGGCGACAAGGTGGAGGTGTTCCACAGCTCTGACCTGTCGAGTGCCAGCTTCATCCGCGGTGACTCCACCGTCCACACCCTCGGCGCGAGCGCGAACGGTCAGTACGTCGCGGTCGGCAGCACGTACCCGTACGGCTGCTCGACGGTTGTCGATGTCAGCGACGGCACACCGGGAACGCTGGTGAAGCGTTTCGGATGCATCGACGGGAGCAGGCAGCTCAGGCTCGGCGCCATGGCGCTGGGCCCCCATCGAAAGCTGTACACCGTGGAGTCGATATCGGCTGATGAATCACAGCTGCTCGTCCACAACGAAGCTACCCGGTACTACACGACCATCGATGTCGGCGTGACCAAGGCGGTGCCATACCGAGGGAGGGTGACGGGGAGCGGTGAGGTGAGGTCGATTCCGCCGGGTACGCCGCTCACCGTGCGCCGCAAGGACCGAACCGGCGAGCACGACCTCGGCACGGTGGCGGTCGCCTCCAACGGCACCTTCGTGTTCCGGGACGACCCCACCGCCACTGGCCCGGTCACGTACACCGTCGGTTATCCCGGCGACGACGGCCACATGCCGGCCCCCGACGCGAAGGCGACCGCCATCGTGCGACCACTGCCGTACGACGTGAACGCCGACGGCCAAGTCGAGACGGTCGTCGGTGTGCCCGGGGAAGATCTCGAGGCGAAGGATGCCGGCATGATCCACCTGATGTACGGCACTCCGGCCGGGCCGAGCACCGCTGGCAGTCTCGCGATCAGTCAGAGCACGGCCGGCGTGCCAGGGTCCTCGGAGTCCGGCGACCGGTTCGGTGACGCCACCACCAGCGGCGACTTCAACGGCGACGGCTTCGCCGACATCGCGGTCGCCGCGAGCAGCGAAGACCTGAAGGGCTCGTACGCCAACGGTGGCGCTGTGTGGGTGTTCTACGGCTCGGCCACCGGCCTGCAGAACGAGAACGCGAGCCTGATGACACCGATGAGAACCGGGAGCGCCGGACCTGAGGCACGGTTCGGCAAGGCGCTGGCCGCCGGCGACTTCAACGGCGACGGGTACGACGAGATAGCTGCCGGCGTGCCGGGAATGGACCGGGTGCGCATCATCCCCGGGCGGCCGGGAGGGCTCCCCGATTACAACTTCAACGCCCGGGATTTCGCCCAGGACACCAGCGGAGTCCCCGGTACCAAACGTGCCGGAGAACAGTTCGGGTGGTCACTGGACACCGGGCTGATCAACAACGACAGCCGTTCCGACCTGATCATCGGTGCGCCGCTCGACCGGGACGACCGCACGTACGCCACTGGCTCGGTGACCCTGTTGTACGGCACGTCGACCGGGCTGTCCGGGACCGGCGCCCAGCGCTGGTCGAAGGACACCGACGGCGTGCCGGGGGTTCCGGCCTCCCACGGCGAGGACCTGCCGGACCGGTTCGGCGAGACCGTCACTTTCGGCGACTTCGGCGGGTACGACAGCCTCGACATCGCGGTCGGCGCTCCCGGGGCGCCGGTGACAGGCACCGACGGCGCGAAGCGACAAGACGCCGGTAGCGTCACCGTCATCTACGACCCCCGCGCTTACAACTCCGTCTCGCACGTGGAGATCACTCAGAAAACCGGAGGTATGCCCGGGGACCCAGGTACCGGCGACCGGTTCGGTACCGCCATCGCCGCGGGTGACGCCAACGGCGACGGCCGAGACGAACTGGCGGTCTACAGCCCGAAGGACACGTACGTCACCGTGGTACCAGGGGCGCCGGGCGGCCTCGCGTTCGGCAGCGCGAGGGGGTTGACCCAGAACTCGTCCGGCATCCCAGGGAGCACGGAGTCGGGCGATCGATGGGGGGCAGCGTTGCGCTTCTCCGACATCGCCGCGACCGGCCACACTTGCCTGATCGTTGGCGCGCCCGGAGAGAACAGCGGTGCCGGCGCGTTCACAGTCATCCCGGCAACCGACTCAGGGCTGACCGGCTCCGGCTCATGGCTCGTATCACAGAACACCACCGGCGTGTCAGGTACGCCTGAGAGCGGCGACGGCTTCGGCTCCTCCCTGTGACAGTGCATCTTCCGGCGGGTCGCGCAACCCGCCGGAAGATGCATTCCGCCCGATCGGCCGCCACGCGGACAGCGGGCCACCCAGATGTGGTACGCGTCGCATCCGCTCACCGGATGCACGCCGGCCGTCCTCCGGATGCGCGTCCGGTGCGCGAGACGGCGTACTGGTGAGTGGTTCTCGCACCGCTGCGCCGCCACCGCTCACGGGGTCCGTCAGTTACCCGTAGCCGCCGCGCCGCGTACCGAAGGCTCGACTACGCTCCGGAATCATGTGCGGAATCGTGGGGTACGTCGGCGCGCAACCCGCCCTTTCGGTGGTACTGGAGGGGCTGCGACGGTTGGAGTACCGCGGGTACGACTCGGCCGGGGTCGCGATCGTCGACGGCGGCGACCTGCTGACCGAGAAGCGGGCCGGCAAGCTGGGCAACCTGGAGAAGGCGCTCAGCGAGACCGGCGCCGACAGCGGCAGGCCGGGCGGCGGCGAGGACGGCACGCCGGGCGGCGGCAGCGCATTCAACAGCAGCCACACCGGCATCGGGCATACCCGGTGGGCCACCCACGGCGCCCCCAACGACCGCAACGCCCACCCCCACATCTCGTACGACGGCAGGGTCGCGGTGATCCACAACGGGATCATCGAAAACTTCGCCCGGCTCCGGGCGGAGCTGGAAGCGGCCGAGGTCGAGTTCGCCAGTGACACCGACACCGAGACCGTGGCGCACCTGCTGGCCCGCGAGCTGACCCAGCTGCCGACCGAGCCGGCGTCGCTGGGCGAAGGGATGCGCCGGGTCTGCAAACGCCTCGAAGGGGCGTTCACGCTGCTCGCCGTACACGCTGAAATGCCCGACCTGGTGGTAGGGGCACGTCGTAACAGCCCGCTGGTGGTGGGGCGGGGGGACGGCGAGTATTTCCTGGCCAGCGACGTGTCGGCGTTCATCGCGCACACCCGGGAAGCGCTGGAGCTGGGCCAGGACCAGGTCGTGGAGATCACTCCGGAGGGGGTCACCGTGACCGACTTCGACGGCCGCCCCGCCGAGGCGAAGGCGTACCACGTCGACTGGGATGCCGCCGCCGCGGAGAAATCCGGCTACGACTACTTCATGCTCAAGGAGATCGACGAGCAGCCGAAGGCTGTGGCGGACACCTTGCGGGGGCGTACCACCGAGGCGGGCGAGATCCTGCTCGACGAGGTTCGCCTCTCCGACCAGGACCTGCGGGACGTCGACAAGATCTTCGTGATCGCCTGCGGTACGTCGTACCACGCCGGCCTGGTCGCGAAGTACGCCATCGAGCACTGGACCCGGATCCCCTGCGAGGTGGAGCTGGCCAGCGAGTTCCGGTACCGGGACCCGGTGCTGGACCGTTCCACCCTGGCCGTGGTGATCTCCCAGTCCGGCGAGACGATGGACACGTTGATGGCGCTGCGGCACGCCAAGGAGCAGAAAGCCCGGGTGCTCGCGATCTCCAACACCGTGGGTTCCACGATCCCGCGGGAGTCCGACGCGGCGCTCTACACCCGCGCTGGGATCGAGGTCGCGGTCGCCTCCACCAAGGCGTTCCTCACCCAGTTGGTGACCTGCTATCTGGTCGGGCTGCACCTGGCGCAGGTACGCGGCATCAAGTACGCCGACGAGGTCGGATCGGTGCTGGCCGAGCTGACCAGCATGCCCGACAAGATCACGACCGTCCTGGAGCAGATGGGACCGGTGCGCGCCCTGGGCCGGGAGCTGGCCAGCGCCGGCTCGGTGTTGTTCATCGGGCGGCACGTCGGTTTCCCGGTGGCGCTGGAGGGGGCGCTGAAGCTCAAGGAGCTGGCGTACATGCACGCCGAAGGATTCGCCGCCGGGGAGCTCAAGCACGGCCCGATCTCGTTGATCGACGACGGTACGCCGGTCGTGGTGGTCGTACCGTCACCGCGTGGCCGCGCCGTACTGCACGACAAGGTGGTCTCCAACATCCAGGAGGTCAAGGCGCGCGGAGCCCGGGTGGTGGCGATCGCCGAGCAGGGCGACACCGCGGTGGCCCCGTACGCCGACGACCTGATCTACGTACCGGCGGCGCCGACACTGCTCGCCCCGATGTTGACCACGGTGCCGTTGCAGGTGCTGGCCTGTGAGATCGCCGCGACCCGCGGGCACGACGTGGACCAGCCACGCAACCTCGCCAAATCCGTCACCGTCGAATAGCGCGCCAGGTCATCCGGACGACATCAGTTCGACGGTGCACCGCTGGTTGGCCGCCTTCGCCAATTTCGCATCGGCGGTCACCAGGGGCACGGACATGATCTCGGCGAGCGCCACGTACGCCGCGTCATATGCGGTGAGGTTGTCGCGGAGCAGCCAGATCCGGCTCAGCAGTGCGGTATGCGGCGTCCGTTCGATCGGAATGGCCATGAGATCAGCCAAGGCGCGTGCGGCACGATGATCCGTGAGCTGTCCACTACGCACCAGACCTCGGAACAGGGATGTCACCTCAAGGTCGATGAGGGCCGGCGCCGCCAGGTCGGTCCCCGACAGCCGGGCCCTGGTCCGCTCACCGTCGGGCCCGTCGTCGGCCAGAGCCGGGGCCAGAACTGACGCGTCCACCACGATTACCCGCGTGGTCACCGCGCGTCCCGCTCCTGACGCACCAGATCTGAAGCCTGGGCGAGCGTCAGTGAGCCGCCACTGCGTTGGCCCGCGCGACTCAGGACCTCGTCCACGCTTGGCCTGCGGGCCTCGTCAACCAGTCGACTGAGCAGGTACTCCTGCAGGGACTGTCCGGCGGTCGCCGCCCGTCTCCGTAACACTGTGTGCACATCCTCTGGGACGTTCTTGATCTGAACACTCGGCATACTGGCCAGCGTAGCGCCAGTCTGGCGCCACAGCCGCTAAATTGGCGCCACGTGGCTACGATGCGTCAGCCTGCGACCTGGTAGCGGCACCGGATCCGTGGGCACGACGTAGACCAGCCCCGCAACCTCGTCAAATCCGTCACCGTCGAGTAGGCCCTGGCTGCCGCTACGGCACCGCCCCGCGCGGCACCACCCACTCCGCGTTCTGCTTCGTGACCTGGCCGACCGCGTCGAAGTCGGCGTCGTAGTGCAGCAGCGTGACGTCGTGGCGTTCCGCGATCGCCGCTATCAGCAGGTCGGGCATGCCGACCGCGCGCCACTGGGATCGACTCGCCAGAGTCCGCTGCACGTCGAAGGCCCGCTGCCAGTCCTCGTCCAGGGTCGGCAGGTATTCGTAGGCGATCCGCCTGTCGGAACGGATCGCCTCATAGTCCTCGGGGTCGCGAGCACTGAACAACGCTTCGAAGTCCAGGGGCGCGCAGGTCGCCACCAGACCCGCCGCGATCAGTGGAACCAGCCGTTCCGCCACCAGTCGATGTCGCATCCGCGCGGTGGCACTGGTGTCGATGAGATACCGCGCGACTAACGCCACAGCTGACGGCGTTCTCGTTTGTCCGCGAGGCCCGACAGGGAGCCCGCCGTCAGTCGCTCGATCTCACGGCGTCGCGCCGCGTTCGCCGCCGCTTCCCGAAGTGCCAGGCCGACAGTCTCTTTGATGGTCTGGGTGGCCAGCGCCTCGCGCGCCGCCCGCAGGTCGTTGTCGTCGATCTCCACCAAGCGCTTCGTCACGTCCCGCCTCCGATGCCTGCGTATATCTGAATCCCGACACAAAGTATATACGCAGTCACGACTCTCGCCGCGAAACAATGGGACGACCGTCCTCACCGATCGGCCAGCCCGGGTTGTACGCGACCTCCCAGGCGTGCCCGTCGGGATCGGCGAAGTAGCCGGAGTAGCCACCCCACTCCGGGTTCTGCGGAGGCTTGGTGATGGTGCCGCCCACCTCGGCGACCAGCGCGAACGCGGCGTCCACCGCCGCTTCGCTCTCCAGGTTGATGGCGCAGCTGACGCCCCGGTATCCAGGGCCAACGACCTGTCCCCGCAGGCCGGCGTCGGCGGCCAGCTCGCCCGCCGGGAACAACGCCAGGTACGCCCCGGCGAGGTCGAAGAGCCGGAAGTTGTCCTGTGAACGGATCACCTCCCAGCCGAGTGCCCGGTAGAACCGTTCGGAAGCGAGGACGTCGCTGACGCCGAGAGTGACAAGGCTGAGTCGAGGTGCGATTCCCATGGCCGCACCGTACGGCGCCGGTATGACACCGGAGACCACAACCGGCCGACCGGTACGCCAGTCCAGCCCCACCCAGCCGCCCGGTACGGCAAGATGTCCCGCGTGACGGACCACCCCACGGACCGCGCCGAGACCGACAGCGCCCGACCCGAACCCGCCTCCGATGCCACCCCCGCCGAGCCACATGGGCCCGCCGAGCCACACGGGCCCGGCGAGCCTGGCGGACCCTCCGCGGAGCCGCACGGGCCCGGCGAGCCGCACCGACCGCAGCCGGGGGTCAGGCCGGCCAGGGTGAAGCGGCGGCGTACCGCCAGCATGAAGGTGTCCCGACCGGCACCGGCACCCGACGATGTCGAGCGCCCGGCGCAGCTCGTGCCCACCCGCAATCCCTGGGCACACCGGCTCCGCCGGTTCCTGGACACCTCGACCGGCAAGGGCGCCCTGATCGGCACCGCGATCGGTGCTCTGCTGCTCGGGCCGCTCGCGATCTACTCGGTGTTCGCGATGGCGTACCTGTGGCGGCGTCCGCTACGGCGTGCCGTGGCGCGGCTGCCGCTCG
>JBOGDK010000253.1:0-7115 GCA_050701795.1 Micromonosporaceae bacterium
GATACCTGCCAATTCGGGCCCTAACAAGAGACCTCGGCACATCCGGGCGATTTCCGGCGCATCGAGCCTGGCAGGTGGATTGCCGCTGGTACGGCGGCTAGTCTGGTCCGTCCCGGCCGGGGCTGTTAAGTCTGACTTAACCCGCGTTAGGTCGAACGTTCTTTGTATCACTGTTGATCTTGAAATATCAATATCTGTTGCGGTGGGAAAATCGCGCCTACGCTGCTACCACGCTCACCAGAGCGACGGTCGTCTATGTGTCCGCCCGACCCCCGGTTCGCACCACACCACGCCGTACCGCCAGCCAGGCGGTCCGTCGGTACGACGTCACCGCACCACCCGTCAGGACCGGAGCGTCGGCGGTACACGTCGGCGACCTGGCTACGGGCCCTACGCCACACCCGGCATCGGGGCCCACGACAGGGGAGGTCCGGATGAGTTCCCACCGCACCCCGCGACGCCGTGCACTCGGCGTACTCGGGGTCAGTTCCGCGGCGTTGATAGCCGCGGCCGCGTTGGCATCACCCGCACAAGCCGCGGAAGGTGATATCCGCGGCACCAACGCGAAAGACACCATTTCAGGTAGCTACATCGTCGTTCTCAAAGACGGCGCCGAAGCATCGTCCGCGAGCATCGCCAAGCGGCACGACGCGAAGGTCACCCACACGTACAAGGCGGCCCTGCGTGGGTACGCGGCCAAGATGAGCGAGGCGGAAGCCAAGCGCACCGCCGCGGACCCGGCCGTCGCGTACGTCGAGCAGGACCGGGTGGTACGCGCCACCGGTACCCAGGCCCCGACGCCCTCCTGGGGTCTGGACCGGATCGACCAGCGGGATCTGCCGCTGAACAACAGCTACACCTACCCCACCACCGCGTCGAACGTGACCGCGTACATCATCGACACCGGCATCCGGATCTCCCACCAGGACTTCGGCGGCCGGGCGGTATGGGGCACCAACACCGTTGACACCAACAACACCGACTGCAACGGCCACGGCACCCACGTGGCCGGCACCGTCGGCGGCACCTCGTACGGTGTGGCCAAGGGCGTCCGGCTGGTGGCCGTCAAGGTGCTCAACTGCCAGGGCTCCGGCACCCTCGCCGGTGTCACCGACGGCATCGACTGGGTCACCTCGAACCACACCTCCGGCCTGGCCGTCTCCAACATGAGCCTCGGTGCGTCCGGTAGCAACTCCACGATGGAGAACGCGGTCCGCGCCTCCATCGCCGACGGTGTCACGTACGCGCTCGCGTCGGGTAACTCCAACTCGGACGCGTGCAACTTCACGCCGGCTCGTACCCCCGAGGCGATCACCGTGAACGCCTCGACCAACTCCGACGCACGGGCGTCGTTCTCCAACTACGGCACCTGCTCGGACATCTTCGCGCCGGGTCAGGACATCACCTCCGCGTGGAACACCAGCGACTCCGCGACCAACACCATCAGCGGTACGTCGATGGCGTCCCCCCACGTAGCCGGTGGTGCGGCGCTGTACCTGGGCGCGAACCCGTCCGCCAGCCCGGCGGCGGTGCAGACCGCAATGAAGAACAACGCCACCAAGAACAAGATCACCAACCCTGGTAGCGGCTCGCCGAACAACCTGATGTTCGTCGGGACCGGCGACGAGCCCCCGCCGCCGACCGGTTGCTCCGGCACCAACGGCACCAACGTCAACATC
Source organism: Micromonosporaceae bacterium (assembly GCA_050701795.1). Lineage (GTDB taxonomy): Bacteria > Actinomycetota > Actinomycetes > Mycobacteriales > Micromonosporaceae > WHSM01. The sequence continues at coordinate 1,680 of JBOGDK010000253.1, forward strand.
CCCGACGCCGGCGCCGCGGTGTACAGCAACATCACGATCAGCAACTGCAACCGCGCCGCATCCTCCTCGGCAACCGTCGCGGTGGACATCAAGCACACCTGGCGTGGCGACCTGGTCGTCGACCTGGTGGCTCCTGACGGCACCATCTACCCGATGAAGAGTGCCAGCTACTGGGATTCGGGCCAGAACCTGATCACCACCTACACCAAGAACCTGTCGTCAGAGGCCGCGAACGGCACCTGGCGGCTGCGGGTGCGCGACGCGTACTCGTGGGACACGGGCTACATCGACACTTGGACGCTCACTGTCTGAGTCGACATGACCTGACCTGGGGAGAGAACCGCGGCCCCGGCGCCCTCGGCGTCGGGGCCGCGCCACGTCCGGCCGAAGGGCACTCGTTAGGCTCCCTTCGATGCCCACCGACGCTCACCCGGCCGCTGACCCGAAGATCGAACTGCACCTCCACCTGGAAGGCGCGGTACACCCGGCCAGCTTGCTGCAGATCGCCCGCCGCAACGGCGTACCGCTTCCGGTCAGTACCGAAGAAGACCTGTCGAAGTTGTACGAGTTCCGCGACTTCCCCCACTTCCTCGAGGTGTGGGTGATGACCACCAACTGCCTGCGTACGGCGGACGACTTCGCCCAGATCGTGGTCGACTACGCCGCCGAGGCCGCCACGTACGGCGCGGTCTACGTCGAGGCGATCTTCTCGCCCGCCGAGCGGATGCTGCGCGGCATCGACGGCGACGAGCTCTTCACCGGGTACACCGACGGCGCCGTGGAGGCCCAGGAACGCCACGGCGTGACCGTACGGTTCACTCCTGACCTGTATCGCACGATGCCGGACCTGGACATCGCGGAGCAGGTGGCCCAGCTCTGCGTGAAGTACGCAGAGCGCGGAGTGGTAGGGCTCGGCGTGGGGGGCATGGAGGCCGGCAACCCGCTGGCGCCGTTCGTACGGTGCTTCGAGATCGCCCGCGACGGGGGCCTGGGTCTGGTGCCACACGCCGGTGAGGCGGCGGGGCCGGACTCGATCCGGGAGGCGCTGTCGTACCGCCCCGCGCGACTCCGGCACGGGATCCGGGCAGTCGACGACCCTGACCTGATGACGGAGATCGCCGAACGCGGCATCGTCCTGGATGTGTGCCCGACCTCGAACCTGCGTACCCGCGTGGTGCCTTCCCTGGCGGAGCACCCGCTTCCCACGCTGGTGGCGGCTGGGATCCAGTGCACGATCAACACCGACGACCCGGCGATGTTCAACACCGACCTGGGACAGGAGTACGCCCTCGCGGCCCAACTCGGGGTCACCGCACAGGACGCGTACGCCGCCGGGCTCGCGGGAGCCCTCTGCGATGAACCCACCCTGCAACGCCTCACCGCCCTCACCGCCGACTGATCACTTGCTGACCCGGACAGGGAACGGAATGCAAACCCCGGGGCGCGGGGGTGTCCGAGAGGCGCGGGGGGTCGGACACGGAGCGAAATGCAAGCAAAGCTGCCCGGGTGGGGGTTCCGGGGGTGGGGGTCGAACACGGAGCGGAAGGCAAACCCCGGGGCCGGAGGGGTTCCCGGGGGGGTGGGGGGTCGCCCCCCACACGGAATGACGAAGCGATCCCGGTCCGCGCTCTCCGCGGACAGGGATCGCCCAATCGCTCGTGGGGAAGGGGGGAGTTGAACCCCCACGCCCTTTCGGGCACACGGACCTGAACCGTGCGCGTCTGCCATTCCGCCACTTCCCCAGTGGGGGACCGTTGTGCGCAGTCCCGGGAATTTCTCCGCTCAAAGAAGATCACTTCCGGAGCGGAAACCCGCCAGCGAGCAAGCCTGAACATGCGTCAGCGCACCTCGCCGGCGCGGCAGCGAGGCAAGACTAGCACGCGTACCCGGCTCGTTGCCTATGCGAGTGGCCAAGGCAGATACCATCAACACCACGGAACCCCGAGGAGGAGCCGGTGAGCGTGCTGCAACGCTTCGAGAAGCGGTTGGAAGGCCTGGTGGAAGGTGCCTTCGCCAAGGTCTTCAAGGGTGTCGTCCACCCGGTCGAGATCGCCAGCGCCATGCAGCGAGAGGCAGAGGCGCACAAGGCGATCCTCGCGGGCGGGCGGACTTTGGTCCCCAACCGCTATGTCATTGATCTCTCTTCGTACGACCATGGCCGACTTGCGCCGTACGCTGCCGCGCTGGCTCAGGAGCTGGCACAGGCGCAGGCCGAGTACATCGGCGAACACGGCTGGACCGTCTACGGCGACGTCATCGTCGAGGTGGAGCGCGGCGAGGGCCTGGACACCGGCATGTTCCGGGTGACGGCTGAGGTCTTCACCGGCGGCGAGGAGCCACCGCCGCAGGGCCCACCGCCGCCCGGTCCAGGGTTCGGGCCGGGGCCCGGGGCGCCTGCGGGTCCGCCTCCGGGGATGCCTCCGGGTCCTCCGGGGATGCCTCCGGGTCCTGGTGGGCCACCTCCAGGTGCGCCTGGAGGGCCACCTCCTGGGCCGGGGTACCCACCGCAGGACATGCCGGTCAGCCCGGGCCCGCAATTCGGCCCACCGGCGCCCGTTTCGGGTCAGCCGGGGCCGCAGGGTGGCGTGCGCCTGGTGTCCAACGACGGCCGCGAGTACTCGGTCGCGATCGGGTCGACCACGATGGGCCGGGGCGAGCAGGCGTCGATGCGGCTGCCAGATGTCGGGATCTCCCGGCGGCACGCCCGCTTGGACTTCGACGGTTCACAGGTGGTGCTGACCGATCTTGGTTCAACGAACGGCACGCTGGTCAACGGGCAGCGGATTTCGGCGGTGGCTCTGAACCCTGGCGACGTGATCCAGATCGGGACCACCACACTGACCTTCCGGGTAGACGGGTAGGCGCGGTGCGGCGGAGGCGGTCAGAGACGTACAAGGCACGGTCAGATGCCTGAGGTTGTCCTCGCGGTCGCCCGGTTCGGCTTCCTGATTCTCCTGTGGATCTTCGTGTTCGCGGTAGTTGGGGTGATCCGGAGGGACGTGTTCGCGGGGGCGCGGCAACCAAGGTTGGTGGCGTCCCCGCGGGGTGTGAGCCAGCTGCCGGGTCGCTCACAGAAGCCGAAGAAGGGCCGGGCGGCTCGTCAGCTGGTGGTTACTGAGGGTGCCCTGGCGGGGACGCGTATTACATTGAGCGAAGCACCGATCACCCTTGGGCGTGCCCCAGACTCCACATTGGTCTTGACTGACGATTACGCGTCCACCCGGCATGCCCGATTGGTGCCTCGTGCTGGAGAATGGCTGCTCGAGGACCTCGGCTCGACCAACGGTACGTACCTGGATCGCGCTAAGGTCACCGGACCTACACCTGTCCCCCTCGGTGTGCCGATACGCATCGGCCACACCGCCCTCGAGCTACGGCCATGACCTTGACTCTTCGTTATGCGGCACGAAGCGACCGCGGGCTGATCCGCGACGGAAACCAGGACTCCGTGTACGCCGGCCCTCGGCTGCTCGCCGTAGCCGACGGTATGGGCGGGATGGCGGCTGGTGACGTAGCCAGCAACATCGTGATCGGTGTGCTGGCGCCTGTCGATGAGGACGTCACGGGCGGCGACCTGATCGACCGGCTCCGGCAGGCCGTCTCGGCGGCCAATCAGCAGCTCCGGGAAACCGTCGACGCCAACCCCCAGATGGAGGGGATGGGTACGACGCTCACCGCGCTGCTGTTCAGCGGCAGCAAAGCGGGGTTGGTGAACGTCGGGGATTCCCGTACGTACCTGCTCCGGGACGGTCAACTCGTCCAGGTGACCAAGGACGACACGTACGTCCAGATGCTGGTGGACGAGGGGCGGATCACCGCTGAGGAGGCCGGCAGCCACCCACAACGTTCACTGCTCACCCGGGCACTGGACGGCCGCGACGTCGACCCCGAGTACTCCGTACGGGAAGCCCGCAACGGCGACCGTTATCTGCTCTGCAGCGACGGCCTGTCAGGTGTGGTCAGCCACGAGACGATCGCCGAGACCATGTCGGAGTTCAAGGATCCCGACGAGTGCGTCGAGCGGCTGGTCCAGCTCGCGCTCCGGGGCGGCGGACCGGACAACGTCACGGTGATCGTCGCGGACATCACCGACGAGGACATCATCGAGTCGCAGCCGATCGTGGGAGGCGCCGCCGCCCGCGACCGGGGCATGGCGACGGCGGCGGATCCGGCCAGCCCGGCGGCTCGGGCGGCACTCGCGGCCCGGCCACCAGATCAGCAGGACCAGCTCAATCAGGCCACGTACGACGACGATGACGACGAGCCGGTCGACGACGCGCGCTCGGGCCGGGTCCGGCTCCTGCTGCCGTTGGCGGCTCTCCTGGTGATCGGGCTACTCGCCGCCGGTGGCTGGTACGGCTGGCAGAGCGCGTACTACGTCGGCTCCACCGACGACGGTCACATCGCGGTGTTCCACGGGTTCCGGGGTGAGGTCGCCGGGATGCGGCTGTCCACCGAGGAGAAGCGCAGCAACGGCATCACCGTCAGGGACCTGACGAAAACCACCCGGGAGAACGTGGAGCGCGGCATCCTCGCCGGCGACCGTGACGCGGCGTACCAGCTCTTCTCCGACATCACGTCCGACGACGCGCAGAACAAACACCTGCTGCGTCCCTGCGGCACCGGGCAGCCGAGCTCCTCGGCGACCCGCGACCCGAAACCGAACGGAAGTGGCAGCCCGAAGACGTCGGGAGCGAAGTCTCCGTCGCAGAGGAAGAGCCCCGGCTCGTCGGACAGCCCCAGCCCCAGCCCGGAGCCGACCGAGCCGGACAAGCCCGGCGAGAACTGCCGCGAGACTGGCTGAGCGTACGAGATGACCGCCCCCACCGCCCTTTCGCCGCCACCCACGCCACCCGGCGCGGGGGCGGCGCGGCGTATGCCCACACGGCGCAACAGCGAGCTGTTGATGATCCTGTTCGCCGTCGGGTTGGTGGCCACGTTCGCCGCGGGGGCCCACGGCGCGTTGCTGGGCGAGATCGGCATGCCGGCGATGGTGATGCCGATCCTCTTCCTGGTGCTGATGATCGTCGCGCACTTCGCCGTACGGTTCTTCGCGCCGTACGCCGACCCGGCGATCCTGCCCTGTGTCACGTTGCTCAACGGGCTCGGGATGGTCTTCATCGCGCGCCTCGATCTGGGCGACGCCGACCCGAAGGAACGCCCCGACCTGGCCACATTCGGCGACTTCGGGTTCCGACAGTTGCTGTGGACGTTGGTCGCGGTGATCGCGTTCGTGCTGGTGATGGTGCTGATCCGGGATCATCGTTCGCTGTCGCGGTACGCGTACACCCTGGCCCTGGTCGGCATCATCCTGGTGCTGCTCCCACCGATCCTGCCGGCGAGCATCAGCGACCCCGGCAACACCGGCGCCAAGCTGTGGTTGCGGATTCCGGGCCTCGGCGCGATCCAGCCGAGCGAGTTCGCCAAGCTGCTGTT
>JBOGDK010000254.1:0-7114 GCA_050701795.1 Micromonosporaceae bacterium
GGCCGACTCGGGAGCGGCCTTCGACCCGACCCGCGCGCGAGATCGCTGAGCGGTCGGTGGCGAGGTGCGGGCAAGGGTTGGCGATATATTGATCGTTTATATATATTGCCTCTATGGCTTCATTGAGCGAACCGACGTTTCTCATCCTCACGGCACTGGCCGGTGGCCCGCTGCATGGTTACGGGGTCATCAAGAAGGTGGCCACGCTCTCCGAAGGCCGGGTGACGCTGCTGGCCGGAACCTTGTACACGGCTCTCGACAGGCTGACGGCTCAGGGCCTGGTCGAGCGAGACCGGGAAGAGGCCGTGAACGGGCGGCTGCGCCGCTACTACCGACTGACCAGTGACGGTGTCGGGACACTCGACGTGGAGGCGGCCCGACTCCGGCAGCTGGCCACCGCCGCTGAGGCTCAGCTACGCACGATCCGCCCGCGCACCGTGTGAAGACCCGACCGCGTTGCCGTATCCCCTGATTCGAAGGGCATTCCATGTCAGCGACCGCACCGATTCTCGCCCGCCGGTACCGCAGGCTGTTGCTCTGCTATCCCCGCAGCTACCGGCGGGAACGCGGCCACGAGCTCGTGGACACGATGCTGGCCGTCGCACCAGCCGACCGCACCCGACCCACCCCGCGGGAAGCGGCGAACCTGATATGCCACGGCCTTCGTAGCCGGTTGGGGCGCCCCGCCAGCCGTACTGTCGTCGCCTTCGCCACTCTGACCGCCGTGGTGTGTGGCCTGTTCACCGCCGCGCTGGCCACCCGGGCAGCGTGGGAGACGGCACGGCCACTGCCAGGCGCGGCCGAGGCAGCCACCGTCTTTGATGCCGTCCTACCTGGCCACGAGTTGCCCCGACCCCGTACCGACCCGGCGCTCTTCGTGATCTTCGCCGAGCCACTCAGCCTGCAGAACGTGGACGAGCTGTTCATCGGTGAGGGCGGGGAATACCAGGCGGGATACACCGGTAGCTCGGTAGCGGGGGCACTGTCTCCTGCCGACCAGAAGCGCACTCTGCGCCTGGCGCGGGAACGGCTCCGCGCCACCGGCTGGACGGTCGAAGAACCGGTCACCGATGGGCGAGGCGACACCCTTCTCCTGGCACAGCGTGGCGACACGACAATCCACATCGAGCTCTACTCCGATGCCGACGCGGAGTCCACGTACCTGGCGGCCAGCCTCTATCGCGCGACCCCCGCCGCCGTGTACCCGGCGGGTATGGCCGGCGGACTGCTCGGTGCGCTCTTCGGGTGGCTGCTGTTCGGGTGGGCCAGCCGCCGCACCGAGAACCGACATGCCGCGGTACGCATGATCACCGTGATACTCCACGGGATCACCCTGACGGCGTGGTACGGCCCGCTTCTCGGCGCCCCGTGGTTACTGCATCACCATCTCGACGAACCGCATCTTCCGTGGAGCCCGTTCTGGGAGTGGCTGGGCCAACCAGGTCTGTTCCCCTTCCTGGCGCTGGGTACGGTGGTCGCCCTGCTCGGGCTCGCCATCGCCGCGCTGCCCCAGCGCAGCTCCGACCAGGCACCCACCACCGCGACAGGCTGACGCTTCCGTCGCAGCAGGAGAGCGGGGACCGACACGCGTCCCTGCTCTCCTGGGTTACTCCTAAAGACGGAAAGGTGGCGCCACCGGGGACCGGCGGTCTGCCTCAGCGATTCGAGCGCGGAGCCTTGCGGGGGGCGTAGCGCTCCCGGCGTACCGTCGGCTTCTTGCCCTTGATGGTGGTACGCCGCAGCGCCGAGACCACCTCGTCCGCGGCCGACTCGGGCACCTCCACCAGCGAAAACCGGTCGGAGATCTCGATCGACCCGATGTCGCGTCCGGACAGTCGCGACTCGCCCGCGATCGCGCCCACCAGGTCCTGCGGGCGAATCCCGGCCCGCCGCCCGACGTTGAAGAACAGCCGCGCCACCTCGCCGCCAGCCGCGCCGCCGCGGCCCCGCCGTTCCGGGCCTTTCTTCTCGCCCCGCCCGATACCGTCACGGCGTTCCTGGCCCCGGGCAACCTCCGGGATCTCCTCGGAGTCGTCACTGCCGACGACCTGCGACTCGTGTGCCAGCTTCACCGCGGCGAGCGCCACGTCCATCACGTCGAACTCGTCGGTGAGGGTCTCCACCACCACCCGGAACCGGTCCAGTTCGTCCGACATCAGGCTCTCCTGCAACGCGGCCCGGGTCAGCTCCAGCCGCCGGGCGTGCAGGTCGGCGACGGTCGGCACCTTCTCCATCGCGATCCGCTGCCGAGTTAGCTTCTCGATCGCCTTGAGCATCCGGTGTTCCCGGGGTTCGGCGAGGGTGATCGCGACCCCTTCCCGGCCGGCCCGGCCCACCCGGCCGATCCGGTGCACGTACGCCTCGGGCGCGGACGGCACGTTGTAGTTGACGACGTGGCTGAGGTGTTCGATGTCCAGGCCCCGAGCGGCGACATCGGTGGCGACCAGCAGGTCAGCGGTTTCGCTGCGGAGTCGTCCGAGCACCCGCTCCCGCTGTTCCTGACTCATCCCGCCGTGCAGCGCCTCGGCCCGGTAGCCGCGCCCGTTGAGGGTCTCGGTCAGCTCGTCGACCTGTTCCCGGGTACGGCAGAACACGATCGCCGCCGACGGCGACTCCACGTCGAGCACCCGCCCGAGGACGGCGGGTTTGTGCGCCCGGGCGACCACGTACGCGCTCTGCCGTACCTTGGGCTGCTCGCCCTCTGCCCGGGGTTGCCGGCCGATCTCGATCCGGATCGGGTCAGTGAGGTGACGCCGGGCGATGCCGTCGATCCTGGGCGGCAGGGTGGCGGAGAACAGGACGGTCTGCCGCTGCTCCGGTGTGCGCTCCAGGATCGCCTCGATGTCCTCGGCGAACCCCATGTCGAGCATCTCGTCGGCTTCGTCGAGCACCACGGTACTCAGCCCGGACAGGTCCAGGGTGCCGCGGCCGATGTGGTCGAGCGCCCGGCCCGGGGTGGCCACCACCACGTCGACACCGCGATCCAGGGTGCGCAGCTGCCGCCCGATCGGCGCGCCGCCGTAGATCGGGAGCACCCGTACGCCGAGGTCGCGGCCGTACCGGTGGAACGCCTCGGAGACCTGGACGGCCAGCTCCCGGGTCGGTACGAGCACCAGCGCCGCCGGCGCCGTACCCCTGCCGTCGGGTGCCATCCGCTGCAGCACCGGCAGCGCGAAAGCGGCGGTCTTCCCGGTGCCGGTGGCGGCCTGGCCGAGCAGGTCGCGGCCGTCGAGCAGCGGCGGAATCGTCTCCCGCTGGATCGGCGTGGGCTCCTCGTACCCGAGGCTGGTCAACGACTGGAGGAGCTCGTCGCGTAGACCGAGGTCACTGAACCCGGTGTTCTCCTCGGACGGGTTCGGGTGCATCAACAAGCTCCTCAAGGTGGTACGTCGGGCGTGGTACGTCGCACCCAAGCCTGTCACCCGTTGCCGGCAGTATCATCGGCGACCCGCCCGACATGTGACGCAACTGCCCCGCAGCCTCCAGGGGGATCGGCTACGAGGCAGTCGGCGCCGGTTCAGCAGTGGGCGCCTCCGGCCTCGGCGCGGCGAGGTGCGGATTGTCGCCGACACCGATACACCGGTCACCGCCGCCCCGCGGATAGGCGGTGAAGTACATGTGGAATCTGGTGCCGCCGCGGCGCCACACGTGCGGGCCCATTACCGATCCGCCGTTCGACCAGGGGATCGCGTTGAGGGCCTTGCCGCGCCGCGTGTAGGGCCCGGTCGGTGAGCTCGCCCTGATCACGGGGATCTTGCGAACGTCCGACGAGCCGTCAGTGGCGTACGAGTAGATCATCCCGTCGTGCTGGATGACCGCGGGATCGGCGTGGTTGAAGTCAGTGACTCTCGTCGGCTGGAGCGCCGCCGCGGCGCCCACCTCAGTCGTTGTCGCCCCGTCACCGGCGGAGCTGGCGCCGGCGAACATGCTCGCCGACGCCGCCGGGACCGCGCCCACTGTCAAGGCGGCCGCGAGCGTGGTGACGACCAGGGTCCGCCCCCGGCTCGACAGGACCGTTTTCAGATTCACCTCTCCTCCAGGTGTGGTGCCCACCAGACGCACTAATTTCAAAGGGAGACTTATTGGGTAATAAGGATCACGTCAACGAAGCCGGACCGATGCCTGGGGCGTCAGGCAGCGGTACGGCCAGGCAGCCGCAGCACGAGCAGGTCCAGGGCATCGACCACCGGCCCGGCCTCGACCTGCGCCGCCTCGCGCAGACGCGCCACCCCGAGGGCGTACTCCTCGGCGGTGATCAGCTGTAGTGGCGTGTGCGCTTCCCGGCGGATCGTCGTGGCGGCCTCGCGCAGCGACGCGGCGGTCACCTGTGGAACCTGCTCAAGACACGCCGCGGCGAACCCGGCGGTGGCGAATCCGGCTTCGACCTCGGCGACGCTGGGGTAGGTGTCGAGCACCCGGATCGCCTCCGGGAAAAAGCGGAACAGGGTGATCGCCTGGTGGCGTCCGGCGAACGCGGATCGGATCAGCACGGGGGCACCAGGGCGCAGCACGCGACTCAGCTCGTGGGCCGCGGTGCTCAGGTCGGGCACGTGGTGGATGACTGTCGAGATCCACGCCGCGTCGACGCTGCCGTCGTCGAGCGGGATGCGCGCGGCGTCGCCGGCAACGACGGGGTGGAACACCGAGCGTGCACGCATCGCCTCCGACGGCTCCACCGCGACCACCTCGATGCCGGGGAACCAGGTGGTGAAGCTCCGAGCCCAGCTGCCTGTGCCGGCGCCCAGATCGAGCACCCGCATCCCATGTTGCGGATCGAGATGCCGGGTCACGGCAGCCCGCCAGGCGGTGAGCCCGTCCTCGGCAAGGTGGCGGGTCGCCTCGAACGCCGCGGCATCCGTGGTGTCGTACGCGATCCGAGCCATGTCGATACGCAAACAGCTGCCCTGTGAGCCGTCAAGGACCGGACGCCTCGGGTGTCGCTGCGACGATCACCACACCGCTACCGACGGGAAACCCCGAGCCAGTCCGCTATCCCGGTACGCAGCCGCGCCTTCGTCGGCTCCGGCGCGTACGAGGCGTCCACACCGGCGGTCGCCAGATCCGCGAGGGTCGCGTTGTCGTACCCGAAGCTGTCCCGGACCCGGGTGTACTCGGCGGTGAGGCTGGTGCCGACCAGCGACGGGTCGTCGGTGTTGAGGGTGACGGTCAGGCCGGCGTCGCGCAGCGCCGGCAGCGGGTGCGCCGCCAATGACGGTACGAACCCGAGGGCCACATTGGACGACGGGCACACCTCCAGCGGGATCCGCCGATCGACCAGCTCGGAGACCAGCGCGTCGTCGGAGAGGACCCGGATGCCGTGGCCGATCCGCTCGGCGTGGCCGACCTGTACCGCCTCCCGGATGCTGTCCGGTCCGGCCGCCTCGCCGGCGTGGTGCACCACGTGCAGCCCGGCGTCCCTGGCGGCTCGGAACACGTCCGCGAACGGCGCCGCCGGGTACGCCTCGTCGCCCGCCAGCCCGATCCCGACCACCTCCTCATACCGCCGGGCCAGGTCCAGGGTGTTCCAGGCGCGGTCCACGGACCGGCGCCGGGAGTGGTCAAGGATCACCCGGGTCTCGACCCCGTACCTGGCGGCTCCCTCTGCCAGCCCGTCCAGCACACCGGCCAGCGGCATCGCGAGATCGCCGAGGCGCTCGCCGTGCGCGGCGGCGGTGAATGACAGCTCCGCGTACCGGGTGCCCTGGGCGGCCTCGTCGGCGCAGAACTCGACGGCGACCCGCCGGAAGTCCTCCGGCCGGCACAGGCACCGGCGTACCAGGTCCTTGCGGGCGAAAAAGTCCGCGAACCCGGTGAAGCCGCGCGGGGGGTCGGGCACCGCGACCCGGTTCGCCGTGCCGATCTCACGGAGCGTCGACCAGCGCACCGCGCCTTCCAGGTGTACGTGCAGGTGCGCCTTGGGCAGGTCGAGCAGGTCCCGCATCGTCGCCGACCCTACCCTTGGACCTGCCGCTGGAAGCCGGCCGTGAGGGGGACACCGTGAAGTATCTGCTGCTGCTCTGTGGCGACGAGACCGCCGCGGAGCATGCCGCCGACCCGACCATGGCCGAGCGGTGCCATGTCTGGGCCACGGAGCTTCAGGCTCGCGGGGTGACCACGTCCGGGATCGGGCTGCGGCCACCCGACGAGGCCACCACGGTACGGGTGCGCGACACCGAGGTGCTGCTCATCGACGGGCCGTTCGCCGAGACCAAGGACCAGATCGGCGGGCTCAACCTGATCGAGTGCGACGACCTCGACCAGGCGATCGAGGCGGCCTCGACACACCCGTGGGCGACGGTGGGCACGATCGAGGTGCGGCCGGTCGAGCAGCCGTGACGTCGGAGGTCGACGCCGCCGTCGACGCCGCGTTCCGGGAGGAATGGGGTCAGCTGGTCGCCACCCTGATCCGGGCGACCGGTGACTGGGACCTTGCCGAGGAGTGCGCCCAGGAAGCGTTCGCGGAGGCGCTGCGGCACTGGGCGCGCGAGGGCGTACCGGAGGGGCCCGGGGCGTGGCTGACCACGGTGGCGCGGAACCGGGCCACCGACCGGCTGCGCCGGGAGGCGGTGGGCGCGGCCAAGCTGCGGGAGGTGGCGGCGGTGGCTGCGGCACCCGTACCCGACGACGACAGCGGGGTGCCCGACGACCGGCTGCGGTTGATGTTCACCTGCTGCCATCCGGCGTTGGCGCTGCCGGCCCGGGTGGCGCTTACGCTGCGTACTCTCGCCGGCCTGACCACGGCGGAGATCGCCCGAGCGTTCCTGGTCACCGAGGCCACCATGTCGCAGCGGCTGGTACGCGCCAAACGCAAGATCCGCAACGCCGGGATCCCGTACCGGGTGCCACCGGCGCACCTGCTCCCGGAGCGTCTCACGGGCGTGCTCGCGGTGCTGTACCTGCTGTTCAACGAGGGGTACGGGGCAAGCGCCGACCCACGACGCCGGTCCGAGGAGGCGATCCGGCTGACCCGCCTGCTGACAAGGCTGATGCCGGGCGAACCCGAGGCAGGTGGCCTGCTCGCGCTGATGCTGCTGCACCACGCCCGCCGCGCCACCCGGGTCGACGAGACGGGTGAGCTGGTGACGTTGGAGCACCAGGACCGCGGCCGCTGGGA
>JBOGDK010000255.1:0-7080 GCA_050701795.1 Micromonosporaceae bacterium
CTCTCCGGCGGGCAGCGGCAGCGGGTCGTGCTGGCGCTCGCGCTCGCCAACGACCCGAAGCTGTTGATCTGTGACGAGCCGACCACGGCGTTGGACGTGACCGTACAGGCGATGGTCATTGACCTGATCGTCAAGGGAGTCGCGCAGCGGGACTCCGCGATGCTGTTCATCACGCACGACCTCTCCGTGGTGGCCGCCGCGTGCGAACGGGTGCTGGTGATGTACGGCGGCCGCGTCGTGGAGGCCGGCCCGGTCGAGGAGGTCTTCACCCGGCCCCGGCACCGCTACACCCAGGGGCTGGTGGGCGCCTCGGACCTCACGGTGGTCGATGGACGGGGGCGGCTGGCCACGATCGCGGGGTCGGTGCCGGCCGCGGGGGAGTTCCCCGCCGGGTGCGTGTTCCGTAACCGCTGCCCGTACGCCACCGAACGGTGCGGCGAGCGACCAGCCTGGACGGAGACCTCGGGCGACGCGGGGTACGCCTGCCACCATCCCGCTCCTACGGCGTCACCGTCGTCGGTCGCGCCGTTGACCTCGGTAGCGGCCCCAGGCACGATCCCGACGGTGACCCACACCGACCCGGCGGGCACCGAGTCGGCACGCATCGAGCCGGTCGGCGGCCACCCTGCGGACGCCGACGCCGACGCCGACGCCGACGCCGACGCCGGCGCTGGCGCGGCGCCTGCCCTCAGTGTCCGGGATCTGGTCCGTGACTACCGGCGGCCACGCAGCTCACTGCTGCACCCCAGCCCCGCGGTGCACGCGCTGCGCGGGGTGAGTTTCGACGTGGCGCCCGGCGAGCGGTTCGGGATCGTGGGGGAGTCCGGTTGCGGGAAGTCCACGCTGCTGCGGATCATCTCCGGACTCGATCAGGCGACCAGCGGCACCGTCACGGTCGCGGGACGGACCATCACCCACCTCAAGGAGCGCCAGCTCAGGTTTCTGAGGCAGACTTTGCAGCTCGTCTTCCAGGACCCGATGAGCTCGCTCGACCCCCGGATGCGGGTACGCGACATCGTCGCTGAGCCGTTGGTGGCGCAGGGCCACAGCAGGTTCCGGGAAAGGGTCGCGGAGCTGCTGCGGGCGGTGGGGTTGCACCCGGACGCCGCGGAGCGCTACCCACACCAGTTCTCCGGCGGGCAGCGGCAGCGGATCTCGATCGCCCGAGCGCTGGCGCCGCGTCCCCAGATTCTGGTCGCGGACGAGCCGGTCAGCGCGCTCGACGTCTCGGTACGGGCCCAGGTGCTCAACCTGATCGCCGATCTGGTCGAGGAGCTGTCGTTGACGCTGGTCTTCGTGTCCCACGACCTGTCCGTGGTACGTCATGTGTGCGACCGGGTCGCGGTGATGCACCAGGGTCAGATCGTGGAGATCGGGCCGATCGCGGAGGTGTACGAGAACCCACAGCACCCGTACACGCAGACTCTGATCGCGGCGATACCGACCCTGGACCGGGCGCTGTCAGGCGACACGGTTGCCGATCTGGCGCCGGCGTTGGGAGAACCCGGATGAGCGGATTCTCGGCCGAGTTCCCCGACGGGTTGCCGATCGGTTCGGGCTGGGTGGCGGCCCCGGGGCGGCATGAGGTGCGCTTCCCGTACGACGGGTCGGTGGTGGCCGCGGCGCCGGTGGGTGACGCGAGCCTGGCCGGCCGGGCGCTCGACGAGGCGGTGGCGGCTCGCGAAACGGTGGGTCGGTTGCCGTCCCACGTACGGCGGGCGGCGCTGCTCGCGGTGCACGCGGCGATCGCGTCCCGGCGCGAGGCGTTCGAGCGACTGTTGGTGGCTGAGACCGGGAAACCGCTGGTGGACTGCCGGGTCGAGGTGCAGCGGACCCTGCTGACCTGGCAGGCCGCCGCCGAGGAAGTGGCCCGGCTGCACGGTGAGACGGTGCCGCTCGACCTGCTGGAAAGCGGGGAGGGCCTGCTGGGTTTCTGGGTACGCAAGCCGATCGGTGTGGTGGTGGCGATAGCCGGTTTCAACTACCCGCTGCTGCTCGCGTCCCACAAGATCGCTCCCGCGCTGGCCGCCGGGTGTCCGGTGGTGGCGAAGCCCGCGCCGCAGACCCCGCTCGCCACGCTCTGGCTGGCGGACCTGACCCGGCAGGCGCTGGCGGCGGCCGGCGCGCCGGAGGCGGCGGTGCAGCTGGTGACCGGTGGGCCCGAGGTGGGGCGGGCACTGACCACGGACCGGCGGGTCGGCGCGGTGTCGTTCACCGGGTCGGCGGAGGTGGGTCACGCGATCGCCCGGGCGGCGGCGCCCACCAAGACACTCCTGGAACTGGGTTCCAACGCGGCGTTGATCGTCGCCGGGGACGCCGACCTGGACGCCGCGGCGGACGCGGTGGTACGCGGCGGCTACTACGCCTCGGGACAGGCGTGCATCAGCGTGCAACGCGTGGTGGTGGTCGAGTCGGTGCGTACCGGTTTCCTGGATCGGCTCGCCGACCGGATGGATTCGGTCGTCGTCGGCGACCCGCGTGATCCCGGCACCCGGGTCTCCGCGCTGATCGACCCGAGGTCGACGGCGCGGGTACGGGACTGGGTGGAGCGCGCGATCGCGGCGGGCGCGACGCTGGTACGGGGCGGCGCCGTCTCCGAGGGAGTGCTGGAACCGACCGTGCTGCTTGACGTACCGAGCGGGGAAGCCGCCTGGGACGAGGAGATCTTCGGGCCGGTGGTGGCGGTGCGCTCCGTACCCGATGTGGACACCGCGTTCGAGGTCGTCAACGACTCCCGGTACGGCTTGCACGCCAGCGTCTACACGGCGTCGTTGGCCTCGGCGTTCCGGGCGATCGACCGGCTCGAGGTCGGCGGTGTCGTGGTCAACGACGTGCCCGGGTTCCGGTCCGATGTGATGCCGTACGGCGGTGTGAAGGACTCCGGGATCGGGCGGGAAGGCCCCCGCTTCGCGATCCACGAGTTGACCGTGACCCGGATGGCCGTCATCCGGCCCACCACCACGAAGTGATTCATGACGATCGGGGAGTCAATGGACTATTCGCGGCTGTTCCGGCTTGATGGTCGCAGGGCGGTGGTGATCGGCGCGGGCAGCGGGATCGGTCGGGAGAGCGCGTTGGCGCTCGCCGCCCACGGTGCCGACGTGGTGTGCGCGGACCGCGATCTGGACGCGGCCCGGCTCACCGTCGAGGCGGGTGGTGGGCGGCACGCGTACCAGCTGGACGTGCTGGACTCCGCGGCGGTGACCAGCGCCGCGGCCGCGCTCGGCCCGGTGGACGTACTGGTGTTCACCGCCGCCACCAACGTACGCAAGCGACTGCTGGACTACACCACGGCCGAGTTCGACCAGGTGGTCTCCCTGAACCTGCGGGCATCCTTCGACCTGGTACGCGGCTTCGGCGCGCCGATGGCCGAGCGGGGACGGGGGAGCATCATCGGGTTCAGCTCGATCCGGGCGGTCGCGGTGGAGCCCGGGCAGGGCGTGTACGCGGCGACCAAAGCGGGGCTGGTGCAGTTGCTGCGTACCGCCGCGGCCGAGTTGGGCCCTTCGGGGGTACGGGTGAACGCAATCGCTCCTGGCGTGGTGGACACCCCGCTGACCGCGCAGATCCGGGCGCAACCGGAGTGGTCGCAGGCGTACGCCAGCAAGAGCGCGCTCGGACGGTGGTCGCGGGCTGACGAACTGGCGGGGGCGGTGGTCTACCTGGCCTCGGACGCCTCCAGCTTCGTGACCGGCAGCCAGCTGTTCGTCGACGGCGGCTGGACCGCCATCGACGGCCGCTACACCCCGCCACCGTGACCGCAACCGCCGCCGCCCGGCGTTGGGCCGCCCGGCAGCGAGCCGAATCGAACAGCCCCGGTATCGAGCCGCCTTATCAACAGGAGTACTGATGCCCCGCAGCACCGCCGACCGACACTCCCGCCCGTTCGACGGCGGTACGTTGCTCGAAACCTGCGTCGGGTACGTCGATCAGTTCAACCCGGAGTTGAACGCGGTCATCTGTGACCTCCGGGACGACGCGCGCCACCGGCAGGCTGCCACGCGTGGCGACCCCGGACGGTGGGCCGGACCGCTGGCTGACGTCCCCGTGAGCGTGAAGGACGTTTTCGCGGTGCAGGGGACCCCCACCAGCAACGGCGCGGCGTACCACCGGGACACCGTCGCGGACACCGACGCCCCGATCATCCGGGCGATCCGTGCGGCGGGCGGCCTGATCCACGCCAAGGACAACCTTTCCGAGCTCAGCTGTGGCGCCACGAACGCCAACGAGACGTTCGGCGACTGCCGCAACCCGTGGGACACCAGCCGGGTCCCCGGGGGGTCGAGCGGCGGCTCAGCGGTGTCCGTCGCCTCGGGGATGACGGTCGTGGCGTACGGCACCGACGCCGGGGGATCGGTACGGATCCCCGCCGCGCTCACCGGCGTGGTGGGGTTGCGGCCCACCACCGGGCGGCTGCCCAACGGGCGTGGCGAGGGCGTCCCGCAGCCGATGCCGGACTTCTCCACCGCGGGGCCGCTGGCGCGCCGGGTCACCGACATCGCACGGGCCTTCGCCGCCGTGGACCGGTACGTGCCCGGCGACCCGTCCTCGGTCCCGCACCACCGCGACACCGTGTCGGACGCGCTCGGCACCGGCATCGCGGGGCTCCGTGTCGGGATCCCTGACCAGCACTTCTTCGACGAATGCGGACCCGGGGTGGCGGAAGCGGCGGACACCGCGCTCGCCGAGCTGGAGGCGCTGGGCGCCGTACTGCGCAGGATCGAGTTGCCCGGTGCCGCCGCGGCGCACCAGATGCTGACCACGATGATGCTGCCGCAGTACGTGTCGGTGACCGGCGGGCGCTTCCAACGCGCTCCCGAGACCTTCGGCGCGGACGTACGCGAGCGGCTGGCCGTGGGCGCCGAGGTGACCGCCGTCGATTACGTGGACGCGATGCGCTGGCGTGCCGGGTGGAAGCGGACCCTGAGCTCTGCCTTCGAAACGGTGGATCTGATCGCGACACCCACCGTCCCGGTGGTGGCTCCACTGAGGAACAGCGACGACATGATCGCGGCGACCAGGGTCCTGTCGCGGAACACGTACGCGTGGTCGCTCGCGGACGTGCCCGCGATGTCCGTCCCTTGTGGATTCGCCGACGGCCTGCCGGTAGGCATCCAGCTGACGGCGGCGCCGTGGCGGGAGGCGACCTTGATCCGGGCCGGTGACGCATACCAGCGGGCGACCGACTGGCACCTCGCCGTGCCTCCGCGCGGCGCCGACCCCTACCGCGGTTGAGTCGGCACCACATCTGAGTCGGCGGCGACCGGCTCGGCGCGGCCGTGTCCGGCTGCGCCGGAAATGAGCGTCACCACGGCGGCCGCGCCGCAGAGGGCGGCGGTCCAGACGAGGGTGACGCCAGGGTCGGTACGGTCCGCGAGCGCTCCGGCGAGCCAAGGTCCGGCGGTCTGGCCGGCCGCGAAGATCGCGGTGAACGTGGCGAGTGCGCTGGTGAGGCCGTCGGGCGTGGTGTTGGCACGCACCAGGGTGGTGACTGCGGCCGGGACGATCATGAAGGTCCCGCCGTAGGCCAGGGCCGAAACGATGACCGCGGGCGGCGCCGGGACGAGCAGCGTGAGCACGGCCGATCCGCTGATGACGGCCAGCAGCACGGCCAGTGTCCGCTCGGGTCGGCGTGCCAGGTGCCGGTGCCACAGGCCGGGCGCGACGATGACGGCGACCCCGAGCACGCTCCACGCGAGCGAGGTCTCCGTTGCCGAGGCGTCGCGGTCGTGGAGGTACGCGGACAGGAACGTGATGTAGGTGATGTAGCCGGTGGCGAACATCAGGTAGGCCACGGCGACGGGCCAGAGTCGGTCTGGGCGAGGGGTCCTCCGGGGCTCTGGGTGGGGGGTCGTGCCGGGAGTGTCGGGCGCCGACCAGCTCGCGGCGGTGGCGAGGCCGGAAGCGACCGCCAGGCAGATCCAGACGGCCGGCCACCGTTCCGGGTGGTGGTCGAGTAGCTGTGGGACGAACCCGCCGCCAGCGAGAATGCCGAGCCCGGTGCCGGCGAAGTAGCCGGCGGTCGGCGCCAGCGCGGCTCCGGCGATGAACACCAGCGCGCCACCGGCTCCGGTGACCGCCCGGGCGGCGAGCAGCAGCGGGTAGTCGGTGGTGGCGGCGGTACAGGCCAGGGAGCCGACGCACACCAGCATCCCGATCCGGAAGGTCGCGGGGGTGCCGACCCGGTTGGCCAGCCGGCTGGTCACCATCGCGCCCGCGAGGTAGCCGAACCCGTTCGCGGTGGTGAGCATGCCGGCCTGGGCGAGATCCCACTCCAGCTGCGTCGCCATCGCCGGCAGCAGCAGCCCGTACCCGAACCGGCCCAGTCCGAGCGCCGTGGCGGTGCCGAGAGCCAACCGTACGGTTCGCCACCGCCGGGCACTCACGCCGGCACCCGCAGGTGCCTGTCGAGGAAGTCCACGAGGGTACGGGCCAGGGCGACCCGGTGGTCTGAGAGCAGGTGGTCGGTGGCGAAGATGTGGTGTTCCAGCTGTTTCACCGGGTGCGCCTGATAGGCCGCCACCACCGGCTTGTGGTGGGTTCCGGCCGGCGTGACCGGGTCCCGGCCGGTGCCGATGAGCAGCACCGGACGGTCCGCGAGGCGGGGGGCCAGCGTGGTCAGCCGCCACAGGCGGCCCGCGGCCTCCATCTCGGCGACGAGCGACTCACCGGTCGCACCCCGCAGGGGCAGCAGTTCATTGCCGAACGCCTCGACGTACGCCGATCGCACCTCCGGGTCGGCGAGGCTGGCCGCGGCGGCCACACCGAAGTCGAACCCCGCCACCGAGGCGACGGCGCGAACCGCCACGTCCCGGGCGGCGGTCATCAGCGCGACGAATCCACCGAGGCTGTGACCGACCAGTGCCAGCCGCGCGGGGTCCAGCCGGTGGAGGGTACAGAAACCTGGCTCCCGCACCTCCGAGACGACCCGGGAGGCGTCGTCGAGCACGTGTTGCCACGACCACCGGCCGCCCATGCCCCAGCTACCGCGGTAGTGGAACACCAGCGCCGCGTAGCCGGCACGGCGCATCACCTGGGCGAGGTCGAAGTTGCGTTCGATGCCGGGGAACCCGTGTAGCA
>JBOGDK010000256.1:0-7025 GCA_050701795.1 Micromonosporaceae bacterium
CGCCACCATCCACAAAGACGCGCTCGGCCGCGTCGTCGGCCACCTCCTCGCCCACCAGGAAAATGAGCTGACCAACGCGATCCGGGCCGCGTTCGATCTGGAACCGGCACCCTGACAACGCGTCACCCAGCCGATACGTCAACCGGCCAACACGTCACCCGACCAGGTGACCGCCGGAGTGCCGTCACGTGCCGGCCCCCTAATGCCCCCAGGACCCGGATGTTGCGACCACCTCTTGGAACCCACGCTGTGATCGCGGGGCCAGCCACACCGTCGGGTCCGGGATTTCCAGGGACGTAGTCGCTGATCTTGAGTGGTATCGGGCTCACGAGATGCTTGACGGGGTGTGACCAGTATCGTTAAATCGTGGTTACAACACAGGCAACCCTGTTATCTACGCACGTAGGCAACAAGGTCACTCCTGGGATACGCGCAGGTGCCGGGGCAGTGGCGTAGCCAGGCCGGGCCTGTCGATCCCCGGGTCTCGACTCTCGGAAGGTCGCAGAAGCCATGGACAACATCTACGAGGTCAACGCCGCAGCCCAGGCTCGCCTGAGCCGGCGCGGTCTGCTCCGTACCGCCGGGATCGGGGCCGCCCTGGCCGCCGGTTCGCCGCTGCTGTCCGCCTGTGGATTCGGGGGCGGGGAGGAAAGCGGGGACTCCGCCGCCAATGAGATCACTGGCGACTTCGACTGGAAGGCCTACGACGGCAAGACGGTACGGCTGCTGATGAACAAGCACCCGTACACCGATGCGCTGAAGGCGCACGTCAAGGAGTTCGAATCCAAGACCGGGATCAAGCTCAAGATCGACGAGTTCCCGGAGTCGAACTACTTCGACAAGGTCACTTTGGAGCTGCGGTCCCGGCAGGGCAACTACGACGCGTTCATGCTCGGCGCGTACATGGTCTGGCAGTACGGCCCTCCCGGGTACCTGGAAGACCTCAACCCGTGGATCAAGAACGACTCGGCCACCCACGGCGATTTCGCGCCCGACGACTTCTTCCCGAACCTGCTCACCGCCGGCCAGTGGGACTTCAAGAACGGCTCCGAGCTCGGTGGCGACAAGCAGTGGATGCTGCCGTGGGGGTTCGAGACCAACACCGTGGCGTACCGCAAGGACGTCTTCGACAAGCTCGGGGTGAAACCGGCCGAGACCTTCGACGACCTGATCGAGCTGTCGTCGACGCTGAAGAAGAAGGCCGGCAACGACATGTACGGGATCGCGGTGCGTGGCTCCAAGGAGTGGGCCACCATCCACCCCGGCTTCATGACCATGTACTCCCGGCTCGGGCTGAAGGACTTCGACGTCGACGGTGGCAAGCTGGTCCCGAAGATGAACAGCCCCGAGGCGGTCGAGTTCACCGACAAGTGGGCCAAGATGGTGCGCGACTCCGGCCCCAAGGGTTGGACGTCGTACACCTGGTATCAGGCCTCCAGCGACCTCGGGGCGGGCAAGGCGGCGATGCTCTTCGACGCCGACATCGCGGCGTACTTCCAGAACGCCGACACCCCGGCGGCCGGCAAGATCGCCTGGCACCCGGGCCCCAAGGGCAACGACGGTTCACTCGCCACGAACATGTGGATCTGGTCCCTGGCGATGAATGCCAACTCCAAGAACAAGGGGCCCGCGTGGTGGTTCCTGCAGTGGGCGACCTCCAAGGAGCACCTGCAGTACGCCGCCACCAAGCAGCAGCACATCGACGCGGTGCGCCAGTCCGTCGCCACCTCCAGCGCGTACAAGGACCGGCTGGGTACGGCCACGAACTTCATCGAGACGTTCGAGGCCGTGATCGAGGACACCAAGATCCAGTTCACCCCGCAGAAGAACTTCTTCGACGCGACCACCTCCTGGGCAGCCGCGTTGCAGCAGATCTACGGCGGTTCTGACGCCAAGTCCACGCTGGACAAGCTCGCCTCGGACCTGGAGGGGAGGGTCAACGGCTGATGGCTGTCACCGCAGCGCCCGAACGGCGTCGCGACGGTGGCGGCGTCCCGCCTCCGCTGGAGGACGCACCCACCGTCTCACCGCGTCGCCGGGCGCTGCGGCCCTACCTGCTCGCGGTGCCCGCGGTGGTGCTGTGCGCGGGAATCCTCTACCCGTTCTTCCTGGCGGTGGCGTACACCTTCTTCAACTTCTCTGACGCCAACCCGCAGCCCAGCTTCGTCGGGCTCGACAACTACGTCGAGATCTTCACCAGTGAGTCGTTCTGGCATTCGACGCAGGTCACGGTGCTGTTCGCGGTGTCCGCGACCGGGATCGAGACGGTGCTCGGCGTCGGGGTCGCGCTGCTGCTCAACCGTTCGTCGTGGGTCGGGAAGATCTTCGAACGGACCTTGATCGTGCCGCTGATGGTGGCGCCGATCATCGCCGCGATCATGTGGAAGCTGCTGCTGCTTCCCGAGGTCGGCTGGGTACGCCCGGTCGCCGAAGGGATCGGCGTCACCGGCTACTCCGGCACCGACTCCGCGTTCATGGCGTTCTTCTGGTCGGTGGTCGTGGACGTGTGGATCTACACGCCGTTCGTGGCGATCCTGGCGCTGGCCGGGTTGCGGTCGCTGCCGAGCTCTCCATTCGAGGCGGCGGCGGTGGACGGGGCGCGCTGGTGGCTGACGTTCCGGCGGCTGACCCTGCCGATGCTCTGGCCGTACGTACTGGTCGCGGTGATCTTCCGGCTGATGGACTGCCTGAAGGTCTTCGACATCATCTACGGCCTGACCACCGGTGGCCCTGGCGACGCCACCACGACGCTGCAGATTGACGCGTACCTGGAGGCGATCAGCTACGCCCGCTACAGCCGCGGGGTGACGTACATGTTCATCCTCTGGTGCGCGGTGTACGTGATCTCGATGATCCTGGTGCGCTACCTGAACAAGATCCAGTCCCGCGCGGCGGGGGTGTGAGATGACCAAGAAGACCCTGGTGGGGGGCCTGGCCAACCTCGCGTTGCTGGCGTACTTCACGTTCTCGTTGATCCCGATCCTGTTCATGGTGGCGTTGAGCTTGAAGGCCAACGTCGACCAGACCACGACGTACCTGTGGTTCACCCCGACGCTGGAGAACTACTCCACGGTGCTCGGCGGGTCGTCGTACCTGCGGTTCTTCGGGGCCAGCCTGATCACCTCGGTCGGCGCCGTCGGAGTGTCCCTGGTGATCGGGATTCCCGCCGCGTACGCCGCGGCCCGGTACCGGTTCCGGGGTAGCGAGAACCTGATGTTCACGCTGCTCAGCTTCCGGTTCGCGCCCGAGTTGATCGTGATCATCCCGCTGTCGGTGATCTACCAGCAGCTCGGCCTGTACGACACGTTCTTCGGGATGATCTGGGTGCTGCAGCTGGTGACCATGCCGCTGGTGGTGTGGATCCTCCGGTCGTTCTTCCGGGACCTGCCGGTGGAGCTGGAACAGGCCGCGCTGCTCGACGGCTACACCCGGCGGCAGGCGTTCATGAAGGTCGTCCTGCCACTGGTACGCCCCGGAATCGCGGCGGTATGCCTGCTGGCGTTCATCTTCGCCTGGAACAACTTCATCTTCCCGTTCACCCTCACCTCCAGTAACGCGCAGACGGTGACGGTGAGCTCGCTGGCGTACCTCGGTGGCAACCAGGTGCGGTTCAACCTGGTGGCCGCGGGTGCCGTGATGGCCGCGCTGCCGCCGCTGATCCTGGCGCTGCTGATCCAGCGCTACCTGGTACGCGGTCTGTCGTTCGGGGCGGTGAAGGACTGATGGCGAGGATCGAGGTCGACGGCCTGAAGAAGACGTACGGCCGGGGTGGCAACGCGGTCACCGCGCTGGACGGTGTCTCGTTCGACGTCGCCGACGGTGAGTTCTTCTGCCTGCTCGGCCCGTCCGGGGCGGGCAAGACCACCACCCTGAAGACCATCGCCGGCCTGGTGGAGCCCGACGCCGGGACGATCCGGATCGGTGAGCAGGACGTCGCCTCGATCGAGCCGACCCACCGCAACCTTGCGATGTGCTTCGAGAGCTACGCGCTCTACCCGCAGCTCAACGTCTTCGACAACATGGCCTCGCCGCTGCGGTCACCCCGGCTCCGGTTGCCCGCCGACGAGGTACGCCAGCGGGTGCAGGGCTCCGCCGACATGCTCGGCATCGGGCACCTGCTGGAGCGCTCGGTCACCCAGCTGTCGAACGGGCAGCGGCAACGGGTCGCACTCGGCCGGGTGCTGGTACGCCCGGCGCACGCGTACCTGCTCGACGAGCCCCTCGCCCACCTGGACGCGAAACTGCGCGCCACGATGCGGGCCGAGCTGAAGGCGATCAGCCAGCAGGACAAGACCACGAGTCTGTACGTCACCCACGACTACGTGGAGGCGCTCTCGCTCGCGGACCGGATCGCGGTGATCCGCAACGGCCGGATCCTGCAGGTCGGCACCCCGGAGCAGGTGTGGTCCGAACCTGCCAACGCGTTCGTGGCGCAGGCGTTCGGCAAGCCCCGGATCAATGCGGTGCACGGTGGGCTGGCCGCGGGTGATCCGGACCGCGACGGCGCCGGCGGTACGGCGGGCAACGGTGACCTGCGGTTCGTCAGCGGCGACGGGGCGTTCCAGATCCCGCTGCCCGCCGTCGACGCCGCGCCCGGCGAGGAGGTCCAGATCGGGATCCGGCCGCGTGACCTGGCGCTGCACCTCGGCGCTGGCGACGTACCAGCGGGGCGGGTACGCCTCTCCGGGGTCGTGTACGTGCTGGAGCACCTGGGACGACAGACGGAGGTGACCGTACAGATCGGACAGTCGCTGATCTCGGTGGTGGTGCCGCGTACCGCGGTGCCGGCGATGGCCTTGGACGACAAGGTCGGCGTGCTCATCGACCCGTCGACCGCGCACGTCTTCCTGTCGGGGGATGAGGGGAGGCGGATCTCACCGTGACCGTGGAACACCACGACAAGGTGCGAACCCCGGAGCAACGCCAGAGACAGATCGCCGACGTGGTGATGGAACGCGGCAGCCTCTCCGCCCAGGAGTTGGCGGGCATGTTCTCGGTCAGCGTGATGACCGTGCACCGCGATCTCGACGAGCTGGAACGCCAGGGCATCGTACGCAAGTACCGCGGCGGCGTGACGGCACAGCCGTCCGGGGTGTTCGAGTCGAACGTGGCGTACCGGCAGAAGGCGATGCGGGACCAGAAACGGGCGATCGCCAGGCACGCCGTACAGCACGTCGAGCCCGGGATGTCGATCATGCTGGACGACTCCACCACCACCGAGGAGATGATCGGGCACCTCGCCGATCTGGCTCCGCTACGGGTGGCCACCAACTACCTCAACGCGTTACGGCAGCTCAGCCAGGTACGCGGGATCGGCGTGATGGCGCTCGGCGGCGACTATGACCCGTTGCACGACTCGTTCCTCGGGACCACCTGCCTGGAATGCATCGACGCGATCCGGGTGGACGCCGTCTTCGTGTCCACCTCGGCGTTGGCCGGACGGTACGCGTACCACCAGGAGGACCGGATCGTGGCCGTCAAGCGCAAGATGCTGGAGGCCGCGGCGAAGCGCTACCTGCTGATGGACAACACCAAACTCGGCAAGGTCGCGTTGCACCGGCTGGTGCCGTTGACCGAGTTCGATCTGGTGATCGTGGACAACGAGGCCCCCGACACGGCGTTGGCGGATCTGGAGCGGAACAACGTCCGGTACGAGGTCGCATCATGACGGTGACCGGTGTCGTCTTCGACCTGGACGGGGTGATCGTGGACAGCGAGCACCTCTGGGAGGAGAGCTGGGTCGCCTGTTGCGACCGCAGGGACACCGAGTGGACGTCGACGGACACCACCAACTGCCAGGGGAAGAGCCCGCCGGAATGGGCGTCGTACATCGCGGAGAAGGTCGGGGACTCCGGCGCCGCGGAGGCGATCGAGAACGAATGCGTCGACCATGTGGTGGACGCGATCCGGCACGGCCAGGCGCCTTTGCTGGACGGCGCCGGTGACCTGATCCAGAAGGTGAGCGCGCAGGTGCCGTTGGCGCTCGCCTCGTCCGCCGCTCGGCGGGTGATCGACGCGGTGCTGAGCGAACACGGGATCACCGACCGGTTCGGGGCGACAGTCTCCAGCGAGGAGGTGCCCCGCGGAAAACCCAGCCCGGACGTGTACGTCGAGGCCGCCCGCCGGATCGGGGTGGCCCCGGGCACCGGGATAGCCGTGGAGGACTCCAGCAACGGGATCCGTGCCGCGCATGCGGCCGGGCTGTCCGTGGTGGCGATCCCGAACCCGTTGTACCCACCGAAGCAGGACGCCCTCGAGTTGGCTGACCACGTCGCCTCCGACCACGGCGACGCTCTGGCATATCTGCTCGCCCGACTCCGGGATGAGCCCGGTGCGGCCCACCCCGACGGCCGTGCCGGCGCACCGGACCGCCACCACACCGGCGGCGAGGCCGCCCCGAGGAAGGAGAGCCGAGGATGACCCGCCTCTACAACGACCCCGCCAGCTTCTCCGACGACATGGTGGAGGGCTTCGTCACCGCGTACGGACGGTACGTGCAACGGGTGCCCGACTCGAACGGCGTGATGCGGGTCGGTGGCCCCCGTCCCGGCAAGGTGAGCGTGATCGTGGGCGGCGGGTCCGGCCACTACCCGGCGTTCTGCGGCGTGGTCGGCCCCGGGTTCGCCGATGGCGCCGTGATCGGGGACATCTTCACCTCGCCGTCCACCCGGCAGGCGTACCAGGTGGGCAAGGCGCTCGACGGCGGAGCCGGGGTGCTGTTCAGCTACGGCAACTACGCCGGTGACGTGATGAACTTTGGGCTCGCCGAACGTCAGCTCCGCGACGAGGGCGTCGACTGCCGTACGGTGCTGGTCACCGACGACATCGCCTCCGCGCCGGTGACGAGCCCCGAGAAGCGGCGCGGTATCGCGGGCGACTTCTGCGTGTTCAAGGTGATGGGCGCCGCCGCCGAACGCGGGGATTCGATCGACGAGGTGGAACGGCTCGCCCGGAAATCCAACGACGTGACCCGTACCCTCGGCGTGGCGTTCGCCGGCTGCACGTTCCCGGGCAAGGACGAGCCG
>JBOGDK010000257.1:0-7017 GCA_050701795.1 Micromonosporaceae bacterium
TCGGCACCGGCGTGAGACACCCGACGCGGGTCGCCTCCGCGAGGTCGGCGACCAGGAATTCGCCGCCCCAGATCGTCTCGTCGGTGCCGAAGCCCAGGCCGTCGAAGGCGACTCCGATCACCGGCCCAGGTGCACCGTTGTCGGCCAGACAGGAGGCGATGTGCGCGTGGTGGTGCTGCACCCCGATCAGCTCCACATCGGGCAGCTCTTTCGCGTACCTGGTGGACAGGTAGTCGGGGTGCAGGTCGTACGCCACGATGCTGGGTGCGATTCCGAGCAGCCGTACCAGGTGCGAGATCCCCGTCGTGTATGACCGGTACGTGTCGTAGTTCTTCAGGTCTCCCAGGTACGGCGAGACGAAGGCGTACCCGTCCCGTGCCAGGCAGAAGGTGCTTTTGAGCTCGGCCCCGCAACCGAGGATCGGGCGTGGCGCGGGTCGGGGCAGCCGCAGCGGTTGCGGCGCGTACCCGCGGGCACGGCGTACCGGGAGTGGTTCGCCTGCGAACACGCGTACCACCGAGTCGTCTGCTCTGGCGTGGATCGGCCGGTCGTGTACCAGGAACGCGTCGGCGATCCCGGCGAGCCGGGTCACCGCCTCCTCATCGGAGTACGCGATCGGTTCGTCAGAGGCGTTCCCGCTGGTCAGTACGAACGGCCCGGCGAACTCCGCCGCGAGCAGATGATGCAGCGGCGTGTACGGCAGCAGCAGCCCCAGCCAGCGACTGCCGGGCGCGACACCGGCCGCCAGCCGCGAGTCCTGCCGGGCGCGTACCAGCACGATCGGGCGGCGGGCCGAGCGCAACAGCTCCTCCTCCGCCGGGCTGATCACCGCCAACCGCCGCGCGGTCTCCAGGTCACGGGCCATCACCGCGAACGGTTTGCCCTCCCGCCGCTTACGGGCACGCAGCGCCGCCACCGCGGACGGCGAGCAGGCGTCCACCGCGAGGTGGTAGCCGCCCAGCCCCTTCACCGCGACCACCTTCCCGGCGCGCAGCAGGGACGCCACACCGGCGATCGGGTCACCCGGAATCGGGTCCGCGTGCCGGTCCATCAGCCGCAGGGACGGCCCGCACGCCGGGCAGCACACCGGTTGGGCATGGAACCGGCGGTCGGCCGGATCGGCGTACTCCTTCTCGCAGTCCGGGCACATCGGGAAGCCCGCCATCGTGGTGGCCTCCCGGTCGTACGGCAGGCCCCGGATGATCGTGTACCGCGGCCCGCAGTTGGTGCAGTTGAGGAACGGGTACCGGTAGCGGCGGTCGCCCGGGTCCCACAACTCCCGCAGGCACTCCTGACAGGTCGCCACGTCCGGTGACACCCAGGTCCGTGTGGTCCCGGTGTGGTGGCTGGCGACGATGACGAAGCCGACCTCGTCCAGGAGCGGCACGGTTTCCTCGCGTACCGCGTCGATCACCGCCAACTGCGGCGCGTCCCGCCGCATCGCGGTACGGAACGACGCCACGTCCCGCGCCGGTCCCTGAACTTCGATCCGGGCGCCGTTCGGATCGTTGCCGACCAGCCCGGTGAGACCGAGCCGGGTGGCGAGTAGATGGACGAACGGCCGGAACCCGACCCCCTGCACCAGCCCGCTGACGTGGATCCTGCACCGGATCACCGCGCCCCCTCCCCGCCAGCGTCCCGCTGGCGAAGCCTGACTCCCCGAGCACAGTTTCGCGCAGGTGGGGCTTGCCGGGCGGCGGATTAGAACTACGGGGGGTTGAGCCGCTCTGTCAGGCGAGGGTGAGCTGTTCGTCTCCGAAGTCGGCGACGACCCGCAGCTGTCCTCCCAGGGCCTGGACGTACCGCTGAAGGGTGCCCAGCTCGGTGTGGTCGAGCTCGCCGTTCTCGATCCGGGACACCCGCCCCTGGGAGACGTTCATTTCCGCCGCCACGTCGCTCTGCCGCACAGATTGAGCCTGCCGGATCTGACGCAGCCGGTAGGCGTGCGCCTGGTCCTTATGCACCTGGCGCGCCGCAGCGATGCCCTCCTCGGTGATGTGCCCTGACCGAATCGCATCGGCCCGCACGTCACGCCAGTTCCGCGCCGTGGTCGCCATATCGCTCACCTCTCCTCGTCTGCGTATCCGCCGGCCAGCCACTTCCCGTACCGTTCCTCGGCAAGCGGTATGGCCTGCTTGTACCAGTCCTTCCACTGTCCGGACTTGTCCCCTGCGACCAGCAGCACAGCCTGCCGTTGGGGATCGAACACGAACAGGATCCGGACCTCAGTTGCCCCAGCGGACCCGGGACGTAGTTCTTTCATGTTGTGGATCTTGGAGCCTGTCACCCGGTCCGCCAGGGGGCGGGCCAGGGCCGGGCCTTTCTCTGTGAGCTGGTCGATGGCGTCACCGACGAGGTTCGCGGTGTCGTAGTCGAGATTGAAATACCACTCATCGACCTCGTCGACGAGCACCACGTCCCAACTCACACACTGAATATAACACTCACATCATATGATGTTGAAGTTATGCCGCGGTGTTCACGCTGACAGATTCCGGCGCCGCCAGTCTTGGTCGATCACCTGCGCTACCAGATCCGGTGGGATGTGCACTAGGCGAACGGCATACCTGGGAGGTTGCCGGTCCGGTGACACCCAGGTCCGCGCGATCCCGCTGTGGTGGCTGGCGACGATGGCGAAACCGACCTCGTCCAGTCATCCGCCCAGGGCCAGGCAGAGCGCGGGCCGAGGTCGCCGCGTTTAGTTCGATGAGCCGCTAACGAGGTTTGTCGCTGCCGTAGGGGCCGGCTTGAACCAGCCGTTGCGGCGTACGAGTTCCAGTGCCTCGTAGTCATTGCCGGTGTAGCTGATGAATGGGAGGCGTTGGGTGTCCGCGAAGTCCTTGCTGTACCGCTTCCCGTACCCGACCGCGACGTAGGCCACCTTGTCCTCGGGCACCATCCAGACCTTGATGTGCACCTTCGCGGACCCACGGGTCTGGGGCAGGGGAACGTACTGCTGGGGGTTCCTGGCGGCAAACCTCTGGTGGTACGCCTGCGCCGCTGCCGCGGTGGCGTTTATCGACGTGTCCAGGCGGGTCCGCAGCCGGTGCCCGGTGGCCTTCCGGCGGAACTCATGCGCACCCCTGATCGCGTACCGTGCCGCCGCGCCGCCTCCCCAGAGACAGAACACCAGCAGGATCGGCGCGGTCAGTGGGGCGAAAGCGGAACGCCGACCATTGGAGCTCATGAACCAGTCGCTGAGCGCGTCGAAGTTGACGAGGACCAGTACGGCAGCGCCGAAACTCGCGACGACACCAGCGACGGCGAGTGCGGTGTTCCGGGTCGACCGTTGGGTGCTGATCTCGGGGTGTTCCGCGAGCGTGCGGTCTACGAGTTGCATGGACCTTCCTCCTGAGTCCGGTTGGCGCCCGCGGGCAACGGGCAGCCCGGCACGCACGGCACCAGCGATCAGGAGACTCAGTTATCCAGTGGCGGCCGCGCGACGGCGGGGCAGCGACGTTAGCAGCCGGAGCCATGGCGCGGGGGACACCGACGCGGGTGCCTGGCGGCCCAGGAAGGCGACTTGCCCTACCGCGCTCAGGACATGCTTCGCGGAATCTGACTTACGGCGCCTCGCGCGGGAGCTCCGCCGATTCGGCCGACTTCGCTCGCACATTGTCCGGTACCTTCAGGGTCATGAACGACGACGAGCCGACCGACTACCCAACAGTGCGACGTCGCTTCCCCTGGGTCGGTCTGGTGAACACTGGCGAGACGGATCTGTCAGCGCGGTACCGCGAGGTTATGGCAGAGGCTCGGCGCGACCGGGAGATTGTCGAGGCGATCGACTCGGTCCGGCGGAGCGCATGAGGCAGTTGCTCTGCGACTCCGGCCCGCTGATCGCCAGCTTCGACCGGAGCGACCGCTACCATGCCTCGTGCATCAGGCTGCTTGCGGAATGGCCCGGGGAGCTTCTCATCCCGGAACCAGTCCTTGGTGAGACGTGCAACTTCCTCCGAAACCATGTTCGGAGCGGGCCTGCCCTGGAGCTGCAGTTCCTTGACGCGGTCGCGGAAGGAAGTGGAGACTTCACGATCATCAATCCAACCGACGAGGATCGTCGCCGTGCGACCGGCTTGGTACGGCAGCTCGTGGCAGCGCCACTCGGGTACGTAGACGCGAGCATTGTCGCTCTTGCCGAACGACTGAAGGTGACAGAAATCGCCACTGTCGACTTCAAACTCCTCGGCATGGCGAGCCAGGTGAGCGAGATCAAGCCCTTGCGCTGGGTGTTGCAGGAAGGGCGCGCCCAGTGAACTGATGGCCGTTGAGAGCGGAGTCGGTAACACCGCCCCGTGAAGAACCAACGACACGTGAGTCAGTCTCCCCAGGTTTCGGCATCCTGGCGTTCCGATTCGGTGACGCTGGTGGTTTTGTCGACGCTGTGTCGGGCTTCGCCGAGGTCGTCGGAGATCACCTGGAGGATCTGCAGGAGTTCGTATGGTTCGCCGGCCTGCTGGCAGGCGTGGCGGGTGTCGTTGACGCTCCCGGTCGCGGAGTCGATGCCGTCGCGTACCTGGTCGAAGTGTTGGATCACGGTGGCGAGCCGTTCGGCGACTTCGTAACTGCTCAGCTTGCTGGTGATCTCGCCGAGCACCGTCACGGCCGCTCCGGCGGCCTGGTCGGCGTTGTCGGCGTGGGCGATGACGGCTTCGAGCGTCTCTTTGGCGGAGTTCATCGAGGTGGCCACCCCGTCCCAGCCGTGCGCGGCGGCCACCTCCATCAGCTCGTAGGCGAGGTTCAGAGCGTCTGTGGCCTCCGCCCTGGCCTCGGCGATCCGGCCCCGGGCGGCATCTGCCCCGGTAATGATCTCGGCGGTACGGGTCACGCTGGTCTCCTTCTGAGGGGTGGTGTGGCGAGGTCAGTCGTGTGGTGTGGCGGTGATGACGTACACGGCGAAGGCGGCGAGGGCCGCGCCGATCAGCACCGTGAGGGCGGCGTGCCGGGTCAACGCGAGCGCCGCGTGCCGTAGCAGCGGCAACTCGGCTTTGCGGGCCCGGTAGTCGCCCCAGCCACGTACCGCCCGCTGGTAGCGGCGGCCGACTGTGAATCCGATGACGAGACCGACCAGGAGTGTCGAGGCGAGTGCGGTGATGGTCACGTGCGGCGCACCCACCAGTCGGTGTCAGTGGGCATTGGTGGCCAGTGCGGCGGCGCTTCGGTTGGGTCAGTGCGTCGCGGGATCGGCGTCGGCCGCCGGGTCCTTTCGGTGGTGCGCGGGCGTGCCACGTGCATGTGCGGCGGGGGACACAACCAGCCGGTGGTCGTGATGCCGCGTTGGTCGATGTGGATCCACCCGACCTCGGTGTACCCGATCGGCCGGCCGCACCAGTGGCAACCGACAGCCTCGTGCCGCGACGGTGCGGGCTCCGCCGCTGCCGCGTGCTGTGGCGCCGGGTCCGGTTGCGGCACCGGTGTCGGGTGCGGCGCCGGGTCCGGTTGCGGCATTGGAGCCAGCGTTGGCACGGGTTCACTGGTCACCGGCAACGCCGCCCGGTATCGTGTCGATCTCGTGCCGCCACACCGGGCGTGGCTCTCCGCCGGTGTCGACGATCACGCAGGTGTACGCGGTGTGGAGCACCGCCCGGCGATCCGACACGTCACACCACTGCCAGCGGTGTACCTCCTCAGCGGACGGGACCGGGTCTGATCTCGTTCCTCCTGTGGATCTTGGATGTTCCTGGTCGCCGGAACGACCACGAACGTCCAAGATCCCGGGGTCGAGTCGGGGCCGGCCGACGCCGTACAACGTGACGTAGGCGCGTACCAGCGCACGCAAGAGCAGGTCCTGCTCCAATGGGCGCGCCGCTACGTCAGGCTGCGGGCAGACCGGGCCGCAGGAGTACGCGCGCTGGCCGTGCAGATGCCGCACCGCGACCATCAACCGACTACACGCGCCGCACCGCACCAGACCCCGGACCAGGAACTCGTCCACACCAGACCCCCACGGCATCACGACCCGATCAGCTTCCGCGACCGGTTCAGTCGCAGTCCTCATGCGTACCCCCATCAATCGCTTCGAGCCGGCCACGTCCCCGAGCGAGCGGGAAACCGGCGGCGACCAGCAGCAGTCCGACCGCGAGTAACAGCCCCACGGTCTCCAAGTCGTACCTGCGATCGGGCCTACCTCGATCAACACCACAGGGACCCCTCCGGTATGTGATCCGGCCGGGCGGAGCGACGGGGCGGCGCCTGACCCGACCGGGTGGCGGCCCACACGGGCTCGCCAGCCTGATGCCTCCCAGCTCCGCAGGGTGACGCCGTCTCACGGGGCCGGGGTTCCGTCAGGCTCCGACGCCGAGCGATCCGTGGCGCCAACCTAGGACTCGGCGCCGGAGCTCAGGTAAAGTTAGAATACTAAATTTCGAGTGTCAACCCAGAGTTACTCAACGTCGCGGAGTTGGCATGCTAACTACCGGCGTGATCCGATAAGGGGGCCAACCTAGGGGGTGTCCACTGTGCCCGCTGACCTTCCGGCCTACCTGCGGATCGCGGCTGACCTGCGTGCTCGAATCACCGCCGGGGAGTTCCCTCCTGGCTCGAAGCTGCCCACTGAAGCCGAACAGGCGACCTACTACGGGGTGTCGATCCAGCCGGTGAAGCTGGCGCGGCAGCTCCTGATCTCTGAGGGGTTGGTGGAAGGCCGCCGGGGATCCGGGGTGTACGTCCGCACCGTTCGCCGCCTGGTGCGGCACGGCCACGGGAGAGATCAACGGCGCCAGTCCGGTTCCACATCGCCGTTCGCCCGGGATGCCGAGGCTGCCGGCCACGAGGCGTCGTGGGAGCACGATTCACAGCGCTCGGAGGCGCTGCCGGATATCGCCGATCGGCTCGCGATCGCCCACGGCGACCCGGTGATGGTCACCCGTTACCGGTTCCTCGCCGACGCCGCACCAATCCAGCTCTCCACCAGCTGGGAGCCTCTGGCCGTGACGCGAGGAACCCCCGTGGAATGGCCAGAAGACGGTGCCACAGTCGGGGTAATCGCCCGGATGGACCGGATCGGAGTACGGGTCA
>JBOGDK010000258.1:0-6965 GCA_050701795.1 Micromonosporaceae bacterium
GCTCAGAGCTGGTTGGCCGCCGTGGTGGTCGTGCCGGGGGATCTCAGATCAACTGTGCCCCGGAGCACCGTGGCAACGCTTGTACTTCTTGCCCGAGCCACACGGGCACGGGGCGTTCCGGCTCGGCCCGGAGCCGACCTTCTGGCCCGGTGCGGGCTTCTTCTCACCGGCGGCGGTCGGAGAGGACGGCCCGGAACGCCGCGCCGGGGACGTCGCCTTGCCACCCGACTTCGCCTTGCCGGTGCTCGCCTTCCCGGCGCGCCCGTTGCCGCGCTCACCGCGGTCGGTACCGATACCGAGCGCCGGCGCCCCATCATCGACGACCGCGGAGCCGCTGCCGGCTTCACCGTCGATGCTGGGGGCCGAGTACTGCAGTCGCTGCGACTGCTGCTTGCCCAGCCCCTTCACCAGCAGCGCCGGCCGGTTCACCGCGGAACGCAGCTTGTCGACCTCTTCGTCCTGCTCCTCGACCTTGACCTGCAGGTTGTACAGGAAGCCGACAGCCTCCTCCTTGATGCCTTCGAGCATGGTGCTGAACATGTCGAAGCCCTCGCGCTGATACTCCACCAGCGGGTCACGCTGGGCGTACGCGCGAAGTCCGACGCCCTCCTGGAGGTAGTCCATCTCGTACAGGTGCTCGCGCCACTTACGGTCGATCACCTGCAGCAGCACCTGGCGCTCCAGCTCCCGCAGGACGGACTCGCCAAGCTCCTCCTCGCGGCGCTCGTACGCGGCGTGCGCGTCCTCCTTGAGCTGTTCGAGCAGGAAGTCGGCGTCCAACCCTTCGAGGCCGCCGGCTTCGTCTTCGAGTTCGTCGATCGTCAACGAGATCGGGTACAGCTGCTTCATGGCGTCCCACAGCTGCTCGAGGTCCCAGTCCTCGGCATACCCCTCGGCGGAGGCACCGGTGACGTACGCGGTGATCACGTCGTCGATCATGTGGGTGATCTGCTCGTGCAGATCCTCGCCGTCGAGCACCCGCTTGCGCTCGGCGTAGATCACCTGGCGCTGCTTGTTCAGCACCTCGTCGTACTTCAGGACGTTCTTGCGGATCTCGGCGTTCTGGCCCTCGATCTGGGTCTGCGCGCTCTTGATCTGCCGGGTGACCATCTTCGACTCGATCGGTACGTCATCCGGGATGTTCAGCCGCTCCATCACCGCCTGCACCGCGGCGGCGTTGAACCGGCGCATCAGGTCGTCGCCCAGGGACAGGTAGAACCGGGACTCGCCGGGGTCGCCCTGACGACCGGAACGACCTCGGAGCTGGTTGTCGATCCGGCGGGACTCGTGCCGCTCGGTGCCGAGCACGTACAGGCCGCCGGCCTCGATAACCTCCTCCGCCTCCTCCTCGCAGGCCGCCTTCGACCGCTTCAGCGCGTCCTCCCAGACCTCGGCGTACGCCTCCGGGTCCTCCTCCTCGGAGTAACCCTGGCCACGCAGCTCGGCGGCGGCGAGGAACTCCGGGCTGCCTCCCAGGTGGATGTCGGTACCGCGGCCGGCCATGTTGGTCGCCACGGTGACCGCGCCCTTCCGACCGGCCTGGGCGATGATCTCGGCCTCCCGGGAGTGGTACTTCGCGTTCAGTACCTCGGCCTTGACGCCACGCCGCTTCAGCATCTCGGCGAGCAGCTCGCTCTTCTCCACGCTCGTGGTGCCCACCAGGATCGGCTGGCCCAGCTCATGCCGCTCGACGATGTCCTCGACGACGGCATCGAACTTCGCCTGCTCGGTCTTGTAGACCACGTCCGGGTGGTCCTCGCGGACCATCGGGCGGTTCGTCGGGATCGGGACCACACCGACCTTGTAGACCTTGTTGAACTCGGATTCCTCGGTCTTGGCGGTACCCGTCATCCCGGAGAGCTTGTCGTACATCCGGAAGTAGTTCTGCAGCGTGATCGTGGCCAGCGTCTGGTTCTCCTGCTTGATCGCGACGCCTTCCTTCGCCTCGATCGCCTGGTGCATACCTTCGCTGTACCGGCGACCGTGCAGGATCCGGCCGGTGAACTCGTCGACGATCAGCACCTCACCGTCGCTGACGATGTAGTCCTTATCCTTCTTGTAGAGCTCCTTGACCTTGATCGCGTTGTTCAGGTAGCCGACCAGCGGGGTGTTGAGCGACTCGTACAGGTTGTCGATGCCGAGCCAGTCCTCGACCCGGGCGACGCCCTTCTCGGTGACCGCGACGGTGCGCTTGGCCTCGTCGACCTCGTAGTCCTTACCGCGCTG
Source organism: Micromonosporaceae bacterium (assembly GCA_050701795.1). GTDB lineage: Bacteria > Actinomycetota > Actinomycetes > Mycobacteriales > Micromonosporaceae > WHSM01. Next base: position 2,227 of record JBOGDK010000258.1, read on the forward strand.
CAGCCGCTTCAGTACCTTGGCGAACTCCTCGTACCACCGGGCGGAGTGCTCCGCGGGACCCGAAATGATCAGGGGGGTACGGGCCTCGTCCACCAGGATCGAGTCGACCTCATCGACGACCGCGAAGTGGTGGCCACGCTGCACCAGGTCGTCCTGGGACGACGCCATGTTGTCGCGCAGGTAGTCGAAGCCGAACTCGTTGTTGGTGCCGTACGTGATGTCGCATTCGTACCCTTTACGGTGCAGGTCCGACGACTGGTTCGGCAGGATCACACCGACCGACAGTCCGAGGAAGCGGTGCACCTGGCCCATCCATTCGGCGTCCCGCTGTGCCAGGTAGTCGTTCACTGTGACGACGTGCATGCCTTCGCCGGTGAGCGCGTTCAGGTACGCCGGGAGCACACAGGTGAGGGTCTTGCCCTCACCGGTCTTCATCTCGGCGATGTTGCCGTAGTGCAGCGTGGCCCCGCCCATCACCTGGACGTCGAAGGGCCGCTGCCCCAGCACCCGGCTGGCGGCCTCCCGGGCGACCCCGAACGCCTCGGGCATCAGCTCGTCGAGGGTCTCGTCGTCGGCGTACCGCTCCTTGAACTGGTCGGTCATCTCCCGCAGTTCGGCGTCGGTGAGGTCGGCGTAGCGGTCCTCGATCGAGTTGACTGCTTCTGAGACGGCTTTGAGCCTGCGCACCATGCGGCCTTCGCCGGCACGCAGAAGTTTTTCAAAAAAGGACACGGGTCTCCGGCTCCCCACTGCGACGTCTTCGTCCGCCATCGTATGCGGCCAGCCCTGTGATTTGTGAGGTTGGGCTCCCGGACGACAACTCCGCAATGGTACGGGCGAAGCCATGGCCCGACCAGCACACCCGCACCACGGATTCACAACACGCTGTGTGCCACGCTCGCTACAAAGAGTTGCCAATGGCGGTGGCGTCGAAACCAAGTTCCGGTGGTACGACACGACACGTCATCCTGTCCCCATGGAGCCCGTAGAACTCACCGACGCTGACCTGCTGTTACGTGCCTGGACGCCGTCAGACGCCGAGGCGGTGTACCGCGCCTGCCGGGACCCGGACATCCAGCGCTGGACCACCGTGCCGAGCCCGTACCAGCGTTCGGACGCCGAGAAGTTCGTATCCGGGATCAGCCCGCAACGCTGGTCGGACGGCACCGGCGCGTTGTTCGGCGTCTTCGACCGTACGACCGGCGACCTGCTCGGCTCGAACGGGCTCATCACCATCGACCGGACCCTGCGGAGCGCGGAAATCGGCTACTGGACCGCACCCTGGGCGCGGCGTCGCGCGGTGGCTTTGCGCTCCAGCCGGATGATCGCCCAGTGGGCATTCGACGAGTTGGGGCTGCGCCGGCTCACCTGGCAGGCCGTGCTGGGCAACCACGCGTCCCGGTTGGTGGCGGAGCGGACCGGGTTCCGGATCGAGGGACGGCTGCGGCTCGCTGATCCGCCGCCCAGCGGCACCCAGGAGGCGTGGCTCGGCTCCCTGCTCCCGTCGGATCTCACTGGCGACCTGGCGCCGCCGGACCCGCTGCGGGTACGCCGCGCCGCGGTGTTCGGCGGCGACCCACCGGTGCTGCGTACCGAGACCCCGAGCGGGCCGGTGACGCTGCGCCACGCCACCGACGCTGACATCGATCGCATCGTTGCCACCGCACGTGACCCCGAGGCGGTCCAGTGGACCACCGTTCCGGATCCGTACGAGCGCCCCAGCGCGGAGTTCTTCGTACGCCACATGGCGGAACGCTGGGCAGCCGGCACAGCCGGGATCTTCGGGCTGTACGACGCCGACGACCGGTACTGCGGCTCGTTCGACCTACGGCTGATGGCCGACGATCCGCTGGTCGCCGACGTCGGTTACCTGGTCTCACCGTGGGTCAGGGGCAAGGGGTACGGCACCGCCGCACTGCGCGCGCTCTGCGACTGGGGCTTCGATCACCTGGAGTTGGCCCGGATCGAGTGGCGGGCGCACGTCGGCAACCACGCCTCCCGCCGGGTGGCCGAAAAGGCGGGCTTCATCGTCGAAGGTGTCCAGCGGGCAGGGATCGCTCACCGCGGGCAGCGCCGGGACTGCTGGATGGGCGCGTTACTGCCCGCCGACCGGACCCGGTAGCGCGGTGTCCAAGCCGGGGTCGAGCGCTACGGATCAGGAGAGGTGGCCTCGACCGTGTGGCGTTGTCCAGCCGGACAGGTCCGGGCCGACCGGCACGATCCGGCTCGGGTTGAGCTTGTCGTGGGTGGCGTAGTAGTGGCGTTTGATGTGGTCGAAGTCCACGGTTTCGCCGAACCCAGGGGCCTGGAACAGGTCCCTGGCGTACCCCCACAACACCGGCGACTCGGTGACCTTGTTCCGGTTGCACTTGAAGTGACCGTGGTACACCGCGTCGAACCGGACCAGGGTGGTGAACAGCCGTACGTCGGCTTCGGTGATCGCCTCGCCCGCCAGGTAACGCCGTTCGGACAGCCGCTCCGCCACGGCATCCAGCCGAGCGAACAGCCGCTGGTACGCCGCTTCGTACGCCTCCTGGCTGGCCGCGAAGCCGCAGGCGTACACCCCGTTGTTGACGTCGGTGTAGATGTCGGCCATCAACGGATCCAGCTCGCCGCGGAGTGCCTCCGGGTAGAGGTCAGGCGCACCCGTACCGTGATGCGCCCGCCATTCGGTGGACAGGTCGAGGCTGATCTGTGGGTAGTCGTTGGTCACCACCCGGCCGGTGATCGTGTCCACGATCGCAGGCACGGTGACCCGGCCGGTGTAGTCGGGATCGGTGGCCCGGTACGCCTCTTCCAGAAAGTCGATCCCGAGCACCGGATCCCTGTGGGATTCGTCCAGCGTGAACCGCCATCCCCGTTCGTCCCGGACCGGGTCCACGACGGCGAGCGAGATCGCGTCCTCGAGACCCAGAAGCCGCCGTACGATCACCGACCGGTGCGCCCACGGGCACGCCAACGACACCACCATCCGGTAGCGCCCCGGCTCCACGGGCCAGCGGCCATGCTCGTCCGGGCCCTCCCCGGGTGCGGCTGTCGAATCGGCGGTGATCCGGTCGGTGAACCGGTTGGACTGGCGTACCCACTTGCCTGCGGTGTCGGTTTCCCGGGAGAACTGCGCGGTGGTCATTCCGCCAGTGTCCTGCGTCGTGGGTCCGCCGCGCAAAGAGCCTGCTCAGTGCGCGGCAGCCGTGCAGACAGACCCCGGCAGCGCAGCCGGGTCACGCAACCAGGCAGCGCAGCCGGGTCATGCAACCAGGCAGCGCAGCCGGGTCACGCAACCAGGCAGCGCGGTCAGGTCACGTGCTGAGGACGCCGCTCAGCCGGATCACGCCGTAGTCGTAACCCTTCCGGCGGTAGACCACGCTGGGGCGATGGGAGTCCTTGTCCAGGAACAGGTAGAAGTCATGGCCGACGAGTTCCATCTCGAACAGCGCGTCGTCGATCGTCATCGGATCTGCGGCGTGCTCCTTGTCGCGTACGATCCGGCCGGGTCCGGCTTCGGCTGATTCTTCGATCGCCGGTGACGTGCTCCCGGTGCCGTTGGTAGAAGGGGCGGTGTCCGTCGGGGCGAGCGGCGCGGTCGCGGCCGCCACTGAAATCGGGGTATGACGTCCGTGGTGCACCCGCCGCCGGTCGGCGGCCTTGCGGAGTCTGGTGCCCAGTTTCGCCACCGCGCTGTCGAGCGCGGAGTAAAAGTCTCGGGCGCATGCCTCGGCACGGACCACCGGTCCGCGGGACATGCAGGTGATTTCGACACGTTGGCAGTGATCCGACTGCCGGCGGTTGCGCTCGTGGAACAACTCCACCTCGACGCGGATCAGTTTCTGGTCGTACCGCTCGACCTTCTGTAGTTTGTCCGCGACATGTAGCCGGTAGTGGTCGGGTACCTCGACGTTCCTGCCCTTTACAACGATTTCCACGTCTTGACCTCCCCCAACGGTCGCACTGAGTGAGGGCTACAGGGATTCCCTGCCCTGGAGATCATCAGTCGCGCCCGCGTCAACCAACTGACGAGACCGACGAATTGGTGCGGTGAGCCTCCTTCCACTCGCGCAAGGAGCGGCCTGCCGCACCCGGCTCCGTTTCCACTCGCCGTGCGCGCAAACGCCCACTCGCAGACGCCTCACAGCGGCGTTTCTGCTGATGACACCGACGCTAATCGCCCAATGCCGTCCCGTCACCCCCCGTTCAGGTATCTGGTCCGAATGACCCCTGGGTGACTAGGTCGTGTCCTGTCGATCTTGGTCGAGCTGAGACGGGATCCAGGCGGCGTCCGGCAAGGCGCAGGTTCGCCTGGATACCGGTGTTGTATCCAGGCGGTTCTGCAACGCCGCCGGTCGTCGTCTGGGCCCGTCTCAGCCGAGTGAAGATCGACAGGACACGGCCTACACCGGATGCCGGTATCGACGCTCTGTGGCGGCCAACACGGCTGCTGCGGCGACCTGAACACCAGCCGACACGAGGACTCCACAGGTAGCGGCGAGGGTGGCACCGGTGGTCATCACATCATCGAGCACCACGACGTCCGGCGTCCCGGAAACGCCTGATTTCGTACCCTTCCCACCTGGTACGGCATCAAGCCGCCTGCATGCCGCCAAGATCCCGGTACGGGGTCGCAACGCCGTACCGGCCACGGCAAGCCGTTGCGCGGCGGTGAGCCCGGCCGAGTCCGGTCGGGGATCCGCGCGCACCGCCCGCAGGACGTACGCCGGCCGGCCGCGACTCCGGTGCCACCC
>JBOGDK010000259.1:0-6941 GCA_050701795.1 Micromonosporaceae bacterium
GGTGGTCGTTGCCGTTGGTGAGCATCGCGGCCACGCTGGACGGGCGCAGGATCCGTACCCCGCCGTACCGGCCGCCGTTGAGAATGGTCTGCCCGAACACGGCGAGGTCGTGGGCGGTGGAGAACACTCCGGCGTGCCCGGCCGTACCGCCGAGCAGCCACGACGTACGGTCGTGGACCTCTCCCCACACCAGCCCGCGGCCGCCCTCCTGCCACTCGGTCGGCGCGATCCGGGGCCGCAGCGACTCGGGCGGATTGTGCATCGTGTCGCGCAGCCCGAGCGGCTCGCTGATGCCCTGACGTACCAGCTCGGACAGGGAGTGGCCGGTGACCCGTTCCAGTACCTTGCCGACGACGATCAGACTCAGGTCGGAGTAGATGTACCTGGTGCCGGGCTCTGCCCGCAGCCCGACGGCGTAGATCGCGGCGAGGCGTTCCTCGATGGTCGGGTACGGGTTCAGGTTCAGCCCGGGCGGCAACCCCGAGGCGTGGGTCAGCACGTGCCGCAGGGTTACGCCGCTCTTGCCGTTGGCGCCGAATTCCGGGATGTACCGGGCGACCGGCGCGTCGAGGTCGATCCGCCCCTTCTCGACCAGCTGCATCGCCACCGTCGCGGTGAACAGCTTGGAGATCGACGCCATGTCGAAGATCGTGTCCCTGCGCATCGGGATCCACTCATCCCGTGGCAGCTCGTCGCCCTGGCTGCTCGCGTACCGCAGGGCATGACCGACGGCGGTGTGCTCCACGATCACGCCGTGCCGCGCCGCGAGCACCACCGCACCGGGGTACAGCGGCTTGTCCCACGCCTCGGACGGCGTCAGCCCCGCCTCGACCGCGGGGACGATCTTCGCGACGTGCTCGCCGAGCAACCCGGCCTGCTGTGGCGTGCCGGGACGCAGCGTCCGACCGGAGGCGGGGGCGGCGAACGCCGGCGTCGCCGGTCCGACGCCCAGCAGCAGTGTCACCGCCACCGTGATCACCCGTGTCGCCCTGGTCATTCCGCTCCCCTGCCTAGCGGGTGTCCTGTCAATCTTGGCCGACAGGACACCCCAGGTCTCCTCAGATTCCGCGCGTCACCACGAGATCAGCAACCATCGGCAGGTGATCCGATGCCAGCGTCGCCGGCACTACCGCGCTACGTACCGTGACCTGGGGCGACACGGTGACGTAGTCGATCCGCTTCACCGGTTGGCTGGTCGGGTACGTCAGGCCACCCTCGGTCCCGTTGGCAGCCTGCCAGGTGTCGGTGAGGTCCCGCCAGAGCGGGGCCAGTTCGGGGGCGCCGGCCTCAGCATTGAAGTCGCCGAGAAGCACCCTTTGTCCCTTGTCGGCGGCCATGATCCGGCGCATGTCCGCGACCTGCATTTCCCGTACGTACGGGTCACCGCGGTAGTCGAGGTGGGTGTTGTAGACGTGCACGAGGGCACCGCGGACATTCACGACCACCTCGGGGAACCCTGGCGCGGGCGCGGGTACCGGGTCCGGATTCTGGGTGGAGAGCCGGGTGATCTCGTGGTTGGTCGCCTCGAGGATCGGATACCGGGAGAGGGTCGCCATCCCGTACTCGCGGCGCGGGTCCCCGGCGGTCGGTGGGTCGAGGCTGTAGATCGGCCCGAAGAACACGTACATCCCGAGGCCCTCGGCAAGCTCGGTCGCCAGGTCCCGCCACTGGCTGCGGCCGCTCCAGTGGACGTCGACCTCCTGCAGCCCGATGATGTCCGCGTCCATTGCCCGGATCGCCGCGATCTGGCGTTGCAAGTCGAACCTGTTGTCGGTGCCGGATCCCGCGTGGATGTTGTACGTGGCGATCCGTACCGCCACCTGCCGGCCTTCGTCGATGTCGGCGCCCCGGGCGGGAGTGGCGAGCATCGCGAGCAGCCCAGCCGCCACCGCAGCAGTTGAAACAAACCTACGAGCCATCCTCATACGATGAAACCAAGCATCACCGCAGGGGCGTGTCAAGGCTCTGCCGCACCCTTCTCCCCAGATCGTGGCGTACCGCCAGGCACCAGCAGTGCCTCGGCACCGACCGGTAGGTACCCGCTCGCCAGGAACACCCGTACGCTCGCGGCATTGCCAGGGGCGATCTGCGCCCAGATCGGCCGACCGTCGGGCACCAGATGACGGGCCGCCGTGGCGAGGGTCCGACCCAGGCCCCGGCCACGGTGCTCGGCGGCCACCTCGACAGCGGTCTCCCACCGTCCTCCCAGCCCACGACCGAGCAGCACCACACCACCGTCGGTGACCCAGACCCGTACGTCGTCCCGGTACCGCAGCGCTCGGGCCACCCGCGGGTGGTCCCGGTCCTCGATCTCGGCCAACGGCGCCGGTGGAGGACCCGGCAGCGGGGACGCCAGTGTGACCATGTCGATGTTGTTCACCCGCCGGCCGAGCCGGTGAGACAGCGCCGCCAGGAACGGTGGGTTCAGCGGGGCGGACAGGTCCCCGTCGGGCAGTTGTCCGCGTACCCACCCGGGGTCGGTGGCGGTCACCACGACGTTGTGTGCCGTGAACGCCAGCACCGCCGACTCCCGTGGCGAGGTCGGCGGGACGATCGTCAGCCCGCCGTCGGCAGACGGAAACGTCCCGGTCTCAGCGGCTCGAAGCACCCCCGGCAGTGTCGTCACGGCGGCAAGGTTAACCCCGCGGTCGACGGTCGGCGCCGAACCAGGCACCATCGTGGGCACCATGACACTCACCGACCGGCTGCCATCCGTACCCGAGCCCGATGAGCTGTATGACACCTTCGCCGGTTGGGCCGAGGAGTCGGGCCTGAGTCTCTACCCGGCTCAGCAGGAGGCGTTGATCGAGATCGTCTCCGGGTCCAACGTGATCCTCGCCACCCCCACCGGCTCCGGGAAGAGCCTGGTCGCCGCGGGAGCCCACTTCGCCGCGCTGGCGCAGGATCGGGTCAGCTTCTACACCGCGCCGATCAAGGCGCTGGTGTCGGAGAAGTTCTTCGCGCTGTGCGAGACCTTCGGCGCGGACAACGTCGGCATGATGACCGGCGACTCGTCGGTCAACGCGGACGCGCCGATCATCTGCTGCACCGCTGAGATCCTGGCCAACATCGCACTCCGGGACGGCGCCGAGGCCGATGTCGGGCTGGTGGTCATGGACGAGTTCCATTTCTACGGGGAGCCGGACCGCGGCTGGGCGTGGCAGGTGCCGTTGCTGGAGTTGCCGCAGGCGCAGTTCCTGCTGATGTCCGCGACGCTCGGCGACGTCAGCTTCTTCTCCAGGGACCTGACCCGGCGCAACGGCCGGGAGACCGCGGTGGTGCGCTCGGCGGAGCGGCCGGTCCCGCTCAGCTTCGAGTACGTCACCACCCCTGTCCACGAAACCCTCTCCGACCTGCTCATGGGCAGCGGCGCACCGGTGTACGTCGTGCACTTCACCCAGGTGGCCGCCCTGGAACGCGCCCAGGCCCTGATGAGCATCAACGTGTGCACCCGTGCGGAGAAGGACGCGATCGCCGACCTGATCGGCAACTTCCGGTTCGCCGCCGGGTTCGGGAAGACCCTGTCCCGGCTGGTACGCCACGGCATCGGGGTGCACCACGCCGGCATGCTTCCCCGGTACCGCCGCCTGGTGGAACGCCTCACCCAGGCTGGCCTGCTCAAGATCGTCTGCGGTACGGACACCCTCGGGGTCGGGATCAACGTGCCAATCCGTACGGTGCTGTTCACCGCACTGTCCAAGTACGACGGGGTGAAGACCCGGCAGCTCAAGGCCCGGGAGTTCCACCAGATCGCCGGCCGCGCCGGACGGGCCGGGTACGACACCGTCGGCAGCGTCATCGTGCAGGCCCCCGAGCACGTGGTCGACACCGAGAAGGCGCTCGCGAAGGCCGGGGACGACCCGAAGAAGCGCCGGAAGGTGGTACGCAAGAAACCACCCGAGGGGTTCGTGTCGTGGGGCGAGAAGACGTACGAGCGGCTCGTCGCCGCCGACCCCGAGCCGCTGTCGTCAAGCTTCCAGGTCAGCCACGCGATGCTGCTGAACGTGATCAGCCGCCCCGGCGACCCGTTCGCCGCGGTACGCCGGCTGCTGGAGGACAACCACGACGACCGGCGTACCCAGCTGCGCCACATCCGGCGGGCGATCGCGATCTACCGGGCGCTGCGCGCAGCCGGAGTGGTCTCGCCCGACGCCGACGGCCGGCCGCGACTGGTCGACGGCTTCCAGGTCGACTTCGCCTTGAACCAGCCGCTGTCGCCGTTCGCGCTGGCCGCGGTCGAACTCCTCGACCCCGACTCCCCCGGGTACGCCCTCGACGTCCTCTCCGTCATCGAGTCCACATTGGACGACCCACGTCAGGTGCTGTTGGCGCAGCGGTTCAAGGCCCGGGGCGAAGCCGTCGCCGCGATGAAGGCCGACGGGATCGAGTACGAGGAACGCATGGAACTCCTCGACGACGTCACCCACCCGAGACCGCTCGCCGAGCTGCTCGATGAGGCGTACCGGATGTACCGGAAGGGCCACCCATGGGTGGACGAGCACCAGCTCGCCCCCAAGTCCGTCGCCCGCGACCTGTACGAACGCGCCATGACGTTCACCGAGTACGTCAGCTTCTACCAGCTCGCCCGCTCCGAAGGGTTGGTGCTGCGCTACCTCGCGGACGCGTACAAGGCGCTGCGGCAGACCGTTCCCGGGGAGGCCAAGACCGAGGACCTCTTGGACCTCGAAGAATGGCTCGGGGAGCTGGTGCGCCAGATCGACTCCAGCCTGCTCGACGAATGGGAACGGCTGCGCAACCCGTCCGCGCCTGAGTCGGAGGTGCGTTCCGACGACCTTCCGCCGGCCGTCACCCGTAACAAGCGCGCGTTCCGGGTGCTGGTACGCAACGCGATGTTCCGCCGCGTCGAACTCGCCGCGCTGCGCCGGTACGACGATCTCGGCGCCCTCGACGGGGCCGCTCCCGACGGCGGCCCGGGCTGGGACGCCGACGCCTGGCGGGACGCCCTGGAGGCGTACTGGGAGGAGCACGACGACATCGGCACCGGGCCCGATGCGCGTGGCCCGTCGCTGCTGCTGATCGAGGAGACCACCAGCGCCTGGCGGGTACGCCAGATCCTCGACGACCCCGCCGGCGATCACGACTGGGGCATCAGCGCGGAGATCGACCTGGCCGCCTCCGACGAGGCGGGCGTCGCCGCCCTCACCGTCACCGCTGTCGACCGGCTCTGACCTCGTCCCACCGGCGCCGCAGGAAGGCGCGTTCCGCGTCGTTGCCGGCGAGGTCGATCGCGGCGCGGTAGGCCTCAGCGGCCTCGTCGTAGCGGCCGAGCCGGCGCAGCAGGTCGGCGCGTACCGCCGGGACCAGGTGGTACCGGGGCAGCGCCTGGTCCAGGCCGTCCAGCAGCGACAGGCCAGCCTCGGGGCCGTCTGCCTCCGCCGCGGCGACGGCATGGTTGAGCCGTACCACCGGGGAGCCGGTGAGGCGTTCCAGGTCCCGGTACAGCCGGGCGATCGCGGGCCAGTCGGTCCGGTCGGCGTCGGGGGCGGTGGCGTGCTCCGCGGCGATCGCCGCCTGCAACAGGTACCGCCCGGGCCGGCCCCCGGTACGGCTGGCCGCCTGCCGTACCAGCTCGACTCCTTCCGCGACCTCCGCGGCGTACCAGCGGGTACGGTCCTGGTCCGGCAGCAGCACCAGCCGACCGGCCTCGTCGGTACGGGTGTCCCGCCGGGCATGGTGCAGCAACATCAGGGCGAGCAGGCTGATCACCTCCGGCTCGTCCGGCATCAGACCGCGCAGCACTCTGGTGAGCCGGATCGCCTCGGCGGCGAGGTCCCGGCGTACCGGGGCGTCGCCTGAGGTGGCGGCGTGGCCCTCGGTGAAGATCAGGTAGAGCACCGCGAGGACACCGCAGAGCCGTTCCGGCAGCTCCGCGTCGGTCGGGGTCCGGTACGGGATCCCCGCCTGCGCGATCTTCTTCTTCGCTCGTGTGATCCGGGCGGCCATCGTGGGCTCGGCGACCAGGAACGCCCGCGCCACCTCGGGCGTGGTGAGGCCCCCCACGCAGCGCAGGGTGAGCGCCACCCGCGCCTGGATCGCCAGCGCCGGGTGGCAGCAGATGAACAGCAGCCGGAGCCGCTCGTCCGGGATCGTGGACACCTCGTCGCTCCCGTCACACGTCGCCGCCGCCGCCTCGGTGACCAGCAGGGGCAGCTTGCGGTTCAGCGTCGCCGCGCGGCGCAGCAGGTCGATCCCCCGGCGCCGGGCCGTGGTGAACAGCCACGCGTCTGGCCGCTCCGGGATCCCGTCGGTCCACGCCCGCAGCGCCGACGAGAACGCGTCCGCCAGACACTCCTCGGCCACGTCCAGACTGCCCAGTTGCCCCGTCAGCAGCGCAAGCAGGCGCCCCCAGTGCTCCCGGTACGCCCGCTCCACCGCCTCCGGTACGGTCACTCGATCGTGGCCCGTACCTCGACCACGTCGCACGGCACCTTCCTGGCCCACTCGATCGCGTCCTCCCGGGTCGGTACGTCGATCACGTAGTAGCCGCCGAGCTGCTCCCGCGCCTCCGCGTACGGGCCGTCAGTCACTACCGCGTCGTGGTGACCACGTACCACCGCGGCGGTGGTGCTCGGCGCCAGCTCGGCACCCCCGGCCATCGGCACCCCGGCCTCGTCCAGCGCCGCCATGAAGGCCCGGTGCTCGGCGTACGTTTTCTCACGCTCCGCCTCGCTGGCGGTGACCCAGGCGTTCTCGTCCGCGTGCAGCAGCAGTACGTACTTCATCGTGGTCTCCTATCACATCCGGCGTTCACCACGATGACGAACGGCCGGGCCCCGGATCGACAACCGGGCCAGCCCCGGTCAGGCGGATCCGGACACCAGCACCAGCGCGGTGGCGGCCAGCCCCAGGCCCACCACCTGGATCGGGCGTACCCGTTCCCGGTCCAGGGTCAGCGCCAGCAGCACCGTACTGGCCGGGTA
>JBOGDK010000260.1:0-6931 GCA_050701795.1 Micromonosporaceae bacterium
TGCCCGGGGCCGGCCGGGGTTCGCGCGCGCCCGCCGCGCGCCGGGAGTTGACCGTCGCGGTGCTCGGCTGCCTCGCCGGAGCGGGGCTCGCCTTCCTCGCCGGCAACCAGGACTGGGCATTACGGGTCACCCGCCGGCAGCCGCCGCTGTCGCCACTGCGCGAGTCGTTCAGCGGCGCCGACCTCGCCGCGTGGTTGCCCGGGGTGGCGCTGGTGGCACTCGCCGCCGCCGTGGCGTTCTTCGCGACCCGGGCCTGGGGGCGGACGCTGGTCGGCGTGACGGCGATCGGATCCGGTACGGCGATCGTGGCAGGTGCCATCGCCGGACTGGTCCTGGCGGGGGCCGAAGGGCGTACGGTGCTCGGCGCCGGGTTGTGGCCGGTGGCATGTGGCCTCGGTGGACTCCTGGTGCTCGGTGCCGGGGTGCTGACCGTACGGCGCGGCCGTAGCTGGCCGGCGATGGGCGCCCGTTACCAACGTCCGGAGGCCGAGCCGGCACGGCAACCGTCCGGGGACGACAGTTCGCAACTCTGGGACGCCATCGATTCCGGATCCGATCCCACCGATCCTGGCCGCTGATCCCACCGGTGGGTGCGCCTTCGGCGTGCGGTGCGGTGCGTCACACTCGCAGGCGACCCTGCCGTGTGTGATGGCCCGGTACAGCATCGCCGGCCGAGCTCGAGCCGCACCCCCGCCAAAGGTGAGCCGTGCCTCGCCGCTTACGATCGGCCGCATGGCGAGTGTCCTCGACGAGATCCTGGCTGCTGTGCGTGACGACGTCGCGGCGCGGGCCGAGGCGGTCCCGCTCGAGGAGGTACGAGAGCGCGCCGCCGCCGCACCGCCCCCGCTCGACGGGTTCGCCGCGCTCCGCGCCCCCGGCGTCGGGGTGATCGCCGAGGTGAAGCGCTCGTCTCCGTCGAAGGGTCATCTCGCTGAGATCCCCGACCCCGCTGAGCTGGCCCGGCAGTATGCCGACGGCGGCGCCCGCTGCGTCAGCGTGCTGACCGAGCAGCGCTACTTCGGGGGCAGCATCTCCGACCTCGTCGCGGTACGCGAAGCGGTCAACGTACCGCTGCTGCGCAAGGACTTCGTGGTGTCGAGTTACCAGGTGCACGAGGCGCGTGCGCACGGCGCCGATCTGGTGCTGCTGCTGGTGGCGGCGCTGGAGCAGAACGTCCTGATCGGGCTGCTGGAACGGATCGAGTCGCTCGGGATGACCGCGCTGGTCGAGGTGCACACCGAGGACGAGGCCGATCGTGCCCTGGAGGCGGGGGCGAAGGTGATCGGGGTCAACGCCCGGAACCTGAAGACCCTCGAGGTGGACCTCTCCACGTTCGAGCGGATCGCGCCCGGCCTGCCCAGCAACGTGGTGAAGATCGCCGAGTCGGGGGTACGGGGTCCGCATGATCTGATCCGGTACGCCGGGGCGGGCGCGGACGCCGTACTGGTCGGGGAGGGTCTGGTCACCCAGAAGAGTCCGCGGGACGCCGTCGCCGAGCTGGTCACCGCCGGCAGCCACCCCGCCACTCCGAGGCCGGCCCGATGACCTCCCAACCTGACCTGACTGGCCACTTCGGCCCGTACGGTGGCCGGTTCGTCCCCGAAGCGCTGATCGTCGCCTTGGACGAGCTCGACGCGGCGTATCGCAAGGCGCTGACCGATGAGACGTTCCAGTCCGAGTTGACGCAACTTCTCACCGGCTACGCGGGTCGTCCCTCGTTGCTGTACGACGCCACCCGGTTCTCTGAGGCGGCCGGTGCCCGGATCCTGCTCAAGCGGGAGGATCTCAACCACACCGGGGCGCACAAGGTCAACAACGTACTGGGTCAGGCGCTGCTCACCGTACGGATGGGCAAGCGGCGGGTGATCGCGGAGACCGGCGCCGGCCAGCACGGGGTCGCCACCGCGACGGCCGCGGCGTTGTTCGGTCTGGACTGCACGGTCTACATGGGCCAGGTCGACACCGAACGGCAGGCCCTGAACGTCGCCCGGATGGAGCTGCTGGGCGCCACGGTGGTGCCGGTGACCAGCGGTAGCCGCACCCTCAAGGACGCGATGAACGAGGCGTTCCGGGACTGGGTCGCCAACGTCGACGACACCCACTACGTGATCGGTTCGGTCGGCGGTCCGCATCCGTTCCCGGTGATGGTGCGGGACTTCCAGCGGGTGATCGGGGTGGAAGCCAGGGCACAGTCGCTGGAGCGACTCGGGCGGCTCCCGGACGCGGTGACCGCGTGCGTCGGGGGTGGCTCCAACGCGATCGGGATCTTCCACGCGTTCCTCGACGACACCGAGGTGAAGCTGTACGGCTTCGAAGCCGCCGGTGACGGCGTCGATACCGGCCGGCACGCGGCTACTCTCACCGGCGGGCGGCCTGGTGTACTGCACGGCTCCCGCTCGTACCTGCTGCAGGACTCCGATGGACAGACGATCGAGTCGCATTCGATCTCGGCCGGCCTGGACTACCCGGGGGTCGGCCCGGAGCACGCCTGGCTGCACGACACCGGCCGGGTGGCCTACCAGCCCGTGACCGACGCCGAGGCGATGCAGGCGTTCCGGTTGCTGTGCCGTACCGAGGGGATCATCCCGGCCATCGAGAGCGCCCACGCGCTCGCCGGCACACTGCGCGTGGCGAAGCGGCTCGGGCCCGACGCGGTGATCGTGGTGAACCTCTCCGGCCGGGGCGACAAAGACGTGGAGACCGCCGGCGAGTGGTTCGGCCTGCTCACCGACGCCGCCCCCGGTGCCGGCGCCACCGCCGTGACCAGCGAAGAAGTCGCCGCCGGCAGTGGGCCCGCGTCCCGTGGCGGTGCCGCTGAAACCGGTGCGGCGGGCGACCTCGGAAAGGGCGAGGTATGAGCGTCACGGATGCGTTCGACAAGGCTCGGGCCGAGGAACGCGCGGTACTCGTCGGCTACCTGCCGGCCGGCTTCCCCACTGTGGAGCAGGGCATCGAGGCGGCTCAGGCGATGGTCCGTGCCGGGGTGGACCTGGTGGAGGTCGGATTCCCGTACTCCGACCCGGTGATAGACGGGCCGGTGATCCAGCGTGCCGGGCACGTGGCGCTGACGGGCGGGCTGCGTACCGCCGACGTACTGCGCACCGTGGAGGCGGTGGCCGGCACCGGCGTACCGACCGTGCTGATGACGTACTGGAACCCGGTCGAGCAGTACGGCGTCCCGGCGTTCGCCCGAGACCTGGCGGCGGCCGGCGGCGCCGGCCTGATCACCCCGGACCTGATCCCGGACGAAGCCGGGCCGTGGTTGGACGCCTCCGACCAGTACCGCCTGGACCGGACCTTCCTGGTGGCGCCCAGCTCCAGCGACGAACGGCTCGCGATGACGGTGCAGGCGTGCCGCGGATTCGTGTACGCCACCAGCGTGATGGGGGTGACCGGCGCCCGGGAGCACACCAGCTCGTTGGCGCCGGACCTGGTCGCGCGGGTACGGAAGGTCACCAACCTCCCCATCGGTGTCGGCCTCGGAGTACGCGACGGTGCCCAGGCCGCAGAGGTGGCCGGCTACGCCGATGGCGTGATCGTGGGCAGTGCGCTGGTCCGGTGCCTGCTCGACGCGCCGGACTTCGCCGCGGGGGTGGCAGCGCTGATCACGTTGACGACCGATCTGGCCAGCGGGGTCCGCCGCTCGCGGCCCTGACCGGGTTGGCCGGGAGCAGGGTCAGCTGACGGCGACTTCTTCCGCGTCCGGTACCTGAGGTTCGGTGGGGCGCAGGACGTCACGGAGCACACCGGCCCGTCCGGCCGCCGCGTCAGCGACCGCGCTCCGCGTCGTCGCGGTCATCGGGTCCGGCAGCGACGCGGGATCAGCCCAGGTCAGGCGGCGGATCCAGCTCGGGGAGTTCACCAGGGCCTCACCGCTGACGATCTCGGCGCGGAACACGTGCACCAGCACGTCGGGCAGCCCTTCGCCGCAGCCGTCACCGGTCAGGTGGTATATCCCGACAAGTTCCACCGGGTGGATCTCCAGGCCGGTTTCTTCACGTACGTCCCGGGTCACGGCGTGCACCGGGCTTTCAGCGTTGCGGATCTTGCCACCGGGCAGTCCCCACAACCGGTGTCCCTGATTCTGCTGGCAGAGCAGCACGCGACCGCTGGAGTCAACGATGACTGCGGCGACCGCGGATGTTAGGGAGTTCATGCAGAGCACATTAGAGGTGGCCGGGGTCACCGGCCAGGGTTCGGCACAGGTAGCGTGTGCCCTCGTGAACTTCGCGTCCATCCCCAGCCCCAGCACCGGCGTATGGCACCTTGGCCCGATTCCGATTCGGGCGTACGCGTTAGCCATCGTCGCCGGCATTTTCCTCGCCGTCTGGATCACCGAGCGCCGGCTCCGCCGCCGGGGGGCGCCCCCCGGCATGGTGGTGGACATCGCCGTATGGGCGGTGCCGTTCGGGATCATCGGCGCACGGCTCTACCACGTGATCACCGACGCCCAGCTCTACTTCGGTCCCGGTCGGGACCCTATCGATGCGCTCAAGGTCTGGAACGGCGGCCTGGGAATCCCCGGGGCCCTGATCGCGGGGGCCTTCGGTGCCTGGCTCGCCTGCCGCAAGCGCGGGATACCGCTGTCGATGCTGGCTGACGCCGTGGCCCCGGCATTGCCGGTGGCGCAGGCGGTCGGTCGGCTCGGGAACTGGTTCAACCAGGAGCTGTACGGTCGCCCCACGAACCTGCCGTGGGGCCTCGAGATCGACGCTTTCCACCGAAGGAACCTCGATCCCGCGTATCAGCAGTTCGAAACGTTCCACCCGACATTCCTATACGAAGCGCTATGGAATCTCGGCGGTGCCGGTCTGATCTGGTGGTTGGACAAACGGTTCCGGTTCGGCCGCGGCCGTGCGTTCGCGCTGTACGTGATCATGTACTCGGTCGGCCGGTTCTGGGTGGAGTCGCTGCGGATCGACTCGGCACACGAGTTCGGTGGTCTCCGGCTCAACATGTGGGTCGCGGTGCTCGGTCTGATCGGCGGGTTGGCGTACTTCCTGCTGGTACGCGGCCCGCAACAGCGCCTGGTGTACGGCGACGACGGCACTGTCACCACAGAGGATGAGGCAGTCGCCGGGGCGGACAACGGCTCCGTACCTGACGGCGAGGCCGGCTCGGCGGGTGACACCACCCCGGACCCCGATACCGAGCCCGGCGACCCGGGTGAGGATCCCGGCGAAGCCGAACCAGATCCGGATCCGGACGAGCAGGACAGTGCCGCGGTCGGTCCGCCGGACCGCAATGATCCGGCCGGTGAGCGCTGATCTCCGGCGGCACTGATGCGTAAGGCAGTCGTGGTCGGCGCCGGCATCGGTGGTCTCGCCGTCGCCGGCGCCCTGGCACGCGCCCGCTGGCGGGTCACGCTGCTGGAGCGGCAGTCCAGCCTGTCAGTGGGCCGGGCCGCGCTGTTGTTGTGGCCCAACGGGGTGCATGCGTTGCGGGCGCTCGGTCTGGGCGCCGGGCTGGACGAGATCGCGGAACCGGTCAGTGAGACGGTGATCCGGCGGCCCGACGGTCGGGTGCTGGCCCGCTGGAGCACCACCAGCCTGGTCGACCGGTTCGGTGCGCCAGCCCTGGCGCTGCACCGTCAGGACCTGTACGACGCCCTTGTCGCCGAGCTGGGCGACGTGGAGGTACGCACCGGGGTCACGATCCAGAAGGTGCGTACCACCGGCCTCAGTGCGCCAGCCGTCAGCGACGGCCGACACTGGTGGGAGGCCGACCTGCTGGTGGCCGCGGACGGCATGGACAGCGTGGTACGCGCCGCGGTCGACCCCGGATCCGAGGTCACGGCCGCCGGGTACGCCGCATGGCGCGCGGTGGTGCCGGCGCACCGGATGCCCGCGTCCGTGACCGCGGGGGAGACGATCGGCTCCGGCCAGCGGTTCCTGATCACGCCGCTGGGTGGGCGAGGCGTGTACTGGGTGGCCGTGGTGCCTGGAGCGCCGCGTCCCGAGTCCGCCGAGATCCAGCTGGACCTGCTGCGACGCTGGTACGCCGACTGGCACGCCCCGATCGGGGAGCTGATCGACGCGACCCGCCCGGACGAGCTGTGGCAACAGGCCATGGCGGACCTGGATCCGCTGCCACGCCGGTTCGGGGTCGGTATCGGGCGGGGCGGGGTGGCGTTGCTGGGCGACGCGGCGCACGCCATGACGCCCAACCTCGGTCAGGGCGCCTGCCTGGCCCTGGAGGACGCGATCACCCTCGGCACGCTGGTCTCGGAGGCGGTGCCCGGCGCACCGCTGGACGGGGTACTCGCCCGGTACGACCGGTTGCGGCGGCGGCGTACCGCGAAGCTGGTACGGCAGTCCCGCCGGCTCGGTGCGCTGTTCGGGGCGCGGAGCCGGTTGGGTGTCGGCGCCCGGAACACGCTGCTCACCGCCGTACCGAGTGGCCTGCTGGACCGGGCCACCGCGGCGGGTGCCGGCTGGCGCCCGCCTCGGTGACGGGGTCAGGCGCCCGGTCCGCCCAACACGGCGCGTCGCTGTTCGGCCGGTGTGCGCGGCTTCGAGGTTTCCTTACGCCCACCGGAACCGGCGTCCGGCGAACCGATCACACCGGGATTCGTTGCCTCCTGTGACGATGTTGGCCGGAACGGTGTTGCCGGACGATCGATCACGCCAGGGCGGAGTCTCGGTACCGAATCGAGCAGTTTCCGGGAAGCCGGACCGATGGTGCCGGGGAGCGCGCGGTTCTCCGCAGGGCCGCCCGTCCCCGGTGCGATGACCGGTGGCGTAGGCGTACCGGAGTCCTGCCACGTGCTGCCCTTGCGCGGCGAGGTGCCGCGGCTGGGCGTCATCGGGGCCGGTCCGCCACTGGATCGGCGTACCGCCGGCGGGCTCAGGGCGCCACCGGGCGGGTTGGCGCGACGCCCCACCACCCCGCTACGTCTGCTGGACGTGACGGGGTGGGGCCGGAACGGTTG
>JBOGDK010000261.1:0-6909 GCA_050701795.1 Micromonosporaceae bacterium
GGTGCCCCGGGAGCGAACAGGATCAGCATCGACGCCGGCTCGCCGGACTCGTTGCGGAACCCGTGGATGCCACCTTCGGGGACGTACAGGAAGTCGTTGCGGGTGGCGTCCACCCAACGCTCGCCGTCGTAGAGCCGGATCGTCCCGGACAGCACGAAGAACGACTCCGAGATCGTCTTGTGGAAGTGCGGGGAGGGACCGCTCGCGGCGCTGCCCATGTCCCACCGGTACAGCCCGAACTGCCCCTTGGTGGACGCCCCTGTGGCGAGGTAGTGGGCCGCGCCACCCGAGCGGAACGGCAGCTCCGCGGGCGCGTCAGCGAGCCGGTACACACCGCTGGCCTCGCCGGTGTCGCCCTGGTAGACGGGATCGGGGTAGGACATCCTCACCTCTCCTGAAGGTGATGCTGACAGATTCATGACGTGAAGGGCGGTCAGCCACCCCACAGCCCGGTACGAGTCTGCGCCACCGCCTGCGTGGCCGACGCGAGCGGCGTACCGGACGGCGCCGTACGGACCAGGTCCCGGGTCACCACGAGCAGCTGATCCGGCAACGCGAGGTCGTTGTCCAACCGGGGCACCGTACGGGCTGCCTGTCCCTCAGCAGCGGCCGCCAGATCGGCCAGGTGCTGCACCAGGGCGTGTACCAGGTCCGCGCGGGACCGCCCGGAAACGCCGGACGCCGCCCCCCAACGGGACGGCGTCCAGTGCTGGATCTGTCCGACGAGCCGAGCTACCGCGGCAGCCAGCTCCTCAGCCTCTGATGGCACCCGGTCACTCGCGGAACATCGCCAGGAGCCGCAGCAGCTGCAGGTACAGGAAGATCAGACCCACCAGGATCCCGAACGAGGCCAGCCATGCGTACTTCTGGTCCAGGCCGTGGCGTACGCCCTGCTCGACCATGTCGAAGTCGAGGATGAACGACACCGCCGCGATCACGACCAACGCGATCCCGATCACCCACTGCAGCCAACTGGCCGACTGCCCGTCGGTCGGGTCGTTGAACAGGCCGAGGTCGGTGCTGAACATCGAGAACACGAAGTTGACCAGGATCAGCGCCACCGCGCCGACCAGGGCACCGATGATCGCCTTCCGTACGAACGGCGTCGCACGGATCACCCGGGACTTGTAGAGCACCGCCATCAGGGCGAACACCCCGAAGGTGCCCACCACCGCCTGCAGCACGATCCCCGGGAACAACCCCTCGAAGAAGCTGCTCACCACGCCGAGGAAGACACCCTCGACGACCGCGTAAGCGCCGATCACGAAGGGGTTGGTGATCTGCATGAACGAGATCGCCAGCACCAGGACCAAGCCGGTGATCGCGGACCCGATCAACGCGATGCCGTGCGTCGCCGGTGGCAGCAGCATCCAGGACAGAGCGGCCACCACGCCGGTCACGGCGAGCAGCCCGATGGTGCGTACCACCACATCGTCGATGGTCATGGCGCGGCCGGCCTGCGGCGGCGCCGCTGGCGGATACCCGCCCGGCTGGCCGTAGCCCGGCTGGCCAGCCGCGCCGTACGGCGCGGTGGCAGTACCCTGCGCCGCACGCTGGGTCATGCCGCCGAGTACGAAGTTGGAACTCCTCAACGCTGCCTCCTCGGCCGTTGTCACACCACGGCGTACCCACACGCCGCGGGTCAAGCGTAGCCGCCGCGTCCCACAGTGGTGGTACGAGACCAACGGCCGTACCAGCACAAGTGGCAACCGACGCGACCCGCGGGCGCCCTCGGCGCGAGGTGACAGGGGGCGCGGGGCCCCCGCACGGCATGCCGCCCGCACTCACAGCGGGGCGCCGGGGGGCGCGGGGGGTCGTCCCCCCGCACGGCATGACGAGCCGACGAGGCCCGCGCTTTACGCGGGCAGACTCCACCCATCAGCGAGTGCCCGGGGCGGGACTCGAACCCGCAAGCCTCTCGGCAGCCGCTTTTAAGGCGGCCGTGTATGCCATTCCACCACCCGGGCATGGACGTCGTCCGGCACTGCCAGCGGCGAACCATGCGAACAACATTCGCCTATACGGTAACCGGACCTTGCCCACCTCACCCGCACTGTGCGTGGTGAGTCACCGATCCCCCACTTGGCACGATGATCACGTGACGCCACACCAGACCGTCAGCACGGAACAGACACCCGCGGTATCCGGGCGGCGCACCGGCACCGGCCGGCGCGGCGACACCATCGTGTGTCTGGCGTACCTGGCACTCGCCGGTTGTCTCACGTACGGGCTGTGGCGGGACCCGGCCGGACACGCACTGGCGTACAACTGGCAGGACCAGACCCTCAACGAGTGGTTCCTCGCCAACGGGGTGCTGTTCTGGCAGGGCGACGGTGCTCTGGTGTCCGACCGGCTGAACGCCCCGGACGGCGTGAACCTGATGGCGAACGCCTCCCTGTTGCTGCTCGGCGTGGTGTTTGCGCCGGTCACGGCCCTGTTCGGGGCGCCGATGTCGTTTGTACTGGCAGTCACGGTGGCGCTCGCCGGCACCGCCTCCGGATGGTTTCTGCTGCTGCGCCGCCAGTTCGGGCTCGGCCGGCTCGCGGCGGTGGTCGGTGGCGGGTTCTGCGGCTTCGCGCCCGGGATGGTCTCGCAGGCGAACGGGCATCCGCACATCGCGGCGCAGTACGCCGTACCGCTGATGGTGTTTCTGGTGGTACGGCTGTTCCGGGGCCGGCGTCCCGTGCTGACCGGCGCGGTGCTCGGCGTGGTGGTGGCGTTGCAGCTACTGCACGGCGAAGAGGTGCTGTTCCTCACCGCCGTGGCGTGCGCGCTGTTCGTGATCTGGTACGCGGTGCTGGACCGTCGCGACGCCGTACGGCGGCTGGCACCGACCGCGCGCGGGCTCGGGGCCACCGCGGTGGTCGGCGGAGTGCTCGCGGGATACCCGCTGTGGGTCCAGTTCGCGGGGCCGCAGAGCGTACCGAACGGGGTGTTCGCGGCGTCGTACTTCTACGCGGATGTGACGTCGTACCCGCACTATCCGGGGTTGTCCCTGGCCGGGGACATGTCGGCCGCGAACCAGCTCACCACCAGCGCGTCAGAGCAGAACAGCTACTTCGGGTGGCCCTTGTTGCTGCTGGTCGGATGGGCGTTCGGGTGGTTGTGGCGGCGTAGCGAGGTACGGGCGCTCGCGTTGACCGCGGGATGCTGCGCACTGCTGTCACTCGGCCCCGAGATCACGGTGGGTGGCGAGCTGACCGGGCTGCCCGGCCCCTGGCACGTGATCGGGCACCTCCCGGTGGTGGACGCCGCGCTGCCGACCCGGTTCGCGCTGCCACTGATCCCGATCTTCGGCATCGTGCTGGCGCTGGCCGCCGACCAGGCGCGGCAATGGCCCGGCTCTCACACCCGGCCGGCGAGTCTGCGGCGGTGGCCCCGTTGGACAGTGGAGCCTGGCCATGAGACGCGGCTGACGTGTCTCATGAAACGGGTCCACTGTCGCTCCTCGGCTCCCCCTCTGGGCACCGTCGCGGCGCGCTGGCGGGGCGTGGTGGCGGTGGGTTTCGTGGCTGGACTGCTGCCGCTGTTCCCGACGCCGTTGCCGGTCATTGAACGGCCGGTGGTGCCGCGATTCGTCAGCTCGGGAGAGTGGCGGGCCTGTGTGCCGCCCGGCGGGACTCTGGTGCCGGCGCCGCTTCCCAGCAGCGCCGACCCCACGGCGATGGGTTGGGCCGCGGCGGCGCGCAACGAGTTCGCGCTCCCCCAGGGGTTCTTCATCGGACCGTACGCGCCCGGCGGTAACGCCTCGATCGGCACGTACCCGCAGCCCACCGCGATGCTGCTGGAGCGGGTCGCGGTGACGGGCGCGGTGCCCACGGTCGGTGCCCGGGAGCGTGACCAGGCACGTGCCGACCTACGGTTCTGGCGGGCGGAGTGCGTGGTGGTCGCAGTCGGAACGGACCACGCGAACCGGCTCCGCCTCACCCTGGACCGGTTGCTCGAGCGTCCCGGGAAACGGGTGGCTGACGTCTGGATGTGGGACCTCTGACCTGCTTCGGGGTGCTGCCCGGGACTCAGCGGCGATCGCCCTGACCAGCGTGTTGTGCGGCTGGGGTGGCGTACTCCGAGAACATCTCGCGCGGCTGGTGCAACTCCCCCAGAGACACCGCTTCGCGCTTCAGAAACAGCGCCAACGTCCAGTCCAGAGTCACCCGTACCTTGCGGTTGAAGGTGGGAATCCGACTCAGGTGGTACGTGCGGTGCATGAACCAGGCGGGGAAGCCGCGTAGCTTCACCCCGTACACCTGGGCGACCCCGCGGTGCAGCCCGAGACTGGCCACGCTGCCGGCGTGCTTGTGCCGGTACTCCACCACCGGGCGTCCCTTGCCGGCCGCGACGATGTTGTCGGCGAGCCGCTTCGCCTGACGTACCGAGTGCTGCGCGCTCGGCGAGCACAGCGCGCCCGGCTCGTCCGACGTCAGGTCGGGCACGGCGGCACAGTCGCCCGCGCTCCACGCCCCAGGTACGACCTCGCCTGCGGCGTCGACCACCTGCAGCGTCGCACGGCAGGTGACCCTGCCCTTGTCGTCCCGCGGCAGGTCGGTGTCGCTCAGCATCGGATGCGGCTTGACCCCGGCGGTCCACACCACCGTGTCCGCGTCGAACTCCTCGCCGTCGGAGAGCACCACGTGTCCGTCCACGCAGGACTCCAGCCGGGTCTCCAGGCGGATGTCCAGCCGGCGTTCCAGCAGCTGCCGTACGGTGTACGCCCCCATGTCCGGGTCCACCTCGGGAAGGATCCGGCGGGTCGCCTCCACCAGCACCCAGCGCATGTCCTCGGCACGCAGCTCGGGGTAGTACCGGATCGCGTCGCGGGTCATGTCCTCCAGCTCGGCGATCGCCTCGATGCCCGCGTACCCCCCGCCGACCAGCACGAACGTCAGCGCACGACGCCGGGTCACCGGATCGTCCGTGGTAGCGGCGATGTCGAGCCGGGACAGTACGTGGTTGCGCAGCCAGATCGCCTCGCCGATCGTCTTGAACCCGACGGCGAACTCCTTCAACCCCGGGATCGGGAGGGTGCGGGACACCGACCCGGGGGCCACCACGATCTCGTCGTACCGGATCTGGCGAGCCGGGCCGGTGATCGGCTGCACCGTGGCGGTACGCCGGGCGTGTTCCACCCTGGTGACCCGGCCGGACAGCAACTCCACGCCGGTGAGCACCCGCCGCAGCGGGGCGATACAGTGCCGCGGCTCGATGGACCCGGCGGCCGCCTCCGGCAGGAACGGCTGGTACGTCATGTGCGGCTGCGGGTCGACCACGATGATCTCGGCGCGCCGCGACGACAGCTTCTTCGCCAACCGCAGCGCCACGTACAGACCGACGTGGCCGGCCCCGACCAGAAGGATCCGCTTCGGCTTCACAGGTTCACGCTAACGCCGACCTCCCGGCCCGGCCCGTCGAGCGCGCTACATAGCGACCCCGGTCACGTCCTGCTACACGGCCCGGGGCACACAGGCTCATCAGCCGCCCCGTGGGATCAGACGCGCCGCCTGAGGAGCCGTACCGAAAGCGGGGCGAACACCAGGGTGATCCCGGCCGCCCACACCATCGACCAGAACGCCGGCTCGGCCACCGGGCCGCCCACGAGCAGGCCACGGGTGGCATCCGACAGCAGGCTGATCGGGTTGACCTTGACCACCGCCTGCAGCCAGCCCGGCATCGTCTCGGTCTGTACGAACACGTTGCTCACGAACGTCACCGGAAACAGTGCGGTGAAGCCGAACAGCTGCACCTGCTCCGGATCCTTCGCGACCACCCCGACCAGCACGGACACCCACGAGAACGCCAACACGAAGATCAGGATCAGCGCCACCGCCCACAACGTCGCGAGCAGCGACGTGCCGATCCGGAAGCCCAGCAGCGCGCCGACCCCGAGCAGCAGCGCGATCGACCACGCCTGCTTGACCAGGTCGGCGGTGATCCGCCCGGTCAACGGCGCCCACCGCGCCACCGGCAGCGCCCGGAGCCGGTCGAACACGCCCTTGGTCAGGTCGGTGTTGAGCCCCATGCCGACGTACATGGTCACGAACAGCATGTTCATCACGATGATGCCGGGCAGCGCGAAGGTGAGGTACTCGCCGGGAGAGCCGCCGAGCGCACCGCCGAACACGTACGTGAACAGCAGCAGGAACATGATCGGCTGGAAACTGAAGTCACCCAGCTCCCACGGGTTGTGCCGGATCTGGACGATGGTCCGCCAGGCCAGCGTCAGGGTCTGGCGCAGCCCTTCCAGCGGACTCACCCTCGGCGTCACCGCCGGGGTGCCGGGAACGGTGGTGCTCACGGCGGTCATCGGTCGGCCCCTTCAAGCTCGTCTGCGCTGGCATCGGTGCTGTCGTCCGCGGTGTCTTCGGCGGGGTGCCCGGTCAGCGACAGGAACACCTCATTGAGGCTGGCGCTGCGCAACGCCAGCTCGCTGACCACCACGCCGGCGTCGTCCAGGCGGCGTACCACCGCGGGGAGCACCGCCGGGTCGGTGACCGTGGCGGTCACCAACTGGCCCGCCACCTCCGGCTCGCCCATACACAGCTGGGCCACCGTCGACACCACTATGGGCAACTGACCGGGGTCGGCAGGCCGCACCGCCAGGGTCTGGGAACCGGTCTTGGCCTTCAGCTCGTCCGGGGTGCCGGTGGCGATCACCCGGCCGTGGTCGATCACCGCGATCTCGTCGGCCAACTCGTCGGCTTCCTCCAGGTACTGGGTGGTGAGCAGCACCGTGACGCCCTCGGACACCAGGCCCCGGATCAGCTCCCACAGCTCCATCCGGCTGCGGGGGTCGAGCCCGGTGGTCGGCTCGTCGAGGCAGAGGATCCGGGGTCGGCCGACCAGGCTCGCCGCCACGTCGAGCCGGCGCCGCATCCCGCCGGAGTACGTCTTCGTGGCCCGGTTGGCGGCATC
>JBOGDK010000262.1:0-6903 GCA_050701795.1 Micromonosporaceae bacterium
GTGGTCAACACGGCGGGGTACACCGACGTCGACGGCGCCGAGGCTGACGAAGCCGCGGCCACGATCGTCAACGGCCACGCCGTCGAGCTGCTGGCCAGTGCCTGCGCGGAGTCCGGTGCCCGGCTGACCCAGCTCTCCACCGACTACGTGTTTCCCGGGGACGGCGCGGTCCCCTATTCCGAGGACGCGCTGACGGCGCCGGTCAACGCGTACGGCCGTTCCAAGCTGATCGGCGAGCAGGCGGTACTGCGGACCCTCCCCGACACCGGGTACGTGGTCCGTACCGCCTGGCTGTACGGCGTCCACGGGCGCAACTTCGTCGCCACGATGCTGCGGCTGGCCACCGAACGCGACACCGTCGACGTGGTGGACGACCAGCGCGGCCAGCCCACCTGGACGGTCGCCCTGGCCCGGCAGATCGCCGCCCTGGGCGCCGCCGTGGACGCCCCGGCGGGGATCTACCACGGCACGGCGTCCGGCGAGACCACCTGGTACGGCCTGGCCCGCGCGGTCTTCGAAGCCGCCGGCCACGACCCCGACCGGGTACGACCCACCAGCTCCGACAGGTACCCCCGGCCGGCTCGGCGACCGGCGTACTCGGTGCTCGATCACGACCGGTGGAAGCTGGCCGGGATCGCTCCGCAACCGGCCTGGGTCGACAGCCTCCGTGACGCGCTGAACACCTGGGAGAGCCGGTGAACCAACCGAGGGTGTCCGCCGTCGTGCTCGCCTGGAAGACCGAGCCGTGGCTGCCTCGGGCCGTCGACGCGCTGCTGACGTCCAAGGGCGTGGACGTCGAGGTGGTGCTGGTCGACAACGGCTGCACCAACGACGACGTGTCCGTGCTCTCGGAACGCGACGGCGTCACTGTCCTGACGCCGGGCGAGAACCTCGGGTTCGCGGGCGGCTGCAACATCGGCGCGGCGGCGGCCACCGGCGACTACATCGCGCTGGTCAACTCGGACCTGGTGGTGGAGCCGGACACCCTCGCCCGGCTGGTCGAGGTGGTCGACTCCCCTGGTGTCGGAGTGGTGGTCGGCAGCGTACGACTCTCGGAGGATCCGTCGTTGATCAACGCCGGGGCGAACCCGATCCACGTACTGGGGTTGTCGTGGTCGGGTGGGTTCGGCAAGCCGGAGACCCGTACCGAGCCGTACGACACGCTCGGCGGTACGGGTGCCTGCATGCTCACCACCACGGGGCATTGGAGGCGGCTGCGCGGCTTTGACGAGGCGTATTTCGCGTACCACGAGGACGCCGAGCTGTCGGTACGTACCTGGCGGCTCGGGCTGCGGGTGGTATGCGTACCGGACGCGGTGGCGGTGCACCGGTACGAGTTCTCCCGCAACGCGTTCAAGTTCTACCTGATCGAGCGCAACCGGCTGATGTTCGTGGCGACCACCTGGAGCGGGCGGGCCTTGCTGCTGCTGGCTCCGCCGTTCGCGGCGCTGGAGCTGGCGATGCTGCTGCTCGGAGTCAGGCAGGGATGGGCCAAGGAGAAGGTACGCGGCTGGGCCTGGCTCCTCAGACACCGCCGTCACCTGCGGCAACGCCGCCGGCAGCTGGCTGTCGAGAGGCTGGTCGCGGACCGGGAATGGATGGCGATGCTGACCCCGACCCTGGAGCCCGCCGCGATGGATCTGCCCGCCGGCACTGGTGTGCTCAACGCCGTGATGCGCGGCTACTGGTCGCTGGTACGCCGCCTGCTCTGAGCGCGGGCCAGGTGCCGTGGCCCTGGCGGGCGTAACCGATGCGCCTCAGACCGCCAGAGTGAGCACCAACGTGGCGACATTCAGCAGCAGGAATCCGATCGGCAAGCCGAACTGCGGCGTGTAGTCGTACACCAGGACGTGGGTGTATACGGCGCAGATGAAGAACAGCACTAGGCCGATCGCGGCGGCCGTCCCGACCAGCGGTACGCCCAGCAGCCCCGCCAGAAGCCCGGCAGCGCCCGCTGTCTTCAGGGTGCCGATCGGGAAGGTGATCCACGACTCGGGCACATTGGTCCGTCGCATGAGCGGGATGATCTGTTTGAGATGGCACAGCGAGGCGATGCCCGAGGACCCGTTAGCGGCGACGGCGACGGCGGTGATGACGAGGTAGGCGGTCTGCATGGCGATCTCCATCCCGGGTACGGGCAACTCCCGATACCCTGACTTCAGACTCTCATACGATACGAGGTCGATACTATATGAGTTCCGTAGCATCCTCTGACAGGGGCCGGGAGCTTGGCGGCGAGACGTCACGTGACAATGCCGGTACCCGGAGCCGGCGACGGCTGGCCGCGTCGATCAAGGACTCCCTCCGGGGGCTGAGCATCCAGTTGTCGCTGCTCAACCATCAGGTCGGGAGCCGGGTGGCGCTCAAACAGCTGGACCTCGACTGCCTGGATCTGCTCCTCCGGGAAGGGCCGCTGAGCCCGAGCGCGCTGGCACGCCGGTCGGGGCTGCACCCGGCCACCATGACCGGGATCCTCGATCGGATGGAACGCGGCGGCTGGGTGAGCAGGGAACGCGATCCGTCCGACCGGCGGGCCGTCGTCGTGCAGGCCTCGAAGGACCGGGTCTCCGAACTGTTCGGCCTCTACGCCGGCATGAACCACCGGATGGACGACCTCTTCACCGGATACTCCGACGCCGACCTGCAGGTCCTCGCGGACTTCCTCAGCCGTACCAGCGACGCCGGTCGAGAAGCCACCTCGGAGCTGAGCAGCGGGCCCAACTCACCGCGGTGACGCACCGCGCCGCCTCGACGAGCCTCCGTCAGCCGGCGGGGTACGCCTCGGGCGTGAGGCTTCCGCCCGGGCTCACGTGGCCAGGCGGAAGGTGAAGTAGTTGACCCGCCAGCCGTCCTTCAGCACGTGGTCCGAGGCGACCACTTCGGAACTGAAGCGCTCCTCCCGGATCAGCCGCTTGAGGTACCCGAGATCACCGGAGGAGCCGAAGAAGATCAGCACCCTGCCCTGTGCTGTCAGATGGTCCCGGACCCCCCGGAAGAACCGGGTCAACGCCGCGTAGTTCTCGTCGGTGATCGCCACCTCCTGCAGGTCACGCGGGGCGAACCAGCGAAACGGCGGATCAAAGATGATCAGGTCGTACCCGCCGTCGACGTCGCTGAACACATCGCTGTGCCGTACCCGCACCCGGTCCGCGAC
This sequence comes from Micromonosporaceae bacterium, assembly GCA_050701795.1. GTDB lineage: Bacteria > Actinomycetota > Actinomycetes > Mycobacteriales > Micromonosporaceae > WHSM01. Next base: position 3,155 of record JBOGDK010000262.1, read on the forward strand.
GCCGTTGCGTGCCACGTTGTCCCGTGCCGCCTCGACCGCGATCGGATTGATGTCCACGCCGAGTACGTCACCGGAGCGGGAGGCGGCGAGGATCGCGTTCACCCCGCTGCCGGTACCCATGTCGAGCACCTGGTCGGTATCGCGTACCTCCGCCAGCACCGCTTTCCCGAGCAGGTGCGACATTCCGGTGATGGGCTGCACCTGCGGCGGCACCACGATGGTGCTTCCGAGATAGTCGTACGTCCTGGCCTCGGCGGCTGCCTGGCGCGCCATCCGGTACGCGTCCTCATGCCACCGCCGGATCCGCTCGGCGTCCTGCGCGGAGACCGTCGGAGCGTACTCAGAGCGCCCTGACTCCCTGCCGTCCATCGCGTCACCCTAACCGCCACCCGCTGGCAGCCGACCCGGATTTCCACGCCGGGACTTGTGCCCGGTCGGCCACATCGCACCGGCCACTGCGCGCCAGACAGCGAGGATGGGCTGGTGACCACAGGGCCCGCGAAGACCGGAGCGCGTGACGCCCCGGTCGCCACGCGCTCCGAGCGGGCGCTCGGTGTGGCCCTCGCCGTGGTCAGCGGCGCGGGGATCGCCGTACAGTCGCGGATCAACGGTGAGCTCGGGGTGCGGCTCGCCGACGGCGTACTCGCCGCGTTGATCTCGTTCGGCGGCGGTCTGGTGCTGCTGCTCGTTCTGGTTCCGCTGGTGCCCCGGGCACGCCGCGGTGTGGCACTGATCCGTGGCGCCCTGCGGGACCGTACGTTGGCGTTCTGGCAGTGTCTCGGCGGTCTTGGGGGCGCCACATTCGTAGCCACCCAGGGGCTGACCGTCGGTTCGCTCGGGGTGGCGATCTTCGTGGTGGCCGTGGTGGCGGGGCAGACGGCGTCGAGCCTGCTCGTGGACCGGGCAGGCCTCGGGCCGTCCGGGCGACAGCTGTTCACCTGGCCCCGCATGATCGGCGCCGGCCTGACTCTGGTGGCGGTGTTCGGAGTGATGTCCGGGCGGTTCGACGGGCGTACGGCGTGGTGGCTGGTCGTACTCCCGCTACTGGCCGGGAGCGGGATCGCGGTACAGCAGGCGGTGACCGGTCAGGTCCACACCGCGACCCACAGTGCGCTGGCCGCGACCCTGGTCAACTTCGTCACCGGCACCACCGCGCTGGCCGTGATCTGGCTGGTGGTACGCGGATTTCAGGCAGGCCCGCAGCCGCTACCCACGGAGCCGTGGCTCTACGTTGGTGGACCGCTCGGAGCGTTCTTCATCGGAGTGGCGGCGTTCGTGCTGCGCTGGACCGGCGTGCTGCTGTTCGGTCTGGCCACCATCGCGGGGCAACTGGTCGCAGCGGTGGCGCTCGAACTGGTGGTGCCGGTGCCGGGCGCCGAGCTGGCCACCACCACCGTGGTCGGTGCCGCCGTCGCCATGCTCGCGGTGGGCGTCGCGGCACTGCCAGGGGGCCGGATCGGGCGCCCGTCACCACGACGGCCAGGGCGTTGAGAAGGGCCCTCCTCGAGGAGGCTAAAGGTAATCGAAGTAGCGGATCCACCACGTGGCACCTGAGGCGACGAGGGCGTCGCAGGCTCCGTCGTAGCGATGCCACAGCGGTTCCTCGGGGACGACGGTGTAGCCGAGATCGTCGAAAATGCCGCGGATTCGGGTGGCGTCGTCTGAGTGCAACAACTGGATGGCTTCCTCGTCGTTCCATACGCCGGGGTTGTCGACAGAGACAACGGCCAGGTCGCCGAAGTTGCTGATGGAGATGACGAGCTGGCGGCCGGTGACGGTAGCTACGCTCGGTACGACAAGCCTGCCGTGGAAGCTGGCGTCTTGCCCCTTGTCAACCAAGCAATCGTGGAAAGCGCGGGCCAGTCGTTCGGCCAGGTGGTTGAACCGCGTGCCAGCTCGGCGACGCTCGTGGTTCGCGGGGAACTCAAGGTGGGCGGGGCCGTCGAGGGAGTGCAGCAGCTTCCAGGGTTGGGCTTCGCCGGTGGGCACGTGGGCCAGGTTAACCTCTTCGGATGCGCATCCCGACTCTCCCGATCACGACCGAGCGTCTGCTGCTGCGGCGGTTCCTCGCCGACGACCTCGACGCACTTCACGCCGTCCTTTCCCGTCCTGATGTGAACCGTTACCTGTTCACCGAGGCACACACCCGTCACGAGTCCCACGAGGCTCTCCAGCGGCGGATGGGCCGGGACGGCACGCTGGCGGAGGACGGCGATTCGCTGGCTCTGGCGGTCGTGCTCCGCGACACCGGAGAGCTGATCGGCGACGGCCTGTTGCTCTTGGTGAGCGAACGGAGCCGCCGGGGCGAGATCGGTTTCATCTTCCACCCCGACCATTACGGCCACGGTTACGCGTCGGAACTGGCGCGGGAGTTGCTGCGCATCGGTTTCCAGACCTACGGCCTGCACCGCCTGATCGGTCGCTGCGACGCCCGTAACAGTGCTTCCGCCGATCTCATGCGACGGCTCGGCATGCGACTTGAAGCCCACCTCCGCCAGAACGAGTTCGTCAAAGGGGAATGGCTCGACGAACAGGTGTACGCCCTCCTCACCGAGGAATGGCGCGCACTCACGCCCTCCGTCCGTGAGTACCCGGCGACATCACCGAGTACCTAGGCGAGGCCGGCAGCCGGGTCATTTGTTGACCCGGCTGATGATGTCCGCCCCGTACGCGGAGAGCGTCTTGTCCTTCTGGTCGTGCATCAGGTAGATCGAGAAGTTCTCCACCCCCAGCTCCGCGAACTCCTGCAGCCGGTCGACGTGCGCGGACGCCGGCCCGAGCAGGCAGAACCGGTCAACGATCGAGTCCGGTACGAAGTCCGTCGACGGATTGCCCGCCTTGCCGTGGTGGGAGTAGTCGTACCCCTTGCGCCCTTCGATGTAGTCGGTGAGCGCGTGCGGTACGGGGCCGTCCTTGCCGTACCGGGCGACCAGATCAGCCACGTGGTTGCCGACCATGCCACCGAACCACCGCAACTGGTCGCGCTGGTGCGCCAGGTCGTCACCCACGTACGCCGGCGCCGCCACGCAGATCGTGATGCCCGCCGGGTCCCGGCCCGCGTCGGTCGCGGCCTCGCGTACCGAGCTGATGGTCCAGCGGGCGATATCGGGGTCGCCGGTCTGCAGGATGAAGCCGTCGGCCTGCTCCCCCACCAACTTCAGGGCCTTCGGACCGTACGCCGCCATCCAGATCTCGAGCTTGCCGTCGCGTACCCACGGGAGCTTCACGGCGGTGTCGTTCATCGTGACCTCACGCCCTTCCGCGAGGTCCTTGATCACCGTCATCGACCGGCCGAGCGTGGCCAGGGTGGCGGGCTTGTTGCCGATCACCCGGTTCGCCGAGTCGCCGCGACCGATGCCACAGACCGTACGGTTGCCGTACATGTCGTTCAGGGTGGCGAACAGCGACGCCGTGACAGACCAGTCGCGGGTGCTCGGGTTGGTGACCATCGGGCCGACCATCATCGAGCGGGTGGCCGACAGGATCTGGGAGTAGATCACGAACGGCTCCTGCCACAGCACACAGGAGTCGAACGTCCACCCGTAGCCGAAGCCGCAGTCCTCCGCGACCCGCATCGCCTCGACAACATCACGGGCCGGCGGGTCGGTCTGGAGTACGACGCCGAAGTCCATTGATCCTCCCAGGTCACGTGCGATGCGGCGGCCGGGCGGGGTGGTCCGCCCGGTCGCTGAAGGACTAGATCAGGTACTGGCTGAGGCCGCGCTTGAGGAACTGGCCGTGGCCTTCAC
>JBOGDK010000263.1:0-6886 GCA_050701795.1 Micromonosporaceae bacterium
GTTCGCGTCCGCGAACCGCACCGCTTCCGGTGTTCGGCGTATCAGCCGCCGGAGTTCGGGATGATCTTGCCCGTAAGACCATCGCCGCCAGCGCCGCCTTCGCCGCCACCGGCACCGCTGCCTTCACCGCCAGCGCCACCAGCACCGCCGCCTTCGCCGCCGCCTTCACCGCCAGCGCCGCCTTCACCGCCACCCTCGGGGGCGGGTGCTTCGCCACCGGACGGTTCCTCGCCCCCGGAGGCGTCACCCGGGGCTTCGCCGGGCGCTCCTGAAGAGCCGTCGTCGGTCGGGGCCGGTGCCGGAGTGCCACCATCATCGGCCGGTGGCGCACCCTCAGCGCCGCCCTCAGCGCCGCCTTCGCCGCCCGAACCCTCGGTGCCGGACGGTTCGGCATCGTCCTCGATCGGCTCGGTGGTGTCCAACCATCCGTCACCGTCGACATCGGTCATGCGGGTGTCCAGCTGCCCGTCACCGTCGGTGTCGTAATCGGCGTAGTCGACAAGGCCGTCGGCGTTCTCGTCAGTTCCGACGAAGTCGGTCTGCCCGTCCCCGTCAACGTCCCCCTCAAGGGTCACCGAGCCGTCGGCGTTCTCGGTGATCTCGACCTCGTCCCACTCGCCATCGCCGTCGATGTCGACGTTTGTGTCGTACTCACTCATCGGGTCAGCCCCTTCGTACTGTTGGGTTTTCTGGTCCCGGGGTCGCTCGCTGCGATGCTCACTCCCCGTCGCCCCGTCTCAGCTCCCGGGTCAGTCAGCCCGTCGCCTCGTTGCCGTGGCGTTCTGTGCACCTGGCCCACCATAGGTGTCGAAAACCAGGGGTCGAGTCCCACGTCTGTGCCAACGCGACCAGGTAAGGCTTCACTACTGCGGGTAACCGCGGACCCGTACCACCACCCGGGACCGCCCGGGATCTGCCGATGGGCGAGGCATAGGCTGACGGCAACCCCACTTCCCGACGATGAGGAGAGTTCCGATGGCGGCGTCGTCGTTCATGGTCCCGCTCGGCAGCCCGGTGCCAGAGTTCGCGCTGCCGTCCCTGGACGGCACCACGATCAGCCGCGGCAACTTCGCCGACGCTCCGGCTCTTCTCGTGATGTTCCTCTCCAACCACTGCCCGTACGTCCGACACCTGGAAGCCGAGCTCGGCAAGCTGCTCGACGGCTACCCGCAACTCGGCACCGTCGCGATCTGCAGCAACGACACCGCGAACTACCCGGACGACGCGGCGAAATACCTGCGGGAACAGCGCGCTCGCGCCGGCTTCACGTTCCCCTACCTGCTCGATGAGGACCAGTTGGTGGCCAAGGACTTCCGGGCCGCCTGCACCCCGGACTTCTTCCTGTACGACCGTGAGGAGAAGCTCGCCTACCGCGGGGCGTTCGACTACTCCACGCCCGGCAACGACAAGCCGGTCACCGGCGAGCTGCTGCGCTCGGCGATCGACGCCGTACTGGCCGGGGAGCCTGTGGCCGAGCCGCACCAGCCGAGCGTCGGTTGTTCGATCAAGTGGCGTCCGGGCAACGAGCCCGGCTGACCGTCGAGGGCGACCGGCCCAGCGTCGAGCGCTAGTCGTCGAGGGCGTACGCGGCCGACAGCAACCCCAGGTGACTGAACGCCTGCGGGAAGTTGCCGGTCATCCTGCCCGCCACCGGGTCGTACTCCTCCGCGAGCAGTCCCACGTCGTTGGTCAGCGCGAGCAGATCCTCGAACAGTGCCCGGGCATCCGCTGTGCGACCCGCGTCGGCGTACGCCCGTACCAGCCAGAAGCTGCAGGCCAGGAACGCGCCTTCGCCCGGTGGCAGGCCGTCGACGGTCTCTCCCTGATGTTCGGCCTCGGTACGGTACCGCCACACCAGCGGACCGTCCCGCAGCTCCCGTTCCACCGCCTCTACCGTCCCGATCACCCGCGGGTCATCGGGTGGCAAGAACCCCAGGTGCGTGACCTGGAGCAGGCTCGCGTCGACGTTGCGGCTGCCGTAGTACTGGGTGAACGTGCCGAGCTCGGAGTTGAACCCCTGGTCGCGCACCTCGGCGTGGACCTTGTCGCGCAACGTCCGCCACCGGTCGACCGGCCCGGACAGTCCGAACTCCTCCACGGCCCGGATCGCCCGATCCAGTGCCACCCAGACCATCATCCTGGAGTGGGTGAAGTGGCGTTGTGGACCACGTACCTCCCAGACTCCGCTGTCGGGTTGGTCCCACGTCTGCTCCAGGTCCGCGAGCAGGGCCTTCTGCAGTGACCAGGAGAAGGTGTCCTCGGCGATCCCGGAGACCCGGGCCTGGTGCAGCGCGCCGAGCACCTCGCCGTACACGTCCGCCTGGTACTGGGTGTACGCGGCGTTGCCGACACGTACCGGGGAGGCACCCTGGTACCCGGGCAGCCAGTCCGGGATCCACTCGGCGATCCGCCGTTCGCCTCCCAGGCCGTACAGGATCTGCAGGTCATGTGGATCACCGGCGACGGCCCGCAGCAGCCAGTCCCGCCACCGTCGCGCCTCCTCCCGGTGCCCGGTCGACATCAGGGCACGCAGGGTCAGCGCCGTGTCCCGTAGCCAGCAGTACCGGTAGTCCCAGTTGCGGGCACCGCCCAACTGCTCCGGCAGGGACGTGGTGGGCGCGGCGACGATGCCGCCCGTCGGGTGGTACGTCAACGCCTTCAGCACGATCGTCGAGCGCAGTACCTGCTCGCGGTACGGGCCCTGGTAGGCGCAACGCCTGGTCCATCTGTGCCAGAACGACTCGGTACGTTCGATCGCCTGGTCCATCGACTGGGTGCCAGGAGCCTGTTGGTGTGAGGGGAACCAGGTCAGCGAGAAGTCGTACGACTCCCCCGCCTTCACGGTGAACCGGCAACGGTGCCGGTGGTCGGCGGCCGACGGCAGGATGTCCCCGCGCAGGCACACCGCGTCCGGCCCTGCCATCGCGAGGATCGCCGGGGCGCCGTCCGGGTCGGTGATCCGCCGGACCCACGGCACCACGTGTCCATAGTCGAACCGGATCACCAACTCCATGTCGACCTCGACCTCACCGTCGAGCCCTTCCACCCGGCGGTGTACGTCGACGCGCCGGTCCCGCGGCGGCATCACGTCGACCAGACGGACCCGGCCGGTGGGGGTGACGTACTCGGTCTCCAGGATCAGCGTCGGTCCGCGGTATCTGCGTGTTGTCGACACCACCTCGCCGGCTGGCGCGAGCTGCCAGTGGCCATGGCCGTGGTCGCCGAGTAGAGCGGCGAAGCAGGCGGCTGAGTCGAATCGGGGCAGACACAGCCAGTCGATCGACCCGTCCGTGCCGACCAGCGCCGCCGACTGGGTGTCGCCGATGATCGCGTACTGCTCGATGGGGAGGGGCATCCCTACATACTGCGTGACCGGGCACAGTGGCGCTCGCCCGGCCGCCCGGCCGCCCCACGAACAAGGTCCCCGGACCCGGCTCCCCGCACCCCGGCTGCTGGTGCGGCCACCACCGGGGGTGCCGGGGTATCGGCTATCCCCTGGACCCGCTCGGCGGGTGCACCCGCTCGGTGGTCATGTCATCCTGGCTCGCGTCGTCTTCCAGGTCGGCGAGGTCCACGGTGGCGTCCTCCAGACTGCTCTCCCGATAACCGGCGTCCTCCGCGGCCTCGTCGTCGTCGCCATCGTCGTCATCATCGAAAAGGCTGTTCTCGGGCCTGGTCCGGCCGTACGCGATCAGCGCGAGGATCAGCGCCACCAGACCAGCGGCCACACCCACGACGCCGAGCCACAGCGGCGCACCGCTGGAGGTCTGCTCCGGCTCCGCCGCGACATCGGGGCCTCGCGCGGCACCGACCTGGGTCTCGGCCCCGGCCCCGTCCGCGGGCGGCTTCGCCAGCTCCAGCACCGGGGCGGGGTGCTCCGGCTCCGCGCCCTCAGTCGGCGGCTCGATCCACCGGACCACTTCGCCGTTGTGGTACGTCTGCAGCGTCCTGAACACCATCGTCGAGGCCTCCGGCAACGGGCCCAGCGACACCGGGAACTCCATGAACTCGTTCGGCCCGATCGCGAAATCCGGGCCGATCGGGGTCCACGTCAGGGTGCTCACCACGTTGGTGATCCGCTGCCCGTGCTGTTCGATCGGCTTGCTGAGCTTGCGGTAACCCACGTTCACCGTCCAGCCCGGGACCGGCATGGTGCGGACCCCGGCCACCGGTTGCCCCTTCGGGAGGTACACCTGCACCCTCGTCGTACTGGCGTTGGGCCGCTCGTTGGGAACCCGGAACACCACCCTTGCGTAGCCGCCCTGCTCCGCCTCCCCAGGGTCCACGGTGACGTGCCCGGACGCCGGGCTGGCGAACCCGGCGATCCCGACGAGCACGGCGACGAGCACCGCACCTGACAGACGTCTGATCATCAGTCGATCCTTCCTCCTGGCCCGCCATACGGCAGGCCGTTCGTCATCTCACCGTCACGGTGACCCGTACCGTCGCCTGGTCGATCTCCGACGTACGCAGCGTGAACCGGAACTCCCAGCGCCCCGCCGCAGGCAACGTGATCTCACCGACCGCGTGATCGTCGGTGAGTTCGAGCAGCGGTACGTCGATCGGTGCGATGTCTCGCTCCGGCAGTGCCACCGTCATACGCCACTCCTCCACAGACAACGTCCCGCCCTGGGCAGTGGTGGCGTGCAAATCGACAGAGTTGTTGCCGACCGTGGTGGGTTCCACCGCCACGTGGAGCTGATAGAGGGGGCTCTGCAGGGTGGTGCGGAAGCTCTCAGCGGGCGCAGCGGTGTCGCGTACCGAGGCTTCAGTACGCGCGGGAGTGGTCTGCACCAGGACCGACGTCACCGCCAGCACCACGGCGGCGAACACCAGCTCGACAGCGATCACCCGGCGCAGCCGCTCCCGCTGCTGCCGCCGTACCAGCCGCTGCGCGAAGCCCCCGAGGATCAGTAGCGCCACCAGGATCCCCGCCTTGATGAGCAGCAGCAGGCCGTACCGGGTGTTCACCAGTTCCGCGAACTCCGCGACCTCCAGGGCGGCCTGGGACACCCCGGACACCACCAGGACGGCGACCGCCCCGAACGCCCACCGGGACCAGGCCGGTAACAACGTGGCGACCGCTTCCCGTTCGGCCGGCAGCAGGCACACCGCCAGCACCAGGAGCCCACCCAGCCAGATGCTGACCGCGGCCAGGTGCGCGGTGTCGAGTGCCACCGCCAGCCACGGCAACGGCGCCGACGCCGGGTGGCCGGAAAGCGGCCAGCTCGTCAGCAGGCACACGCCAAGGACCAGCGGCCCGAAACGCCACAGCGCCGCTGTGCCCGGTCCGGGGCGCTGGGTCGGTCCGGGGCGCCCGGTCGGGGCGGCCGGCTGACCCCTGACCAGCGGTCCGGCGCCCACCCGGCGCAGCAGTGGCACGGCAAGCGCCAGGCAACCGAGGCGCGCCAGGTGCGCGTAACCGTACTGACTGTCGAGGACGTCGAGCAGGTCGCCGGTCCCCACCCCGGTCAACCCCGTGCCGAGCAGGTACGGGGCCTGCAACCACATCTCGCCCAGCGCCGAGCCGGCCACCGCCGCCGCGCCCAGCCACGCCAGCCGGGCAGGGCGGCGCCGGGACAGCCGTGGCGGCCACGCGTACCCGAGCGCACCGACGGCGCCCGCCAGCAGCACCAGACCGGCGTACCCCAGGTACCGCAGCGCAGGCAGCAACCAGGCCACCAGCGGGTCCTGCTCTTCGGTGGCCGGGGCCGGCGGCGGCGACTTCGAGGGCTCACCGACCGAGAACGTGAATCCACCCGTCACCGGGTGGCCATCCGCCGAGACCACCCGGAACGTCACCAGGTACGTCCCCTTCGGGGCTCCGTCGCGCATCGTGATCCGCACCTCGCCGCCCGAGGCGCGCGGTTCGCCATTGTCGGCCCGGCCGCCGTCGGGGGCGAGGATCCGTACCTGGCCCGGGACCGGTTCCACCGGTTCGGAGAACCGCAGGGTGACCACGGACGGAGCGTCCTCGACCACCGCGCCGTTCGCCGGGGAGCTGCCGAGCAGCGCGGCATGCGCCACCGCGGGAGCGGCCCAGCACAGCGCTGCCAGGGCGCCGGCGACAACAGCCAGTCCGGCTCGTGGCAGACCGACCCGGGGGGTGAGCAGCCGCCGCCGCAGACCCTCGCCGAGCAGCACGGCCCGGAGCGGGCCCACCCGCAGCGCGGCAGCCCGTGCCCGCGCGATCACGAGGCCGTGGCCCGCTTCGCCTCCCACTGATCCCCCCGACCCAGCGCCCAGAGCACGCCGGCCTGTACGACCACCAACGCATGCCCGAGCTCGTGCACCAGGGTGGTGGCTCCGCCCGCCAGGTCGATCCCGGTGGTGACCGCAAGCGTGCCGGCCAGCACCACCGCGACCGGCAGCAGGGCACGCGCCCGGTCCGGGTAGCGCGCCGCGAACAGCATCCCGACCGCCATCGCCACGTCGAAGGAGGCGCCTTCCCGACCGGCGTGCAGGCCGTACCCGTGGCTGGCGAGCAGGTCGGGCAGCGCGAGGACCAGTTGCAGGAATGCCGTACCGGCGACCAGCGCCCGTAGCGCGAGGCCCCAGCGCCGCCGGCGGGCGTGCCGTCGCCGCAGCTCGTCGCGGGCGGCGCCCTGCTCGGTCGCGACCGCGGCGAGGACGCGTTCGGTGAGGTCCGGTACGTCGTCCGCGGACCGCACACGCACCAGCCTGGTCACCTGCTCCACCTGCGCACGCCAAGTCCGGCAACCACCACATGTCTCGAGGTGCTGCCGCGCCCCCTGTTCTTCGACGGGGGCAGCCTCCCCGTCGAACAGGGCGGACAACGCCTCTCTCGCTTCACCGCACGTCATGTTCCGGTAGTCGTCAGCCTCGCCGCCGAAGTTCCCGAGGTTCCGGTTCGGTCTCCCCAGGG
>JBOGDK010000264.1:0-6878 GCA_050701795.1 Micromonosporaceae bacterium
GCCGGGATCGGTCTCCGCCGGGAACCGTTCCGCGATGCAGATCAGCTTCACGGTGCAACCCATCTCACGGGCGCTCGCCACGTCCGCGGCGGTCACCTCGGTGATCCCCTCGCGGTAGACGTCGGCGGCACTGACCCGGGTGTGGAACGCCAACGAGGCCAGGATCGCCGCCTTCGCCGCGGCGTCGAAGCCCTCGATGTCAGCGGTCGGGTCCGGTTCGGCGTACCCGAGTTCGCTGGCCTCTTCCAGCGCTTCGTGGAAGCCGGCCCCCGTGGAATCCATCCGGGACAGGACGTAGTTCGTGGTGCCGTTGACGATGCCGGTGACCCGGCTGACCCGGTCCCCGTGCAACGACTCGCGCAGTGGGCGTACCAGCGGGATCGCACCCGCCACGGCCGCCTCGTAGTACAGGTCGGCGCCGGTGTGCCCCGCCGCGGCGTGCAGCGTCCCGCCGTGCTCGGCGAGCAATGCCTTGTTCGCGGTGACGACGCTCTTGCCGGACCGCAGCGCCGTGGTCAGCCAGGTGCGGGCCGGCTCGATCCCACCGACCACCTCGACCACGATGTCCACGTCGTCCCGTTTCACCAGGCCGAGCGCGTCGGAGGTGAACACCTCGCGCGGCACCGGCACGTCACCACGGTCCCGGTCCGGGCGGCGTACCGCGATCCCCACCAGCTCCAACGGCGCCCCGATCCGGGCCGTCAGGTCCGCGGACTGCTCGTGAAGCAGCCGGGCCACCTCCGCGCCCACGGTGCCGCAACCGAGCATCGCGATCCGCAGCGGCGCCGCCGCCCCCCGGCCGCTGCCGCCAGGCCCCGGGTTCGTGGCAGTCACGTTCTCACCCCACGTCCAGCGCGAGCAGGTCGTCCTCGGTCTCCCGCCGTACGACCACCCGCGCCGCGCCGTCCCGCACGGCGACCACCGGCGGGCGCGGCACATGGTTGTAGTTGCTCGCCATGCTCCGACAGTAGGCACCGGTCCCCGGTACGGCGACGAGATCGCCCGGCTCGACGTCGGCCGGCAGGAATTCGTCCTTCACCACCACGTCACCGGCTTCACAGTGCTTACCCACCACCCTGGTCAGCACCGGCGGGGCGTCCGAGGCCCGGGAGGCCAGGGTGCATGAGTACGACGCGTCGTACAGCGCGGCACGGATGTTGTCGCTGATACCGCCGTCGACAGAGACGTACCGGCGGGTGGCTCCGGCGTCGAGCGCGATGTCCTTGACGGTGCCGACCTGGTAGAGCGTGCACACGCTGGGGCCGACGATGGAGCGCCCCGGTTCCACCGACAACCGGGGTACGGCCAGCCCGTACCCGGCACACTCGTGCTCCACGATCTTGGTCAACTGCCGGGCGATGTCGTCTGGTCCGAGCGGGTCGTCCTGGGTGGTGTACGCGATCCCGAACCCGCCACCGAGATCCAGCTCCGGCAGTTCGACCGCGTGCTCGTCCCGGATCGCCGCGTGCAACCCGAGCACCCGCCGGGCGGCCACCTCGAACGCCGACGTGTCGAAGATCTGGGAGCCGATGTGGGAGTGCAGGCCGACCAGTTCGAGGTGCGGCGTCGCGAGAATCCGTCGTACCGCCTCGCCGGCCGCGCCGCCCGGACCGCTCCCGGCGGCCCCGCCCTGTCCCGTGGCACCCGCCGGCAGATCACCTGGTTTAGCCGCCCCCGCGCCGCTTCGCCCGGCCCCTCCCCCGGACTCTCGGCCGGCCCCGTTGGCGAGCGAGAAGCCGAACTTCTGGTCCTCGTGGGCGGTCGCGATGTACTCGTGGGTGTGTGCCTCCACCCCCACGGTGACCCGCACCATCACCTTCGGGCGTACCCCCAGGTCGGCCGCGAGTGCGGCCAGCCGGTCGATCTCGTCGTACGAGTCGACGATGATCCTGCCCACCCCGGCCCGCAGCGCGCGGGTCAGCTCGGCCACCGACTTGTTGTTGCCATGCAGCCCCAGCCGTTCCGGCGGGAAGTCCGCGGCCAGCGCCACCGCCAGCTCGCCGCCGGTGCACACGTCGAGGCCGAGCCCCTCCTCGGCGAGGATGCGTACCACGGCCTTGCAGAGGAAGGCCTTGCCGGCGTAGTACACGTCCGCGCCCTGGAACGCCGTTTGGTACGCCCGGCAGCGGTCCCGGAAGTCGTCCTCGTCGAGCAGGTACGCGGGGGTGCCGTACTCCTCAGCGAGGGTCTCAACGTCCACCCCGCCCACGGTCAGTACGCCGTCGGCGCCACGGTGCGCGTTCGCCGACCAGAGGTGATCCAATAGCGCGTTGACGTCTGCCGGGGGGCGCAACCAGGACGGCCCGTGGTGGCCGATCTCCCCGTGCATCGCCCCCGCTTCGTGTGCCCGCATCGCTACATCCGTTCCGGTGCCGAGACCCCGAGCAGGGCCAGGCCGTTGACGATCACCACGCGGGCGGCGTCGTTGAGCCACAACCGCGCCCGGTGCAGGTCACCGACCTGTTCGTCGCCGCGCGGCAGGATCCGGCAGCTGTCGAAGAACCGGTGGTACGTACCGGCCAGCTCCTCCAGGTACCGGGCCACCCGGTGCGGCGCACCCAGCTCCGCCGCCGTGGCCACCACCTGCGGAAACTCGCCGAGTGCGAGTAGCAGCTCGACCTCCTTGGGGTGCTCCAGCACCCCTGGCTGGAAGTCCTCCGGCGCCCCCCGGGTGACCCCCAGGTCGGCGGCGTTGCGGCCCACCGCGGCGGTACGCGCTCCGACGTACTGCACGTAGAACACCGGGTTGTCGTTGGCCTGCCGGGTCACCAGCGCGATGTCGAGGGTCATCGGCGAGTCCGCCGAATACCGCGCCAACGTGTACCGCGCGGCGTCCACCCCGACCGCGTCGACCAGCTCGTCCAGCGTGACGATGGTGCCGCCCCGCTTCGACAGCTTCACCTCGGCGCCGTCGCGGACCAACTTCACCAGCTGGCCGATCATCACCTCGATGTTGCGCTCCGGGTCGTCCCCGGCGCAGGCGGCGATCGTCTTCAGCCGGCCCACGTACCCGTGGTGGTCGGCACCCAGCATGTAGACGCAGCGGTCGAAGCCCCGTTCCCGCTTGTTGATGTAGTACGCGGCGTCCGCCGCGAGGTACGTCTTGACCCCGTTGCCGCGGATCAGCACCCGGTCCTTGTCGTCGGAGAAATCGGTGGTACGCAGCCACACCGCCCCGTCCGCCTCGTACACGTGGCCCTGCCGGCGCAACTCGTCGAGGGCGTGTTCGACGGCACCGGACGCGTGCAGGGTGCGCTCGGAGAACCAGACGTCGAACTGGACCCCGAACCGGCCCAGGCTCGCCTGCATCTCCTCCTGCATCAGCCGCAGGCCCTCGTCCCGGAACACCACGAGCGCCTGCTCCGCTGCCTGCACCTTGAGGTCGGGGTGATCGGCCAGAATCCGCTGCGCGATCTCGGTGACGTAGTCACCTCCGTACCCACCCTCCGGCGGTGGCTCGCCGTGGGCCGCGTTGCGCAGCGACTCGGCGAACTTGTCCACCTGCCCACCGGCGTCGTTGGTGTAATGCTCACTCGCCACCTCGGCACCGGCCGCCTCCAACAGCCGGTGCAGCGAATCGCCGACCGCGGCCCAGCGGGTGTGGCCCAGGTGGATCGGGCCGGTGGGGTTCGCCGATACGAACTCCAGGTTGATCTTCTGGCCCGCCAGGGCGTCGCTGTGGCCGTACGCCGGGCCCGCCGCGACGATGTCCCTGGCCAGGCTGCCGGCCGCGGCGGAGGAGACCCGGATGTTGAGGAATCCCGGTCCGGCCACCTCGACGTCCGCCACGCCCTCCGTCCGCCCGAGCTCCTCGGCGATCCAGGTGGCGAGGTCGCGAGGTGCCACACCGGCCCGCTTGGCTAGTTGCATCGCCAGATTGGAGGCGTAGTCTCCGTGCTCGGGATTTCGCGGTCGCTCCACCGCCGCGGCCTCGGGCATCACGGATGCGTCGAGGTGGTGGGCCGCGAATACGGCCCTCGCGGCGGCGAGTACGGCGTCGGAGAGCTTGGCAGGAGTCACCGCGCAATGCTAACGAGGGTAGAGTCGGTCCCTCGGTGGTATCCCGGTGTGCTGACCATCAGGCGAGACCGTCGGCCAGACATCAGGCAATATTCGGGCGGAGCAGCGTCCAACATCCCATTCCGGAGTGTGGATAACCCCATGAGCGAGCGAAGCGAGCGAAGCGTCGGACACGGCGGCGTTGCGCCACATTTGTCCAGCGTGCGAAGCGAGGCGGGCGGATGAGCAGGAAGACCAAGCCCGAGCTCGACGCGCCGGACGACGAGGCGGTCGAGCTGGACGAGCAGACTGACGACGTCGACGATCTCGACGACGCGGATCTGGACGACGCGGACGCCGACCCGGCGCCTGCCAAGCGCGCCTCCAAGGACTCCAAGTCCAAGGATTCCGGCTCCAAGGACTCCGGCTCGAAGAACGGCACCACCAAACGCGGCGCCAAGAAGAGCCGATCCACCAGTGGTCGCGGCTCCGGGAAGTCCGGTGCGAGCAAGTCGGCCCTGGTGTCCGGTGGGAAGCGTCCTGGCAAGGGGGGCAAGGCACCGAGGGCCATCAAGCCGGTCAGGGTGTCCAGCGAAAAGCCCTGGGGCACCATCGCGCTGTTCGGTGTGGTGGCGGTGCTCTTCGTATCGATCGTGGGATACACCAGTTACCTCGCCTGGTACAGCGCCAAGTCGCCGGCCGAACGCGCGAACATGATCTCCGGGGTGACCGACTACAGCGAGAAGGTCGGCAAGGCAGGCCAGCACCCCGAGGGTGACCTGAAGTACGACATGTCGCCCCCGGTCGGCGGCCCGCACAACGCGGTGTGGCAGAACTGCATGGGCGACGTGTACGACAAGCCGATCGCCGAGGAGCACGCCGTCCACAGCCTGGAGCACGGCGCCATCTGGATCACGTACCAGCCGGACCTTCCGAAGGACCAGGTGAAGCAACTGGCCAAGAAGGTCCGTGGCAAGGACTACATGTTGATGAGCCCGTACAAGGGGCTCAAGTCACCGATCACCCTGCAGGCGTGGGGCTACCAGTTGAAGGTCGACGACGCGGGCGACTCCCGGATCGACGACTTCGTCAAGGCACTGCGTACCAACGGCCCGGAGAAGGGTGCCGCCTGCTCCGGCGGCGTCACGGTGGGCGGCGACAAGCCCCGCGACGTACAACCGCCACAGCAGCCCGGCGGCGGCCAGCCGGGCGGTCCGGGGGCACCTCCTCCGGGCGCACCTCCGGGTGGCGGAGCCCCACCGCCTCCGGGTGGCGGAGCCCCACCGCCTCCAGGTGGCGGAGCCCCACCGCCTCCAGGTGGTGGAGCGCCAGCGCCCGTACCGGGAGGCTGAGCCACCGGTGTCAGACGGGCTCCACACCGAGGATCAGCCTCGGCTGAACGCGGACGAGCCCCCCGCCACCGGTTGGTGGCGGGGGGCGAACCCGTTGGTGGCGGCCGCCCTGGCCGCACTGCTGGCGCTCGCCGTCGGCTTCGCCACCGGGGTGTTCGCGATGTCAGGGAGCCCGGATGAGAATTCCCCCGAGGTGGGCTTCGCGCACGACATGAGCACTCACCACAGCCAGGCGGTGGAGATGGGCATGATCGCCTGGCAGCGTGGCAGCCTCCCCGAGGTGCGCACTCTCGGGTACGACATCGCACTCACCCAGCAGGCACAGATCGGGCTGATGCTCGGCTGGCTGGAGAAGTGGGGCGCGCCGACCAGCAGCGACCAGCCCGCGATGGCGTGGATGGGCCACGGTGAGCACATGCGGCCGCCGGACGGCCGGATGCCGGGCATGGCCTCGCCGGCACAGCTGGAGAAGCTGCGCAACGCCGAGGGCAAGCAGTTCGACGTCCTGTTCTGCCAGCTGATGACCGATCACCACATAGCGGGCGTACGAATGGCCAGGGCGATCGTCGAACGTACTGACGAGCCCGAGGTACATGAGCTCGCCTCGGGCATGGTGAGCGCCCAGCAGAACGAGATCGACGTACTCCGCAAGCTCCTCGTGAAGCTCGGCGCGGCCGCCTGAGGGGTTGCTCAACGCCCCATCCGACGCCGCCGCGCAGCTGGTGCCCCGGCGGCAATTGGCTCGACGTACCTGCTATCTTCGTAAGACCTGAGCCCCCGTAGCTCAGGGGATAGAGCACCGCCCTCCGGAGGCGGGGGCGCAGGTTCGAATCCTGCCGGGGGCACCCTGTGATCTCTCAAGACATCGGAAACCTCTGAACCTGCGGGTTTGGGGGTTTCTTGGTGTTGCGGGGTTGGTAGTCACGGGTGGGGTCGAGGACGAGTTCGCGGATTAGGTGTCCGGTGGCGGTGTTGATCACGCGGATGTGTAGGTCGTGGATGAGCATGATCACGGGGGTTCGGGCGTGGGTTCGTCCGAGGCCGATGTGGTGTAGCCGGGCCGGCGTGGCGGAGGGTGACGGCGCCGTCAACGCGGTCGTGGCGGACGCGGGTGTGCGGGCTTCACGTGTTGCGCAAGGCGAGCCGTCGCCCGTTCAGGGTTTGGGTAGCCTGCGGTCGGTGGGAGCGGGATTGAACACCGATGGCTGGCTGGAAGACACGCGAACGTCTTACGACACTGTCGCTTCTAGTTACGCAGACCTGACACGCCACCTCCTGGACGAGACGCCCGAGGAGCGCGCGGTCCTGGCCTTGTTAGCGGACCTGGTGCGTGCCGAAGGTGGGGGGCCAGTTGCCGATGTGGGGTGCGGGACGGGGAGGATCACGGCGTACCTGCGGCAACTAGACGATCTATTCCAAGGGATCAGTGGTCGTAGGCAACGAGCGAGCGCATGGTCGGTTGGCCGGTGTGCCAGTTGTGCCAGATCGCGGCGGTCATCGCGAGGATGCGTTGCAGGACGCGTACGG
>JBOGDK010000265.1:0-6877 GCA_050701795.1 Micromonosporaceae bacterium
GCGACCGCGTGACCGGGCCCGCGTGCTCAATCGCGCGGCGGCGCTGCTGGCCGACCGGATCGACGAGCTGGCCCAGCTCGAAACGCTGCAGATCGGCCGGACGCTGCGGGAGATGCGGGCACAGCTGCGCCGGCTGCCGGAGTGGCTGGAGTATTTCGGTGCGGTGGCCCAGACCGCCGAGGGCTCGGTGCCGGACTTCGGCTCGGGCCACGTGAACGTGGTACGCCGGGTGCCGCTCGGCGTGGCCGGGCTGATCACGCCGTGGAACCATCCGCTGCTGATCACGATGAAGAAGCTCGCACCAGCGCTCGCGGCGGGGAACTCGCTGGTCATCAAGCCGTCCGAGCTGGCACCGGCCGTACCGCTCGCGCTCGCCGCGCTGCTCGAAGAGGCCGGTGTCCCGGCCGGGGTGGTCAACGTCGTACCGGGGCTCGGCGCCACCACCGGCCGGTCCTTGTCGGAGCACCGCGGGCTCGCCAAGTTGGACATCACCGGCGGCACCGAGACCGGCCGCATCGTGGCCGCGAACGCCGGCCGCGCCCTGATCCCGGTCACCGCCGAACTCGGGGGCAAGGCACCCGTCATCGTCTTCGGGGACGCACCCACGGAGGAGGCCGTCGCCGGGGCCCTGTTCGCGTCGTTCATCGCCACCGGGCAGACCTGTGTGCAGGGCGCCCGCCTGCTGGTCCAGCGATCCGCGTACGACGAGGTGGTCGGAGCCTTCGTCGCGCGGACCCGGGGGCTGCGGCTCGGTGACCCGCTCGACCTGCGTACCCAGATCGGACCGCTGGTCTCGCGGACGCAGCGGTCGAAGGTCGCCGAGGCGGTCGAGGGTGCCCGCGCTCAGGGTGCGACGGTGTTGTGCGGCGGCCGGATCCCCGATGACCCGTCTCTGTCCGCTGGCTGGTTCTACCAGCCGACAGTGATCGCGGACGTGACCCCGGAGCACGACATCTGGCAGGAGGAGGTCTTCGGCCCCGTTGCCGTCGTTGTCCCGTTCGACGACGAGGACGACGCCGTAGCGAAGGCGAATGACGCCCAGTTCGGCCTGGCGGCGTCGGTCTGGACCTCCGATGTGGGCCGGGCGTGGCGGGTCGCCGAAGCGCTGGACAGCGGCATCGTCTGGGTCAACGACCACCATCGGATCGATCCCGCGTCCCCGTGGGGCGGCACCAAGGACAGCGGGCTCGGCACCGAGAACGGCCAGGAGGCCTACCGCGGCTACACCCGCCCGCAGAGCGTCATCGTCAACACCGGCGGCCAGCCGTTCGACTGGTACGCCACCACCACGGACCTCCGTTACTCCTGAAAGGCGACCCGGATGCCGGACGCAGACCTTCTCATCGCCGGTGGCACGGTGGTCACCCCCGCCGGGCGGCGCCGTGCGAACCTCGCCGTCAGCGACGGACGGATCGGCTACGTCGGCAGCGAGTCGCCCAGCGCCCGGGAGGTCGTCGACGCGGCGGGACTGCTCGTCCTCCCGGGTGGCGTGGACACCCACGTCCATCTCATGGACCCCGGCAGCCCCGAACGCGAGGACTTCCCGACCGGTACGTCCGCGGCGGCCGCCGCCGGGGTGACCACGATCGTCGAGCACAGCCACGGCCAGCCGGTACGCACCGTGAGCGACCTGCGGGACAAGCGGCACTACCTCGACGGCCGCTCCCACGTCGACTACGGGCTGGCCGCGCACGCCTGGCCAGGTCACCACCGCGAGGTGGCGCCGCTGTGGGAGGCCGGGGTGTCGTTCTTCAAACTCTTCACCTGCACCACGCACGGGGTGCCCGGCCACGGCCCCGCCGCCCTCAAGCAGCACCTCGAGGCGACGGTCCTCTGCGACGCCATGACGTTGATGCACTGTGAGGACGAGTCCCTGACCGAGTACGCCGAGGAGCTGCTCCGCGACGAAGGGCGTACTGATGGCGGCCTGCTGCCGGAGTGGCGTAACCGGGACGCGGAGCTGGTGGCGGCCGCGGTCGCCGCGCTCCTGGTACGGCGTACCGGCGCGCGGGCCGCGATGGCGCATGTGAGCCATCCCGAGGTGGCGTCCTACGCGGCGCGGGAACGGGCCGCCGGCGCCCGTCTGGCGGCCGAGTCCTGCCCGCAGTACTTCCTGCTCCGCGAGGCGGAGGTCGACGAGCACGGAGCCCTGCGCAAGTTCACCCCGCCGGCCCGCGCGCGTACCGACGGCGACGAGGCGCAGATGTGGCGGCTGCTCCGCGACGGCGTGCTGACCCACATCTCCACCGACCACGCCCCCTCCACCCTCGCGCAGAAGGCCGAGGGGGACATCTGGAACGTCCACTTCGGACTGCCCGGGCTCGACAGCACCATGCCGCTGCTGCTCGACGCCGCCGCGCGTGGCCACCTCGCGTACGAGGACGTCGCCCGGGTGTACGCCGAGGTCCCCGCCCGTAGCTACGGGCTGTGGCCCCGGAAAGGCAGGATCGGCCCAGGGGCCGACGCGGACCTGGTGCTCGTCGACGCCGGAGCCACGCACACGCTGCGCAACGAGTCAGTCCTCTCGAAGGCCGGATGGACCCCGTACCACGGTCGTACGGCCACCGGGCGCGTCGTCCGCAGCTACCTGCGCGGCCGGCTGATCGCCGAGGACGGGACCCCCGGCGAGACCCGCCACGGCCGCTTCCTTCCCGGACCCGGCGTCCCGGCCGGCTGATCAACGCGCTGTCCCCCGCTTCTCACCCCCCACTTCTCACCCCCAGGAGGCGCCATGATCTCGGACGCATCAGCGCGATCACCGGTCGAGCAGGTTCCGGGTACGGCCGGGCCGAAGCGGCGGGAACGCCTCGCGGTCGCGATGTTCGCGCTGCTGCTCGTGTCGTACGTGATCAACGCGATGGACCGGCAGCTCTTCCCGGTGCTCGCCCCCGATGTCCGGGAAGCGTTCGGGTTCGAGCTTCCGCAGCTGGGGCTGCTGTCGACGATCTTCACGCTCGGGATGGGTGTCGCCGGGCTGCCCACCGGGTACCTGCTCGCCCGGGTCTCCCGGCGCGCGGTCGCCCTCAGCGGTCTGGTGCTGTTCTCAGCGACGACCGCGCTGACACCGTTCGCGACCGGCTTCTGGGACATGGTCGTCTACCGGTTCGTCTCGGGAGTCGGCGAGGCGATGCAGCTCACCGCGCTGCTGGCGATCGGCACCGCCTACTTCGTACGGCACCGGGGTGTCGCCGCGAGCTCGCTGAACTTCACCTTCGGCATCGGCGCGCTGATCGGGCCGAACCTCGGTGCCGCGATTCTCGCCGCGACCGACTGGCGGGTCCCGTTCGTGGTGTTCGGTCTGGCGGGATTCGTTCTGTTCGTTGTCGTCGGCCTGGCCGTACGTCCGTGGCTCACCGAGGCGCGTGCCGGGGGTCAGGAGGTCGTCCACTCCGAGGGCGCCGACCGGATAACCCGCCGCGACCCGATGCTGCTCGCCGCGGCCACCGTACTCGCCGGTCTCGCCATCTATGGCTACCTCGGGCTCTATCCCACGTACCTGCGCGACGAACTCGACTACTCGGCCACACAGGCTGCCCTCGCCGTGAGCATGTACGGGCTCGGCGCCCTGCTGTCACTGTTCGGCGGTTGGCTCGGCGACAGGTTCGACTTCCGGAACCTCCTCGCCGGTTCGCTCGGCCTGTCCGCGATCTGCGGGTACGGGCTCTTCAGTGGAGTGGATTCGCTCGCCGCCCATCTGATCCTCTCCTTCGTCTTCGGTGGAGCGATCAGCGGCATGGTCTACGCGAACCTGTCAGCAGGCATCATCAAGTCGGTCCGGACACAGATCGTCGGCCAGGGATCGGGACTGTTCGTCGCGAGCCTCTACATCCCCGCGGCGTTCGCCGGATACCTGCTCGGCTGGCTCGCGGTGCATCTCGGTTGGGGCACCGCCGCGTTGATCCAGCTCTCCGGCTTCTCGGTGCTCGCCGCAATCCTCGCCCGCACAGCACGGCGACCAACTTCCGGGGGCACTGCGGATCTGACACCGGCGAGTGCCCAGGAACGATCTGCTGGTTAGTGCATTGAGGTGTCCCCCGCCATCGCGCTGCGGGCGGAAACCGCCTCGTGGGTGATGGCGCGGATGCGGGTGAAAAGTCTGCCGGCGGGAGGTGTCGAATCCGGTGGTCACCGTTCGACGAGTGGGTGAAGGGACCCGCACCGGGCGGTCCCGAAACGAACGGAGACCCCCGTGTCGACCACCACCACCGCCGCCGCGCTCTCCCCCGCCATGTCCACCGGCACCACGCGTCGTCCAGTGTGGCGTGCCGGCCTCGCAGCCGCCGCCGCGGCGTCCGTGGCCACCACCGTGCTCGCCGCCATCGCCTCAGAGGCCGGCGTCACGTTCGCCGATCCCACCGGCGTCAGCATCCCCCTCGCCGGATTCGCCCAACTCACGTTCATCTTCTCGATGATCGGCGTGGCGCTGGCCGGCGTCCTGGCCCGGCGCGCACAGCGTCCGCGGCGGACGTTCGTACGCACCACCGTGGTGCTGACCGTACTGTCCTGCGTGCCCGACGTGACCCTCGGCTTCGACACGCCGTCCGCAATCACCCTCATGCTGCTGCACGTCGTCGCGGCGGCAATCGTGGTGCCGACACTGGCGAGCCGGCTTCCGGCTCGCCAGTAATCAACGAACTGTCAGACATGTGTGATGACGCCGCCACGCGAAGCCCACCCCGACCAACAGTTGAGGCACAGCCCCGTGGTCAGGCGCCGACCCCACGCGTGACCACGGGGCTTCTTCCGGCCAGTGGCAAGGCGATGCATTGACGGCGACGCCAAAGTGGCCAGGTCTCCACATTGGAGACCTGGCCACAATTCCTGACGACGACGTGTGCGTCTGTGGAGCGGGCTACCGTCCACGCCCGTGACTGCTGACAAAATGAAAAGTCAGCGCCGCCGTGACACCGACAATGAGCATAACGATGATCGTCATTGGGTAGCTTCCAATGCTCGCTAGCGGGGGTAGGGGATTCTTCCGCGACCCGGCCGCTGTTCGCTGGGGTCACCGAATGAGAAGCCTGAATCACTTCTTCAACTTTGGGGTCCGGTTAGTCTACTGACACCTTCACCTGCCGGCTACAAGGGGCCAGATGGTGGCCTCACCAGGGCGGTTTGGTCGCATGGACTGCGAATTGCAAAAGTCGAGCTTCACGAGTAGCGAGCTTTGTCCCGAACCGGCATATGGTTCGTCAAAATCGTCGTGGACATCGCTGTCGTTTGTTGTTCTTTGCCGCTCACAATCCTCTGAGTCCGGTTCTTCTACTATCCCCCGTACCCTCACACTTGAGAGGAACAGACGGTTCCATGAATGACTGCCGTCACCGCGACGGAAAGCGGGAGACGAAGCGGCGCTGCCACGGGGTCTCCACGGCATAGCGCGCATAGTGCTGCCGTACGTACCTGACTGCCTGCTGGCGGGGCACCCCGTCGAGTACGGCCAGACAGGCCAGCGCGGTGCCGGTACGTCCCTGTCCCCCGGCGCACGCGATCTCGACGCGTTCGCTGTCGGCACGTACCCAGGCCTCGCGCAACGCCTCGGCGGCCGCACCGGGATCGGACGGCAGCCAGAAGTCCGGCCACCGCAGCCACCGGCTCTCCCAGGTCACCGGCGGTGGCTGGCGACCCAGCAGATAGAGGGCGAAGCCGGGTGGCGGACCGTCCGGCATCGGACGCCTGAGGCCCCTGCCGCGGACGAGTCGGCCGGACGGAAGTCGCATCACACCCGGAGCCGTGGGATCCCAGGCAGTGGTCACACGATGAACCTAGCGTCCTGACGGCGAACTCACCGATGGCCCGCAGAGCCCGGACCGATCCGCGCGCACCGACACGTCCGGGCTGTCACAACGTGAACCCTCTTCTCATGGTCCGGCGCTGGTGCCGGGTTGGCTCAGGCAACTGGTCGGTCAGCCGCTCGCTCGACCACCGTTTGCGCTGTTCACGTTGGGCGTGACCGGTGTGATGCTGTCGCCCCTCCCGCAGGTTGCACGGGTCAGCCAGGCGCGTCGAGCTCCTGCCGGCGGTGGTTGAGATAGCGCTGCTCGGGCAGGCTCGCGGTGAGCTGTGCGGCCCGCTGGTACGCACCCGCGGCGCCCGCCACGTCCCCGGCCATCTCCAGCAGGTGCGCCCGTACGGCGTGGACGCGATGGTGGCGGCGCATGGTCGGGTCGTCCAGCAGCGGCTCCACCATGGCGAGCCCGTCTGCCGGCCCGGAAGACATCCCGACCGCCACGGCATGGTTGAGGGTGACCGCGGGGCTCGGTGCGACCCGCTCGAGCATCGCGTACAGCAGGCTGACCTGGAGCCAGTCGGTGTGCTCCCACGCCTGCGCCTCGGCGTGCACCGCCGCGATCGCGGCATGGATCTGGAACCGGCCGACCGGTCCAGAGGGCAGCACGCGTTCGAGGATTCCGACGCCTTCGGCGATCAGGTCGGCATCCCAGAGCCGGCGGTCCTGTCCGGCGAGCGGAATCAGATCGCCATCCTCGTCGGTACGGGCGGCGGTGCGCGCGTGGGTCAGCAGCATCAACGCCAGTGCCCCGGCGATCTCATCATGATCCGGCAGGGCCGCGTGCAGCCACCGGGTCAGCCGGATCGCTTCCGAACTCAGCGATGCGTCGGTCAGGACGTCACCGGCGGCGCGGGTGTAACCCTCGTTGAACATCAGGTGGCACACGTCCAGTACGGCGGCGACCCGGTCCGGTAGGTCCTCCCCGGTCGGCATCACGAACCGCGCCCCCGCGGTACGCAGCATCGCCCGCGCCCGGCTCAGCCGCTGCGCCATGGTGCGGGGCGGGACCAGGTACGCGGCGGCGATCTGTTCGGCCGTCAGGCCGCATACAGCGCGCAAGGTGAGTGCGACCTGCGATCCGCGACT